>VBID01000116.1 GCA_005880615.1 Chloroflexota bacterium
GGAGAGGATCGAACTCTCGACACCCCGCTTAAAAGGCGGGTGCTCTAGCCACTGAGCTACGCCCCCGACCAGCAGTTTACTGGTCAGGAGCCGTGCAGCAGGCGGAAGACCGGGCCATAGAAATCGGTTACCGCCGTCCAGGCTGCCCAGGCGAAGACTGCCAGGATGGCCGTGACGAGCACGCCTTCGGCCAGCTCCACCAGGTCGCCCAGTTGCCGAACCACTTCCAGCCCTCCCACGCTCACGCTATGCGGCCCATGCCTCAACGGTCAATGGCGCCAATTCGATACACTCCTGGGCCATGGCGAAGACACGGGATGACGCCTGGGCGATCCTGACCGAGTTCACCAAAAACCCCAGCCTGATCAAGCACGGACTGGGCGTCGAATCCGCGATGCGGGCTTACGCCCCCCGCTATAACGGCGACCCGGAAACCTGGGGGATTGCCGGCCTCCTGCACGACTACGACTTCGAACGCTACCCGGACGCCAGCGAGCACGCCATGAAAGGGGCGGCCATCCTGAAAGAACGGGGCTGGCCGGAGGAGATCTGGTACGCGGTCCTCTCCCACTCCGATCATTCCGGCGCCCAACGGACCGCGCCCATGCAGAAGGTCCTCTACGCCGTCGACGAGTTAGTGGGCTTTGTGGCGGCGGTGGCCCTGGTCCGCCCCAATAAGTCGGTGGCCGAGGTGGATGTCCAGGCGGTCAAGAAGAAGTTCAAAGACAAGGCCTTCGCCCGGGCGGTGAACCGGGAACAGATCTTTAAGGGTGCCGACGAGCTGGGGGTGGAGCTGGACGGCCACATCCAGACAGTGATCGACGCCATGAAGGGCAACGCGGCCGCCCTCGGACTGGCCGGCACGACGGCTACTGCGACCGCCTAATCGCGAACCGCACCCCTCCCCTGCCCCTCCCCAAAGGGGAGGGGAGGATCTATTGCCGCTCCCCGAGGGGAGGGAAAAAAACCTGTGGTAGGGACGATTAACTAGGTTTGGCGCGGCGGCGGCGGCGAGGTGGTGGAACGGCGGCGGGCAGCGCGCGCGGATAGGTGCCAAGCACCTGCAAGAAGGTCGTGACGGTCTTGGCGGCTCGCAGCGACGCGCCCACGGGTTTATCCGACCGCCGGCCGTCGAGATCCAGGTGGAACACATACTCCCACGGTGGGTCGCGCCGGGGGCGGGACTCCAGCTTGGAGAGGTTAACGCCAGCTTCGGCGAAGCAGCGCAGCAGACTGAAGAGGGCGCCCGGCTCATTGCGGACGGCACAGACCAGCGAGGTCTTCCAGCCGAGCCGGCGCCGGCGCACCAGGGGCGGGCGAGGACGGCTCGGGCCGCGGCGGCTGATCAGGAAAAAGCGGGTTACGTTTTCCTGGATGGTCTGGATCCGGTCCGCGATCAGCGCCAGCCCGTACAGGTCGGCGGCCCGCCGGCTGGCGATGGCGGCCTGGTCCGGGCGAGCTTCCGCTTTCACCTGGCGGGCAGCGCCGGCAGTGTCATACACCGGCACCGGCTCCAACCCTTCGCGGACCACGAATGCCTCGCACTGCGCCAGCGCCTGGGGATGGGAGAGGACACGACGGAGCGCGGTGCGGTCGCTGTCAGGCAGGCCGAGCAGGCAGTGGTCGACCTGTAACGCGACTTCGCCGACTACCAGCACCCGGTACTCCAGCATCAGGTCATAGGTCTCGAGCACGCTGCCGGCCTGCGAGTTCTCGACCGGCACCAGCGCCAGGTCGACCGTCCCGTCGGCCACACGATGGAAGACATGGCGCAGGGTGCGAAAGGCGACTGCCTCGGTCTGCGGGAAGAAGGCGTGCAGCGCCTCCTCCGAGTAGGCGCCGGGCTCACCCTGATAGCCGACAGTGAGCGTGCGGGTCATGTCCGGACACTCTATAGAATGAGGGCGCTTTGCCCGCCTCCGTAGATTTTCTGGGCCTCGACGAGCTGCTCAGCAACGAGGAGCGGCTGGTGCGATCGACCGTGGCCCGCTTCGTCGACCAACGCTTCCTGCCCCTCATCGTCGACCACTACGAGCGCGCCACCTTTCCCATGGAGCTGGTCCCCGAGCTGGCCAAGCTCGGGTTGCTCGGCATGCACCTTCACGGCTACGGTGCCGCGGGCATGAACAACGTCATGTACGGCCTCGCCTGCCAGGAGCTGGAGCGTGGCGACAGCGGCCTGCGCAGTTTCGTCTCGGTCCAGGGATCGCTCTGCATGTTTCCCATCGACCGGTACGGATCCGACGAGCAGAAGCAGCGATGGCTGCCCGCCATGGCCAAGGGCGAGGTGATCGGATGCTTCGGGTTGACGGAGCCAGACTTCGGCTCCAACCCGGCCGGCATGCAAACCCGCGCCCGCAAGGATGGCCGCGACTGGATCCTGAACGGCACCAAGCGTTGGATCACGAATGGGAGCATTGCCGGATTGGCCATCATCTGGGCTCGGACCGAGGGCGGGATCCGCGGGTTCCTGGTGGAGAAGGGGACGCGCGGGTACCAGGCCCACGACATCCATCACAAGCTCTCGATGCGGGCCTCGGTGACCTCGGAGCTGATCCTGGAGGACTGCCGCGTCCCCGCCGACCACGAACTGCCGGGCGCCCAGGGCTTGAAGGGCCCCCTCGCTTGCCTGAACGAAGCGCGCTTTGGGATTGTCTGGGGGACGATCGGCGCCGCCATCGCCTGCTATCAGAGCGCGCTGGACTACAGCCGGACGCGGATCCAGTTCGACCGCCCCATCGGCGGATTCCAGCTCACCCAGGAGAAGCTCGTCGGCATGCTCACCGAGATCACCAAAGCGCAGCTGCTCGCCCTGCAGCTCGGCCGGCTCAAGGACGCGGGGCGGATCACTCCCACCCAGATCTCGATGGGGAAGCTCAACAACGCGCGGGAAGCGCTGCGCATCGCCCGCGAGGCGCGCAGCATCCTGGGCGCGAACGGCATCAGCCTCGAATATCCGGTCATGCGGCACATGGCCAACCTGGAAACGGTCGCGACCTACGAAGGCACCAGCGAGATCCACACCCTCGCCATCGGCGAAGAGATCACAGGAATCAGCGCGTTCAAGTAGCACCGAGACCCCCTCCCCTGCCCCTCCCCGCAAGGGGGAGGGAGACCTGAACCGCAAGGGTATGCGAGTCGCGACGAGACTCCTTCCCCGACCCTCCTTCGGTTCAAGGGACGGGGAGAACAAGAATTTAGGTAGGGCGGATGGTGCGGGGCTTGTTGGTGTAGACGGCGTTGGCCGGCAGCGCCTGGGTCCAGGCCAGGGCGATCGGATCGTCGACCGTCCAGACCCCGATCAGCTTGCCGGCCGCGTGGAGCTCGCGCGCGGTCTCGGGCTCGATCGCCGACCAATGCGGACAGAAGACCTCGGCGCCGGCGTCCGCCAACAGTCCCAGGATGTCGACCGGGCGGGAGGCTTCCAGGGCGCCGGTAAGGATCGCCGGCGAGAGCTCCCGGAGGCGGCGCAGGCAGCGGTGGTCGAAGGCGATCACGATCACATCGCTGAGCATGCCTGCGGCCTGGGTCGCCTCCAGCACGGCCTGTTCGATGCCGGGGTAGGCGAGCGGCAGGTTCTTGATCTCGATGGCCACGCCCACCCGCCCGCGAGCGAGATCCAGCACTTCGGTGAGGGTGGGCACGCGCTCGCCACGGAACTGCGGCGCCTTCCAGGATCCGGCATCGAGCTGCTTGATCTCGGCCATGGTCAGGTCGCGCACCAATCCGTGGCCGTTGGTGGTGCGATCCAGCAGGTGGTCATGGATGACCGCCAGCTGATGATCCGCGGTCAGGTGCACGTCACACTCGATCACGTCCACCCCGAGGTCGATGGCCGACCGGAACGAGGCCATGGTGTTTTCGGGGAACTCATCCGCGTTGCCGCGGTGACCGCCCAGCAACATCCGGCCGCTGTCCAGCTTGGCGTGGAGCCCCTGACGGGCTGACGTCACCACGTCCACGCCGTTTCTTGCGGGTTGGCTAACAACGCCGCTATCGTACCCGGCCGGAAAAGATCGGTCCCCGCCGGGCGTTGTATCGGTGAGGCGAATTCGGTGCATTCATACCCCGGTTTCGGGAGCCGCCGGTCAGGGAAAAACTCCCGGCGGGGGAGCCTTGATGCGGTTGCCGGCCGGGCGCACGCTGGGCGGCACACCAAGGACGGCGCCACCGGCGCGCACCTTTGGCTCCGGATGCAAATGCCCACTTTGTTGACGACCCTGCGCCGCTCGGGACGTCTCCCATCGATTGTGGTGGGCCTCTTGGTGCTGGCGGGCCTGGTCGGGCCGCTCCATCTGCTGATGCCCGCTCGGGCCAAGGCGCACGCGGTCCTGCCACCGGTGGCCGTGGGCACCAGCTTCAGCCCGCTGCGCGCCGCCAACCTCGGACTCGACTACCAGTCGGCTTTCAAACAGCTGGAGACAATGCACTTCCGCGTCATCCGGCTCTCCGCCTACTGGAACGAGGTCGACGCGTTCGGCTACGGTGACCTGGACTGGCTCACCGCCGAGGCGGAGCGGTCGGGGCAGCCGATCGTCCTCTCGGTGGGGATGAAAGGGGTGGGGTGGCCGGAGTTCTACATCCCGCCGGCGGCGTTCACGGGTCCGACCCCCGCGGCCGGCCACGACGTGACTCAGGACCCGGGGCTGCGCGACGCAGCGATGCTTTTCGTGGAGAACACGGTCGCCCGCTATCGGCACAATCGCGCGCTCTACGCCTGGCAGATCGAAAACGAACCATTCAACCGGGCCGGCCCCTCTCACTGGTGGATCAGCCCGTCCTTTGTCAGCGATGAGATCGAGGCCACCCGCTCGCTGGACGACCGCCACCGGCCGGTGATCGTCAATGCCTTCGGGCATTTCAACCTGTTCTTTGACCAGGCATCCAACCGGGATGGCCTTGACCTGCGCAGCCTGCTCGGCTTCGAGGGCGACAGCGCCGAGAAGGAAAGCCTATCGGTGCTGAACCAGGGAGACATTCTCGGGCTGGACGTGTACACCGGGATCGGGTACCAGCTGATGGGCGGCAACCACTTGAGCCGGGCCGGCTCGGACTGGCCGGAGCAGATCGCTCACTGGCGCACGGTGGCCCGGGCCCAGGGCAAACAGGTGTGGATCACGGAGGCGCAGGCCGAACCGTGGGAGGCGTCGATGACCACCTATGCCAATCCCAAGAGTGTCAGCCCGGCGGCAATCCGGACCATGTTCGGCGCGCTCAAAGACGGCGGGTACAACACCATCCTCCTCTGGGGCAGCGAGTACTGGCTCTGGCGGTCGGCGTCCGGCGATACCCAGTGGATCGACACGGTGCAGAGCATCCTGCACAGCGAGGCCCGCGCGCCATCGCTGACGCTGGTGACCTAACTAAAGCCCAAATCCACCGGCTCGGGCTAGCATCTTGGGCGCGGATGCGGCCTGAGCCCGAGACCGCCGGAACAAACTCGCATCTTGGGCGCGGATGCGGCCGATCCGGGCGTCGTCTCCTGCGCGCGCTCGGTCACGCATCGACGGATGCGCTCCCTCGCGTGCTCGTCGCCTCCTGCGGCTCGGCACGCCCCACATCCCAATCTGCTTCGTTCGTCCGACGGCCCCGGGCTCCCGGAGCGTCGTCTCCTGCGCGCGCTCGGTCACGCCGCGACGGATGCGCTCCCTCGCGTGCTCGTCGCCTCCTGCGGCTCGGCACGCCCCACATCCCAATCTGCTTCGTTCGTCCGACGGCCCCGGGCTCCCGGAGCGTCGTCTCCTGCGCGCGCTCGGTCACGCCGCGACGGATGCGCTCCCTTGCGTGCTCGTCGCCTCCTGCGGCTCGGCACGCCCCACATCCCAATCTGCTTCGTTCGTCCGACGGCCCCGGGCTCCCGGAGCGTCGTCTCCTGCGCGCGCTCGGTCACGCATCGACGGATGCGCTCCCTTGCGTGCTCGTCGCCTCCTGCGGCTCGGCACGCCCCGCATCCCGATCTGCTGCGCCCGACCGGTAGATCCGGGCTTCTAGAACACCGCCCAGTTCACCGTGGACAGCTGGTCGTCGGAAAAGGTCTGGCCCGGTTCCTGGAGGTAGAGGTAGCCGATCAGCCGGGTCACTCGCGGCTCCTGAAAGTAGAACTCGCGGTGCTGCTGATAGGCGCTGCTGTGGATCTGACTCGCTGTTTGCGTGCCCGCATTTTCCTCGGCGGCCAGGATCAGGTCATAGTTCTCCAGGAATCGCTTGAGACGGGAGTCGCGATAGGCGATGAGCCGCGCCGGCACATTGGTGGCCAGGTCCTGGGCGATCCGCGGAAAATCACTCCGCATGGTCTGCAGCGCACTGGGCGGTGCGCCGCGCACCTGCTCCCGGTCCAGGTCGTCGTTCAAGACCTTGAGATCAGCGGCCACCCGATCGAGGTAGGCGGACTCGGTCGGCTGCAACGTCGCCGGGGCCACATAGGGCAGTACGAGGTCGTGCAGGAAATCGAGCACCTCGTACTGCTGTTCCCCGTTGGCGGATGCGTTCGGCAGGAAGAGCGCATCGACAGGCGGGGATTGCTGGGCGCTGTACCGATAGAAGGCGACCCGGTGCGCGTTGATCAGGCGTGCCTGGGCCTGGCGCTCGGCGAGACATTGGGACCCGAACACCGAGAGCTCCGGCCGCTGAAGAACGAATAAGCGGCCGTTCGAGTAGGCGGCCAGGGCCTCATCCCGGCTGTCCAACACGAACGCTTCGTTCAGGAACACATCCTGCTTGGTGGCGGCCAGCGCCCGGCCCAGCGCCTCGGCGCTGGCCTGGTCAAGGGGTCGCCGACCGAAGGCATTCATTTCGAAGACATCCGGCGACGAGCGCTTCCAGCAGTGGAGTGGCGTGAACCCGGCGGTGGCCGGTGGGCAGGCGACGGCGCGTTCTCCCGACGGCTGGGCGCTGAGCGCCCCGAACGCCAGGTAGAGGGCCGCGGCCGCCACGGCTAGCCCCGCAAACGCCAGGCTCCAGAGCCGCACTACGCGTCGCCGAGGGGAAGCACCCCCACCCTGACCCTCCCCCTGAGGGGGAGGGAGATCTTGCCTGCCTCGGCGGGCGAGCGCCGTTAGGACGAGCAGGATGACCGCGGTTGGGAGGAAGAAGAGTAGGTAAGAGAAGCGCTCGAGCAGCGACGCCGCTCCGGCGGTGCAGGGCAGGCCGGGAAACTCGGCGTTGGCCTTAAAGGGCGCGATCAGCCAGGCGACGGCGAGCAGGGCGAGCGGCCACAGCACCCACAGCCACCGGCCCAGGGAATTCCTGGTGGCTGTCCTAGTCACCCGCTGCCAGGGTCAGTCCGGTCCTGTTCCAGGCGGGCAGCAAGCAATGGATCCCCGGCTCCACTTGGCCATCCAGTCCCAGGCCGCCACCCCGCAGAAACGCGTGGGCGCGCCGGTACGACTCGTCGATCAACCGCTCGACCTGGCTGAAATTGGTGCCCTCAGTGCCGAACTCGATGTTGGGCATGAGCAACGTGATCTGGGCCTGCTGGGCGTAGCGCTGATACTCCTCCATCATTCGCTGGCCGAGCAAGATTTGGAGGCTCTGGGCCAGCACACCAGTCAGGTTACGGGATGACAGCGGCCGGCGTGGGTTGGTGGTGCTGTTGTCGATCACGATGATCGACGTGGCGCCCATGGCCACCGCTTCCCCCAGGCCGGCGTTATCCGCCGCTGCTCCATCCACAAACTCGTCGCCGTCGATGCGGAAGGGATTGAAGACCCCGGGGATGGCGGAGGAGGCCGCCACCGCATCCGGCAGGCTGCCGGTGGTGAAGACCTCCTTACGGGCCCGGGTCAGGTTGGTTGCGATGATGGCGCAGGGGATGGCCAGGTCCGCGAAGGTGGGTGGCAGGTGGCGGGCCGCCAGGGCCCGCAGGTAGCGGCTGTCGAAGAAGCTGTTGTGGCTTTGGGCGTAGCGAAGGGCCATGCGCAACGGATTTCGGTTGAAGAGGTCGCGGTTGCGGATGGATCGCCACACGAGGGCCAGCCGTTCGATGGTCTCCAGCTCGGGCTTCCAGGCCAGGGCGGCGGCGTTGAAGGCGCCCGAGCTGCACCCCACCACCCCGTCGGGCCGGATCCCCGCCTCCAGCAGGGCCCGGAGCACGCCGACCGTGCAGGCTCCCCGGCTGCCTCCGCCCCCGAGTACGAAGATCCGTTTGGGCGGACGCGTCGGCGCCGGCAGCCGGCGCCGGATCCAATTCAGCATTCACTCAGGCAACGGGATTAAAGCGCGAACCGTTGCGTCCGCTAAATATGGTGCCGGAAAACCGTTGCCACCGGCGTTGCACCCCCAGGACTCATTCCCCCCGTATTTCGGGGCCCGGCTCTTCCAGCGATTATGTTAGCCTTGGAGTATCACCTTTTAACCTATGCGCTGCCCCTATCTCGAGCAAATCCTCCGCAAGCGGGAGACCTTCCTCAAGGTCTTTCAGGCTGACTGCCACGTGGACGGGCGCGTCCACAAGTTCCGCGGGGTGGTCAGCTGGCCCAAGCCACCGTGCCTGCTCAAGCCTGTCACCTGCGCCTTGTTCCAGGAGGCGCGCGCTTCCGAGGATCTCCGCCTGCGTCGGCTGATCGACTAGAGGCCCTCGCCCCGAGACCCCCTCCCCTGCCCCTCCCCGCAAGGGGGAGGGAGAAATCCCGCGAGGGCCTTGCCTAATATCAAAGCGTGGGTTCCGACGTCGTGGTCGTCGGGGGTGGAGTCATCGGGGCGTGCATCGCCTACGAGCTGGCCAAAGCGGGCGCCCGGGCGGTGGTGATGGACCGAGAAGCCAGCGGCCAGGCCAGCCGGGCTTCGGCCGGCATGCTGGCGCCGCTGTCCGAAGCTGATGGTCCGGGGGCATTCCTGGACCTGGGCATGGAGGGCCTGCGGCTGCATCGCCCGCTGGCCGAAGAGCTCCAGGAACGAACTGGCATCGACGTGGGCTACCGGCCCACCGGGCTGCTGCGCGTGGCGCTCAATGAGACCGACGAGGTTGCCGTCCGGCGCCGGCGCAGCTGGCATATGGCGGCCGGCTTCTCGGTCGGCTGGCTGGATCCGGCCCGCGTCCACGACGCTGAGCCTGCCCTGAGTCGCGACATTCGTGGGGCTGCCTATTACAGCCAGGAACATCAGGTCAGCCCTCCCCTCCTGGCGCAGGCCGCGCTGCGCGCGGCTGCCGACCTGGGGGCGGTGGTCCGGATGGGCCTCAACGTGGAGGGTTTCCTCATCTCGGGGAGCCGGGTGCATGGCGTGCGAGCTGGCGGCGAGCAGCTTGAATGCGATGAGGTCGTGATCGCGGCCGGAGCCTGGTCGGGGGCGTTCGCCGAGCTGCCGCCCGCGCTGCCGGTGCGGCCCGTGCGGGGCCAGCTGGTCGCGCTCCAGACGGTGAGCACGCCCCTCCGCCACCTGATCTACAGCTCGGGCGGCTACCTCAGCCCCAAGCCGGACGGCTTGATCCTGGTGGGGGCCACCCAGGAGGAAGTTGGCTTCGACCCGCGACCGACTGCCGCCGGGGTGGCCGGCTTGCTGCATTCGGTGGCGCGGCTCACTCCGACGCTCGCTTCCGCCGCCTTTGCCCACGCCCTGGCTGGGCTGCGGCCGGGCTCGCCCGACGGCCTGCCACTCATTGGCCGGCTACCGGGCTGGTCGGGGATCGCGGCGGCGACCGGCCATTTCCGCAACGGCGTGCTGCTGGCGCCGATCACCGCTCACCTGATCACCGACCTGTTGCTCCGCGGCCGGCCGCGGTTGCCGCTGGAGGCGTTCGATCCGGCGCGCTTCGCCGTCCGCGCCGCGTGAGCCACGCCGACGACCTGACGCCGCGTTGGTTCGACCGGCGGGCAGACGGCTTCCGCCACGCGGTCGCCGGCGGCCTCTGGCTGGCGCCCCTGATCTACCTGACCAATGCGCGCTTCGGCCCGGGGTGGTATGGCAAGGTGGTCAGCGCGGATCCAAACCGCCTGCTCCGCTGGGCGGCTAGCACCGGGATCCCCGCCAGGGGGCTGGAGGCGAAGTCCATCCCGGACGTGGACTCGGGACCCCGGACCGCCCGCCGCCGGGTGCCCGCATACCACATCGATCTGTGGGGCCCGCGCCTGGCGCTGGCCTACGACGCGAAGTACCTGGCGCGGGTCGAGGGCCGGGGTTAGTAGCGCGGAATCGCCTTCAGGCCAGATCCGGTAATGATGATGACCGTCCCCGGGGGCAAGTCCAACCGCTCCCCGGCGGCCAGCGCCGCCGCGGACGTGGGTTCCATCAGCAAGCCCCTGGCCGCCGCCCCCCGCCAGGCCGACTCGATCTCCCGCTCGGCGACCGTCACCCAGCGGCCGCCGCTGTGGCGCACCGCGTTGTAGCTACGCTCCGACCGGGTTGGCTCCGGGATGCTGATCCCGTCGGCGATGGTCGGCTGCCGGGTGACGGGCGCCGGGCGGAAATTGGGGAGGCCGCGCACCAGCGGCGCGCAGGCTTCGCTCTGCACCCCGTAGAGGCGCGGCGGCTTGGGCAGCGCACCCGCCGCCACCAGGTCGGCGAACCCCATGGCCAGGCCGATCAGCACCGTCCCCTGGCCAACCGGCGTCACCACGTCCCGCAGTTCCGCTCCGAGCTCCTCGAAAAGCTCGAAGGCGATGGTCTTGGTGCCCTCCAGGAAGGCATCGTCCCGGGCATGACCGACGTCATACACATCCGCGGCCGCCGCCACCGTGGCGGCCGTCACCGCCGACCGTGGGCCAGGGACGCGGATCAGCTCGGCGCCCAGCACTTCGATGGTGCGCGCCTTGACCTCGACGATATCGGCCGGCGCGAAGATCCGCGCCCTAAGCCCGGCCGCCGCGGCGTAGGCGGCGATGGCGCTGCCGGCATTCCCGGAGGAATCTTCCACGACCGTGTGAGCTCCGGCAGCCCGGGCCGCCGTGATGGCCGTCGCGGCGCCCCGGTCCTTGAAGGACCCGGTTGGCCCGGCGCCTTCCAGCTTGAGGAGGTATCGGTCCCAGGGGATCAGCGGCGTGCCCCCTTCGCCCAGGGTGACCGGGTCACCCGGGACGGCCAGGTCAGCCCGGTAGCGCCAGACTCCGCGGCCCCGCCACTCGGACCGATGGAGGCCACCGTTCATCGCTGGAGCCGGCGGGGGAGGACGAGCAGCGGGGCCTGCGCCAGGATCACAGCGACGACGACCATGTAGGCCGCATCCCAGAGCAGCGCGGGCGACGGGTTCCCGGTGACCAGCGCTCGGCAGATGGTGGCCGCGTGATACAGGGGCGAGACCAGCCAGATGCCATCGCGGATCGCCACCGGCAGCCGGTCCAGCGGAAAGAAGACGCCGCTGAAGAAGAACATGGGCGTGATCAGCAGGCCAATGTAGTAGAAGAGGTGCTCGAAGTTGTCCATCACGGCCGCCCAGGTGAGGGCCGGGGCGGCGAACAGCGGGCCCATCAGCACCAGCACCAGGGGGAGGGCCAGGGCCCATGGCGACCGGATCAGGCCCACCGCGAACATCACCAGGGCAAAGGTCATCCCGTAGAGCAGCGCCCGCGACGCCTGCCAGAAGAATTCGCCGAGCACCAGGTCCTGCGGGGTGATGGGCGCGGTCACGATCGCCTCAAAGACCCGCTTGTCGTGCATGTTGTTCCAGCTTCCGAACAGGGAATCGAAGGTGACGGCGTTCATGGCCGTGACGGCGATCAGGGCCGGCGCCACGAAGGCGGCGTAGGTCTGGCCCCGGCCCAGGTTCACGTACGCGCCCAGCGCGAAACCGAACGCCACCAGGTAGAGGAAGGGCTCTCCGAAGTTGAGGATCACGGACGTCTTGAACACCCGGCGCCAGGAGATGAACTCCCGCCACCAGACGCGACGGGCGCGGACCGGATGGGGCAGCACCACCATGGCTCTCTACTCCTCCTGCAGGTCGCGTCCGGTCAGGTGGATGAACACGTCCTCCAGGGTTGCCGGCCGGATCAGGGCGGTCTCCGTGGGGACGCGGCTGGCGAGCGCGCTCAGGATTCCGGCTGGATCGGCGGTGAAGAGGAGCAGCCGATCGCCGACCTGTTCCACGCGGCGCACAGCTCGATCCGGCAGATCAGGAGCGGGCGCGTCGACCGGCCACTCGAGCTCCAGCACCTGGGTGCCGGCGTGCTTCTCGATCAGGGGCCGCGGCGCGCCGGCTTCCACGATGCGGCCGTGGTCCATGATCACCAGCCAGTCGCACAAGCGGCTGGCCTCCTCCATGTAGTGGGTGGTCAGGATGATGGTGACGCCGCGCTGCTTCAGCTCGGCGAGTCGCTGCCAGACCACCAGGCGAGCCTGGGGATCGAGACCTGTGGTCGGTTCGTCCAGGATCAGCAGCTCCGGGTCGTTCAGGAGCGCGCGCGCGATCAGCAAGCGGCGCTGCATCCCTCCACTGAGCTCCCACATCCGGCTCTGGGGACGGGACTGCAGCTGGACGAACTCCAGAAGCCGTTCGGCACGTTCCCGGGCCTCCCGCCGGCCGATGCCAAAGAATCCGGCGAAGACCATCAGGTTCTCCACCACGGAGAGGTCGCCGTCCAGATTGTTCGTCTGCGGCACCACGCCGATGCGTTCCCGAATGGCGCGGGATTGGGTCGAGGGATCCAGCTCCAGGACGCGGAGCGCGCCGCCGGTGCGCATCACCCGGCCATACAGCATGCGCATGGTGGTGGTCTTCCCAGCGCCATTCGGTCCCAGGAAGCCAAAGCACTGGCGGGGCGCAATGTGGAACGAGATGCCATCGACCGCCTGAACCGAGCCGTAATTCTTCACGAGTTCGCGCGCCTCGACCACTGCATCCACGGCTGGATTAGGGTAGCGCACGCGCGCTGAAAGCCAGGCTAGAGGATCTGCTTCAGCTTGGAGTCGAGCACATCCTGGTCCAGGGTGAATGGCCAGTAGGTGCTCACGGTCCCGTCGCGGGCGATGAAGACGCTGACCGGCAGCCCGGAGGTCTTGAGCCCGACCCCGTACGCGTCGGCCACCCGGCCACCCGGATCCAGGGCCGGCGCCGGCTGGAGGCCCATCGAGTCCCAGAAGGCGCGGACCGTGTCGGCCGACTCATCGCCGAAGTCGACGGCGACGACCGCCAATCCCTGGTCGCGGTGGGCGAGGTAGGCCGACCGGATCAGCGGCAACTCCTGGCGGCAGGGTGCGCACCAGGTGGCCCAGAAGGTGACCAGGACCGGCTTGCCCTTCAGTCCCGCCAGGCTCACGGGTTGGCCGTTGAGGTCCGTGAGGCTGAACGCCGGGGCACGCTGGCCCGCTTTGAGCGGCGCGGCCACGGTGGTGGCCGGCAGCGAGACGATCGGCTGGGGAGTATCGAAGTACGGAATCATGGAGTTCAAGGCGGTCAGCCGGTTGGTGAAGATGAGCACCCCCATGCCAATCAGGAAGACGGCCGCCACCGCGTTGATGGCACCGTACGCGCCGCGAATCCGGCTCAGCGCTTGCATGATGACGCCCGAGAGGCCGGCCGCCAGCAGGAAGGGGATGCCCAGACCAGCCGAGTAGGTGGCCAGCAGGATGGCGCCCTGGCCGGCCGTGTTGCTGGCACCGGCACGAATCAAGATGGCCGCCAGGATCGGCCCGACGCAGGGGGTCCACCCGACGGCGAAGGCCAGCCCGACCAGGTAGGCGGTCCATGGCGCTCGGGGCAGGCGATGGGCGATGTCCAGCCGGCGCTCTTGCATCAGCCAGGGAATCCTCCAGATGCCCAGCAACGCGACGCCCAGCACGATCAGGGCCACCCCTGCCACCTGCAGCAGGACGGGGCGGAAGGCCTTGATGTCGGCTCCCAGGAGGCCGGCCGAGGCGCCCAATGCCACGAAGGCGGTGCTGAAGCCGAGGACGAAGAGGAATGCATTGCCCAGGACGCGCGCCTGCTGCCGGATCCCTGGCTGGGGCGAGCCGGCGGCGACCTGCCCGCCCATGTAGGCCACATAGGCGGGCACCAGGGGCAGCACGCAGGTGGACGCGAAGGAGAGCAAGCCGGCGACGAAGGCCAGGCCGAGATCGACGATCATCGGACGACTAGCTTAGTTAGACTCGCCGCTCCTCCGTGGGCAGCTTTCGGACCCAGGCCCGCAGGCGCGCTGGGGCCTCGTCCTGGCAGCACTCCTTGCGGACCAGTCGCTTCAGGCCAGCCTGCAGCTCAAAGATCTGCAGACAGGGCGGGCAGTCGTCCAGGTGCCGCTGCACCTCTCCCAGTTCGCCGGCGGTCAGCTCCCGGTCGACGAAGGCGTTCAGCTGGTCGCCGCATTCGTTGCAGTTCACGAAACCCCGCCTCCAATCGCGGCCGCCTGAGGCTGCCGCCCGGAATACTCCCAGAGCTTCTTTTGCAGGCTCCGCCGACCGCGGTGCAGGCGCGACATCACGGTGCCGATCTTGATGCCCAGGATCTTGGCGACCTCCTTATAAGAGAAGTCTTCCACATCGACCAGGATCACCACCATCCGCATCGGGACCGGGAGCTCCTCCAGCGCCCGCCGGACTTCGTTGCCGAAGCCGCGCTCCACGATCAGCTGCTCGGGCGTCATCAGGTGGAGGGGCAGGCCCTCGCGCTCCAGCTGCTGATAGATGTAAGCGTCGTTGGACGGCTCATCGATGGATTCCTGGATGGGCGGGCGCTGGCGCAGCTTGTTCCGAAAGACATTGGTCATGATGGTGAAGAGCCACGCCTTTTCGTTGGTTCCAGGCGTGAACCGCTTCCGATAGCGAAAGGCTCGCAAATACGTCTCCTGCACGAGATCTTCGGCGTCTTCCGGCTTGCGTGTTAGCCGCAGCGCGCTGCGATACAGCGCATCGAGATGGCGCTCGAATACCGTGAAATCGTCATTCTGTTCAACGCGGGAGCCGGCCGTTCTATTCCGATCCTCGGTGCCGGTGGCGGGAGTCATGGGGCTGGCGATGGGCCACTCCGCGGCGGGCCGCCGCGTCGCCTTCCGCGGCGCCGTCCGCGCCGGCGTCCGGGTCCGCCCTCGCCTCCCTGACCGGGCGGGCCGCCCTGGCCTGGCCCCGGACCTGGCTGCTGACCGGGCCTGGACTGGGGCCGCGGTGGCCGGGGTTGCCGCGGTGCACGCGGCTCGTTGCGCTGGGGTCGCTGGCTGCCTGCGTCCGGACGCGGCGTCTGTTGTCCCTCGGGCCGCGGCGGGCCGCCTCGACCGCGACGACCGCGCCGCCGGCCGCGTTCGTCCGGCTCTGCTCGGCGGGTGGGGGCCGGGACCAGCCGGTCCAGGCCCTTCGGTCGCCGGCGCCGGATCAGGGAGCCCTGTTGATTGGGACTGGCATCGGATTGCTGGACGCGATCGGTGAACTCGGCCAGCCATTCCTCAAGGGGGCGTTTGATCTGCGGCTTCGGCGCCCGCGGCACTTCGGGCCAGACCCGCGGCCGATCGGGGACGATCGTTTCCGGCGGGCTCAGGTCCTCGTTCAGGATCTCGGACTGTGTCGGCGGCTCCAGCTCGGGCATCTCCCAGCATGTTAGCGGGCAGGCCTTCCCATTCCACCAGGAAACGGCGCCGGAAGCGAAGCAGGGCCGCCACCACCGGTTGTCCCAAAAGCAGAATCAGGATGGCGTTGCCTCCGGCCCGAAAACTGTCATACACGAGCGAGGTGGCCACGTAGAAGGTGCCGAACCGGCGCAGCAGCTCAGCCGGCGGCAGGCCCGCCGCCCAGCTGATGGAGGTGGACTGCCCCCCCACGAAGAGCGGCCATTGCCACAGGTCGAGTAGGGCGCCAAAAGCAAAGCCACTGGCGATGCCCCAGCCGGCCAGCACCAGCATGGGCGGCCGTGACAGGCGCCGGCCCATCGCTGACCCAACCAATCCGGCCCCGGCGCCCACCCAGCCGCAGCCCAGCATCTGGTACGGCAGCCAGGGGCCGAACCCGGCGGTGAAGACCGCCGACAGGAGCAACGTCAGCGCTCCCATGGCAAAGCCGATGCCGGGACCAAAAACGTATCCGCAGACCAGGATGAGGAAAAAGATGGGCGAGAACCCGGCCACGCCGACGACCGCGGCCAGCCGCAGGGCCGCATCCACCGCGATCAGGGCGGCCAGCACCGCGGCCAGGCGTGCCGACAGCCGATGCGTCTGCAGCGCCAGCGCCAGCAACAGCGCGACCGCGGCGACCACAAACGAGACCAGCAAGCCGGTGGAGGCGCGCGGACCCGACCAGAGGGGAAGCACGAAGGCGCCCAGGCCGGCGAGGCTGACCAGTCCGAAGACGATGGGCTCGACCGGCCGGGTCAGGGTCATCCGGGTGATGGCAGGGGAACCTCATCGGGGAGGAGCCAGCCCTTCCCCAGCAATTTGTTGACCTGCGTGGCGAAGACCAGCGAGTCCGTCAGGACGGCCCGGGGAGCGCCCTCGGCATAGATGGCGCCTTCCGACATCAGCGCCACCCGGTCGGCGGCGCGGGCCGCCCACTCCACGTCGTGGGTGGCGATCAGGATGCTGGCACCGGCATCGGCGCGAACCCGCAGGTAGGCGGCCAGGTTGCGCTTGGCGTCCGGGTCGAGACCGCGGGTGGGCTCATCCAGCAGGACCACGTCGGCTCGCCCTGCCGCCGCGGCAATCGCCACCCGTTGCCGTTCTCCGGTGCTCAGGTCGCGCGGATACCGGGGCAGCCAGTCCGCCACGCCCAGCGGCAGCATGGAACCTGGATGATCCTTGACCTCCTCCTGCACCGTGGGCGCGTAGAGCAGCGTGTCGGCATCCTGGGGGACGTAGGCGACCGTGCCCTGCCGGGTGACGCGACCGCGAGCCGGGCTTAAGAGGCCTGCGACCAGCTTCAGGAGCGTCGTCTTGCCCGAACCGTTGCGACCCATTAGGACTGCGATCTCACCACGGTGTAGGCGCAGCGAGGCGTCCCGCAGGGCAGGGGTCCCGTTGTAGTTGAAGGCCGCGCCCGCCACTTCGGCGGTGGACGCTGGCGGCGATACACGATCCACACGAGCGGCCTGGCCGAGCGTGGCCCGCAAGCCGGCCGCCGCCCGGCGCGCTTCGCCCAGGGTGATCGGGATGGGGTCCCATCCGGCTCGGACGGCCAGGTCGACAATCGGCGGCCGGGCCCCGCCCTCGCCCAACGCTACGCGAGGCGAGGCATCCGCGATGGGCGCCCCCGGAGCCGTCAGCGTAAAGACGCGATCGACGAAGGGCGCGATCCGTTCCACTCGATGCTCGGCGATGACGACGGTGAGCCCCAGCTCGCTGACCAGCCGGGCGAGCACCTGCAAGACGTCTTCGGCCGCCTGCGGATCGAGCTGCGAGGTCGGTTCATCCAGCGCCAGCACCGACGGATGGGTGACCAGGGTGGCGGCGATCGCTACCCGCTGCCGTTCCCCCCCCGAGAGGGTGCGAATCGCGCGATGGCGCAGGCCGGCGATGCCCACCTGGTCCAGGACTTCCTCCACCCGCTTGCGCATCAGCGGGCGGGGAAGGCCGAGATTCTCCAGGCCGAAGGCCAGCTCGGATTCGACGTCCTCCAGCACGAATTGCGCGTCGGGATGCTGGAAGACGAACCCGACGTGGGCGCCGAGCTGGCGAGGCGGGACGGTCCGGGTGTCGAGGCCGTCGACCACCACGCGGCCACTGAAGTGGCCCCCACTGCTGTGCGGAACCAGTCCGTTCAAGCAGCGGAGCAGCGTCGACTTACCGCTCCCAGACGGCCCACGAACCAGAATGACGTGCCCGGGGTCGATCCGGGCGGAGAAGTCGGCGATCACCGGCTGCTCCGTCTCCGGGTAGCGGAAGGTCAGGCGGTCAAACGTGATCAACGGCAGCCCTACGACTGACCGCGTTCAGCCACGCGGGAATAGAGAGAGGAACCAACAACACGATCAGGGCGGTTTGCGGCAGCCCCGGTGCCAGCTGGAGGTAGGGGTCATACCCCGACGGCGCCAGCATCGTGGCGGCTAGCGCGCCGATGGCGCCCAGCAGGACCAGCCCGTCCGCCAGACCCCAGCGCGAGGGGTGGTAGCGCGTCCGGCGCTGGCACCCAAATCCGCGAGCGTCCAGGGATTCGGCATATTGCAGCGCCCGCTCCAGGGTGGTGAGGAGGACCGGCAGCAGCAGGCCGAGCCCCGTTCTCCATCCGGCCCGCACGCCGCGTAGCCGGCGCGTTTCGCTCACCGCCTGCAGGGAGGCCAGGGCCTGGGGGACCAACGCCAGGGCCAGCGCGACCAGCGTTCCGAGTCGATAGAGCGGCCGGGGCAGCACCGCCAGGAGGTCGGCGGTCCGCAGCGCGGACTGGGCGATGGCGAACACCAGCACGGTTAGCAGCAGGGCGGCACCGGTGCTGGCCCCATACAGTGCAGCCTCCACAGTCCAGGCGCCGCCGATGACCGGGAGGTGCGAGGGGAGACGGAACAGCACGTGAGAACCGAAGCGGCTGAAGACCAGCGAGAACAGAATCGGCAGCAGGCCCAGGGCCAGGGCGGCGCGCCAGTATCCGATCGATCGGTCGTGCCGGGCCGCAATCCAGACGGTTAGCAGGATAGCGAGCAGCAGGAGCTGCAGATAGGGATTGCGCTCCACGAGGGCGGCGGCGATCGCCGCCAGCGCCCAGGCGCACCACGTCAGCGGGTTGAGGCCGGTCATGGACCCCGTCGCAACAGGTTCCACGCACTGAGGCCGGCCAGCGCCAGCAGGCTCCCGCCCAGCGCGCCCAACGGTCCCGCGGCGGATGAGGATGACGGTGGCCTGGGGCTTGGTCTCGGCGTCGCCATGGCAACCGGTGTGCGGAGATCGGGTGATGAGGACGGCGATGGGAAGGGGGTTGGCGCCGCGGTCGGCGGGACCGTCGATGCGGTCGGTGTGCTGGCGGTTGGCCGCGGCGGCGGCGCGCAGATCTGCTCCACCGTCCAGGCGGGCAGCATCTGGCCGGCCCGGTCGCTGTAGAGCCATCCATCCATGTCCCCGTTGCGCAGGATCCATTCGCTGGCGCCCAGCTGAGACGGAACCCATCGACTCCCGGCTCTGTGCAAGTACTGCCAGTAGGGACCCGTGCCGAGACAGTTGGCCGGTACCGGCGAAGGCTCGCCGTCGAGCTGGCAGATGGCCTGACCCATAGACCCGTACGACTGTGCCTGGTAGGAAAGGCCCGAGCGCTGGATGAGCGCAAAGCCCGAGATCTGGTCCTCCACGAAGGTGACGCAGCGCGTCACCAGCCGTCCGCTGGCGTGCTCGATCACCAGGCCGGCCCGGTGGACGGCCGCGTGCGCGGGATGGCCAAGGACCACGGCGGCGGCGCCCACCAGGCCGACCGCCGCCAACACGCGCCAAAGGAGCCGCAATCCCTTCAGCCCCGTCGCAGAGTCCTCCGCAGCAGGAGTCCGAGCACGACCAGTCCGATGCCCAACGCCAGTGGCAGCGCCGGTTGACCCCCGGTCTGGGCCAGGTGGGGAGCGGATGGCGTCGGCGGACAGGCTGGGGACGTCCCCGCTTCAGAGCCGGAAGCCGGCTGCGTCAGCGGGCGCTCCGTGAACGCCGCCGGCGCCAGCGTCGTGGCGAACAGCTTATCGCCGGCAGTGAGCGCGCCGGCGTCGGGACCGCTGGCGATTTGCTCACTGGCCAGGCTGGCCTCGGCGGCGGTGAGCATGTCCGACCAGGGCGCGGTGTGCCGGAGGCCGGCCGCCACGATGGCTTGGATGCCCAGCTCGTTGGAGTTGGGATCGGGGGTGGAGCCAAACGAGAAGAAGCCCCCGTTGGCGAACTGGGTCTTGAGGTAGGCGAAGCCATTCTGGATGGCGGGGTCGGCCGGCGAGACGCCGGCCGCGAGCAGCGCCTGCAGGACTATCGCCGTGGTGTTGGAATCGCTGCCGTATTTGCCGGCCGTATCGAAGCTCCAGCCACGGTCGGTCGGGTTCTGCTTGGCGCGCAGGAAGGGCACTGCCTCCGCCCCCAGTCGCTGGCCGACGGCGCGGAGCCCCAGGATGGCCAGGCCATCGCTAAAGATACTGCCGCCATACTGTCCCGGAGCCGCGGCGCAGGCCTGGAGATAGGCGGCGTTCAGCTGCGCGATCAGGGGGGCGGTGGGACCGATGTCCGGCCAGGCGGCCCGGGCCAGTAACAATTCGCCGGCGGTTCCCACGTCGGTGGGGACGGCGGGCTTGAGGTAATCGGCCAGCGACGCGGTTCCGTCCTTGAAGGTGGCAGGGTCCTGCGAGGTGGCGGCCAGGCTGAGCGCGATCTCGGCCGAGCGGGCCAGCGGGTTCTCTGGCGCGGCGCCCACTTGCCCCGTGGTCTTGTCCTGCTGGGTCAGTAACCAGGCAACGGCGGCCTGCGCCCGGGTCGGAGCCGGCTGGGCCGCGGCCGGAATGGACTGGGTCGCGACGACGATGACAGCGCCGATGGCGGCGAGTGTGATCCGACGCATAGAAACCTCCAGGGAAGTAATGACCGCTGGAGGCCGATCGGAGTGCAAACAAAAAGCTCCCAATCCTTCCGAAGGGGAGCCGAAGATGTTGTGTGCATCTCCCTCTCAGCCTCGAAGAGGGTCGACGTCGAATCCCGGCAGGCAGGTCTCCTGGCTTCTGGATCGGCGCACCTCGCGACTCCTTCCCAAGGCCTTCGCCTCAGTGGACCGCTGTCGGAGGGCTCCCCAGTCACAGTGACGGGTTCGCGCCGGAATCGCACCGGCTTCCCTTTTCAGCTCGTGTGAGCCACCTGTCGAGCTATTCAGTTGTGTGACCGACGACAGGCACCACCTCCCCTTCCATTGAGAGCCGGCCTTGTAAGGGCGCCATTATATCCCCTCCGGAAACGAAAACGCCGGCCGTTGGGCCGGCGTTCAACCGTAGGCGCTGATCGATTCAAGCCCGAATCCACCGAGTCGAACTTGCATCTTGGGCGCGGGACGAGCGATCGGTGCGTCGTCTCCTGCGCGCGCTCAGTTACGCACCGACGGGTGCGCGCCTTCGCGTGCTCGTCGCCTCCTGAAGCCCGAATCTACCGGCTCGAGCTAGCATCTCGGGTGCGGATGCGGCCGATCCGGGCGTCGTCTCCTGCGCGCGTTCAGTCACGCATCGACGGATGCGCTCCTTCACGTGCTCGTCGCCTCCTTCGGCTCGGCACGCCCCTCATCCCGATCTGCGGCGCCCGACCGGTAGATCCGGGCTCCGCTCATCTCGCCCCGCATCCCAATCTGCGTCGTCCGATCGGTGGATCCGGGCTAGGCGACGCGCGACTCCTCGAAGTAGGCTTCCAGCTCCTCGAGGGTTGGTACCCGGCCGGGATCCTCGGGCTCCACGTTCATGTAGTGCTCCTGCCTGGTGAAGACCAGCTCGATCAGGTCCGGGATCCGCACCGACGGCTGGTAGGGCACGCCGTAGGCCGTCAGCTGTTCGACCACGTCATCTGGGACGATCGTGCGCTCTTTGAGGTTGAGTTCCTCGAGATTCCAGAGAATGTTGTCGAGCGCGTAGAGGTTGAGCTTCCGCTCGGCCTCAGCAGCCTTTCGCTGCATCACCTCGTGACGCTGTCGCCAAGTTTCCTCTTGAATGGTTTCGTACATAATCCAGGAACTTTCCTCCGACTCGAATGGTTGGCTGTCGGTCATGGTCGTCTCAATTGCCGAGGGTGGCAAGTAAATTTCGTAAAGAGTTGTTAATCATTGACCCCGTGTGATCGTGTTCGCAATTCAGCGGACTCAGCCGCGTTCAACAGCCCGAGCTAGTCCCCCGCTCGCTAGCACCGCTCGGAGTGGAGCCATGAGCGCGAGGCGACCAGGTCGTAGAGCTGCCGCTGCTGCCGCCGCGTCAGGTGACCGTAGAGTTGCCCGGCCACCTGGGCCTGGATGGGGAGCAAGCGCTGCTGCATGCGGCGGCCGGCCAGGGTGAGAGAGACGGGCTTGTAGCGCCGGTCGCCGTCGGCGGCGGATCGGGTGATGAGCCGGCGTCGCTCCAACCGGCGCAACAGCGAGGTCAGGTTACTGACATCGCAATGCAGGGCCCTGGCCAGCGCCGATTGCGCCACGCCCTCGTCGGATAGGGCCAGCAGCACGCGCATCTGGGCGACCGTCAGGCGAAGCCGATGCAGCTTCACGGCCGTCTCGTGGTCGGCCGCGATCGCCAACTCCGCGAGTCGGTTGGCGATCAGCGCGGTCAGGCCGGGTTTCGGGCGTGCCACAAGCTTGTTAGACCCAGCGGGATAATACCGGCAATGGCGTACCTGGCGAGCGAGGAGCAACCCCATCCGGCGCGCGAGAGCGTGGAGGTCTACGTGCGGACCTACAACACGCTGCTGCGCAGCTCCGGCGAAACTAAGATCCGGGTGCTGGAGCAGACCCACATCGGCATGGGCTCCAGCCTTCACCCGAAGGCGGGCGAGCCGGAGGTCGATGCCGGCGCCTTCATTTACGCGCTGCGCCGCTTGCCGCCCTGCATGATGAGCGTCCGGCGGGTCATCCTCGGCCAGTCGGCCGAGCTTTTCGAGCGGATGCTGCACGTCGACGTCGCAAGCTGGGAGATGCAGAGTGCCCCGGGACGCCGGCGGCGCTATTACTACGACGGTCGCGAGACCCTGGCGGCCTTTATTGCCAGCCCCTCCGACGTGGACGACATGGTGCCCCAGCTGGTGGCCTTCCAGATCGAATGGAACAAGATGCACGAGCTGCTGCAGCCCGAGGAGCTGCCCGCCGGCATGCCGGTCCCGGAGCAGCTGGCCCTGGCCGAGCGCCTGGGCATCTCCGAGGGCGACTGGATCCGGCTGGAGGAGATCTGGGGTCCCGACCTCCTCCGCAGCCTGCAAGCGATCAAAGTGGAAGAGAAGAACTGCACCATCCGGATGCTGGGCGGCACCCAGGTCGGGTACTCGAAGACCACCCGGCGCTGGTGGGAGCCGATCCAGTCGCTGCTCCGAACCGAAGGCCTGGAGGGTCGCCCCATCTACTTTGTGTCCAGCAACACCCACAGCCTGGTCAACCTGCTCAGCGGCTCGGCTCGCCGCCACCAGGACGAGATCGTGAAGTTCATCGAGCAGACGAACAACCTGGAGCTGGTGCCGGAGCTGCGCAAGCTCCGCCAGCGCCAGTCGCGGGGCAACTGGGACAACTTCCTGTACTACGCCGCCCGCGTCTACTACGGACAGTCGCCAGACGCCACCAGGCTGCGGGCTGCCCGTACCCAGGAGGAGGAGCAGCACGGTATCTACTTCCTGGCCAGCCGGGCCGGGCTCGACGTGGCCGCCCAGGTGATGGTGCTGGACCGGCTGGACGCCTCTGCCCTGGATCCGCGCCTAGGGCATCCGGCGAGCGAGCGATTGCGCCAGTCGCCCGCCGTCATCCTCAACATCAACTATCCGCTGGGGCAGGCCTCGTACAACATCCTGCGAGTGGTCACCGAGAGCATCGACCAGCTGCGGGGCGTCTATGTATTGGGGAAAGCGGCCACGCTCAACGCCAGCATCGGGGACATCATGATCTCGAATGTGGTCTACGACGAGCATTCCGAGAACACCTACTGGCTGGACAACTGCTTCAGCTTCAACAGCGTGGCGCCCTTCCTGGTGTACGGGTCGGCGCTGGACAACCAGCGGGCGGTGACCGTACGCGGCACGTTTCTGCAGAATCGCGGATACCTCGACTTCTATCACCGCGAAAGCTTCACGGTCGTGGAAATGGAAGCCGGCCCCTTCCTCGATGCCATTTACGAGACCAGCGAGTCGTCCCGCTATCCGGTGCGGGAGAACATCAACTTCACCCGGCTGCCCTTCGACGTGGGGGTCCTGCACTACGCCTCTGACACGCCGTACACTCAGGCCCGCACGCTGGGGGCTCGGGGGCTCTCCTATTACGGGCTGGACTCGACCTATGCCTCATCGGCCGCCATCCTCCGGCGGATCTGGGCCCAGGAACATGTGCTGGACTCGGAGCTGGAGCCGGCCTGGACGGAGGCGGAGTCCCCGCCGGGGGCGTAAGGCTCGCCCCGCATAAAAGAAGAAGGCCGCGTGGGGCGCGGCCTTCGAAGGGGAGGAGGGGGGTCGATGTACTGCGCACGATGAGGCTAGCAGTGGGCACTTACGGACGGTCTAACAAGCCTGAGCCCGAATCTATCGATCGAGCTTCCATCTCGGGCGCATGCGGCCTGAGCCCGAGGCGCTCCGGGCGTCGTCTCCTGTACGCGTTCGGTCACGCATCGACGGATGCGCTCCCTCCCGTGCTCGTCGCCTCCTGCGGCTCGGCACGCCCCGCCTCCCGATTAGCGGCGCCCGGCCGATAGATCCGGGCTTTAGGCGGCTTTGCGATTTCGGCGCGCCCGCTTCCTGTGGTTGGCAAGATCCTGTAACGCTTTGTCGATCAAGCGGTCCGCGGGGTCCAGATGTTTGGCATCCAGCAATACTCCCTGGGCGGCGACCACGTCGTCGTGCTGCAGGTAGGCCAGCCCCAGCTGCAGTGCCAGCCCGGCATCCGTTCGGGTCGCCTGCACCGCAGCCTTCAGGTATGGCAGCGCCTCCTGCGGGCGGCCGATCTCGAGCAGCAACGAGCCCAGCTCGGCCAGCACGTCGGGCTGGTCGGGAATAATGGCCAGCGCCCGCCGGTAGGCGGCCTGCGCGACCTCCGCCCGACCCAGCTGACGATGCTGCCGGCCGATGAGGAACCACGTTTGCCAGCCGGCTGGCGCCAGCGCCATGGTCCGTCCGTAGGAGGCCGCGGCGGCGGTCCGGTCGCCCAGGGCGTCGCAGGCGGCACCCAACCGGAAGGCGATATCAGGATCGTTGGGGTCGAGCCCGGCCGCCCGCTCCAGCAGCTGGCGGGCGCGCTCGTAGTCGCGCAGCCGGTGGCAGAGTGTTCCGAGCCGCAGGGCGGGCGTGGCCGCATCGGGCGCGCTCTTGACCGCCGCCTCGTAACGGATCAATGCCTCGCGGACGTTTCCCGCGGACTCGGCCGTCAGTCCGCTTTCCAGAAGGCGCTCGACTTCGGTGACCGCGGCCATGCGGGGATAACGCGCCGTTCCGGAGTCCTTTGCCGGCTGCCCGTCCCGGGGACGTGCAGCGGCGGTCACAAGTTGACTACGCCCGTTCAGCCCGCTGCCAAGAACTGGGTCAACTCGGGCTCGTCCATGCGCAGCGGCGGCACCACGGGGGTGTAGCTGAGCCGTGCCGCCAGCTTCATAGCCAGCTCGGGTTTGAAATCCACCGGGGTAAAGCCTTTGCCGGTAAAAATGCCCAACGCCTGGTCTCGGATCACCAGCGCGGCGCCATCTTTGCGGGCCAGGACGGTGATCATGTCGAGGCGACCGGTGCCAGCTGGGCCACCAACTGGGCGAGCTGGGCTGGCTTGAACGGCTTCTCGACGGTGGCCGCCGTGCCGGCACGGCGGGCGCGCTCGGGCGCAGCCGCGTCACGGAACTCGGTCAGCATCACCACCAGGTTGCTGGGGACGAGACGTTGCAGCAGGAGGAAGGCATCGCCGTCTGGCAGGGTTGAGTCCAGCAACACCAGGTCCGGGCGAAACGAAACCGCCGCGGCCGCGACCCGCGTGGCCTCGGTCACCCAGGTGACCGTGTGGCCCTCCCGTTCCAGCTTGAAGACGATAATGGCGCCGATGTTGGGCTCATCTTCCACGACCAGGACGCGGGCCATCGTCGTTTCGATGATACGCATCCGGGGATAACCATGATGCTCTGGCCGCGCCCGGTGATCGTGGTGGTCGCCCTCAATGAGGCCAGCTACGCATGCTGCGCGGCAGCTGCCCGTTACGGGAGCGAGATGTGGCGGCAGCGCCTTCGCCAGTTCATGGAACGGATGTCCGGCCGGTTGACGCCGCCGGAGGTCACGCCCGTGGACCGCATCCAGCTGATGCTGTTGCCGATCGCCGATCTCTTCATGATCCTGATGTACTCCCGGCCGCCCGGGGGGTCCCTGCGCACTGCCCGGGTCACCCTGATGACGATCTGGCTGGCTGGGGCGGTGGCGGTGCTGGTCGGTGTCCCGGCCGCCGTTCTGCTGGTGCACGGCGTCGCCGGGCTTCAGCCTCTCCCGATCGCGATCGGTCTGGTGGGGATGGCGGTCGGGCTCGGAGCGGGGATCCTGGCGGTGTTCGGCGTCCGGCAGCGAATCCTGATCGCCGCTCGGCAGGAGACCACCTAGCAACGCCCTCCCCGTTCGTCCCCGAGCGAGGGAGAAATGAAGAAGGGGAAATCATGCAAAGAGCCCCACGCCGGGTGGCGCAGGGCTCTTGCTCCGGACTGCCGGTCTTAGGCGGCGAGGCGGACGTTCTTGGCGCGTGGTCCCTTGGGGCTTGGTTCAACCTCAAACTGGACCTTCTCGCCACCGAGCAGGCGGTCGAAATCGCTGTCGACGCCGCTCCGATGGAAGAAGTAGTCGCGCCCGTCTTCGGCGGCGATAAAGCCGAATCCGCGCTCAGACACGAGCTTCTTGATAGTCCCGGTTGCCATTGATGGCTCCTCCTTTCCCGAACCAGATAGGCCGCACGCACGGGCCTGTTCGAGAGAGAGCCACGGCGAGCGCGTCCCGAGCGGACGCTACCGCCTTCTTACCCCTGGCCGGTCCCTGGTAAACCCTGCGGAAGACCCCCTCCCCCGCCCCATCGATCCGGGATGCCATCGACCCCGAACCCTTGACTCTGGTCTGGACAGTGGCGTTAGATGGGTTCGGATCGCGGGGGCTCGTACCCAGTTCAGGAGGGCTGAAGATGGCAGACGAGACATCTGTGGCGCTGACCCGGCGTGAGGTGCTCAAGCTCTCAGCGTTAGCCGGAGCGGGCGCGTCGCTGGCCGCCGTGGCCCGATCGCTGCCGGCGGCGGCGGCCGCCGCCCCGGGCGACTTCAATGAGGCCACCATTACCCAGCTTCAGGCCGGCATGGCTGGGCGCCAGTTCAAGTCGATCGACCTGGTCAACTTCTATCTGGCGCGGATCGGCACGCTGGACCAGAAGGGGCCCACGGTTAACTCGGTCGTCGAGCTGAACCCCGATGCCAGGGCGATTGCCCTGGCGCTGGATGCCGAACGGCAGAAGGGCCAGACGCGCGGCCCCTTGCACGGCATCCCGGTCTTGCTCAAGGACAACATCGACACGCACGACGGCATGCAGACCGCCGCCGGCTCGCTGGCCCTGGTCGGCGCCGCCCCGCTGAAGGATTCGTTAGTGGCCGCCAACCTGCGCGCCGCGGGTGCCGTCATCCTCGGCAAGACCACCCTCAGTGAATGGGCCAACTTCCGATCCTTCTTCTCGACGAGCGGCTGGTCTGGCCGCGGCGGGCAGTGCAACAACCCCTACGCGCTGGATCGAAACCCCTGTGGGTCGAGCTCTGGATCGGCAGCCGCCGCGTCAGCGAACTTTACCGCCGTGTCGATCGGGAGCGAGACGGATGGCAGCATCGTCTGTCCCGCCAACGAGAGCGGCGTGGTGGGGATCAAGCCCACCGTCGGCCTGGTGAGCCGCGCCGGCGTGATCCCCATCTCTCACACCCAGGACACCCTGGGGCCGCATGCGCGAACCGTCGCCGACGCGGCAGCGGTGCTGACCGCCATCGTCCAGCGGACCCCGGACCCGCGAGACCCGGCGACGCAGGCAAATCGGAACCTGATTCCAGCCGACTACACGGCCTTCCTGGACTCGACCGGAGGCTCTCTCCAGGGAGCGCGGATCGGAGTCGGCCGCGACTTCGAAGGATTCAGTCCGCACACGGACGATGTGTTCGAGAATGCCCTGACGGCCCTGCGCAACGCCGGGGCCACCCTGGTGGACGTGTTTTTCCCGCACATCAAGGACATCAACAGCGGGACCGCCGAGTTCACCGTTCTGCTCTTCGACTTCAAGAAGGACCTGAACGCCTACCTGCGGACCCGGACCGGCGTCCCCATCGGCTCGCTCGCTGACGCGATCGCGTTCAACAACGCCAATGCCGCCCAGGAGATGCCGTTCTTCGCCCAGGAGATCTTTGAACTGGCGCAGTCGTTCGATGTGACCAACCCGGACGCCATTCAGCCGCTCGGCCTGTCATATAACCAGTCGCTGGTGATGGATCGCCAGTTCGGCGCCACCGAGGGGATCGACCTGCTTCTGCAGCAGAACAACCTGCAGGCGATCGTGGCCCCCACCGATACGGCGGCCTGGCCGACCGACCTGATCAACAGCGATCACTTTGTCTTTGGCAGCTCCTCCGCTGCGGCCATCGTCGGGTATCCCATCGTGGTGGTCCCGATGGGCATGGAGTTCGGTCTCCCGGTGGGGCTGTCGATCATGGGCACCGCGTTCAGCGAGCCCACCTTGATCAAGGTGGCCTCAGCCTTTGAGGCCGTGACCCACGCTCGCCAGGCGCCACAATTCCTGGCGACGTTGCCATTCAACACCAAGGGTGAACCGAGTCGGGTGCACCGCCGCCATCTGCTCGCCCCTCGCGTAGCGCCGGTCCGACTCTAGCGAGCAACCCAGGGGGCGGCGTTCTTCGCCGCCTCCTGCTCGGCAAGGACTGCAATCTCTTGCTCGTCGCTCGCATGTGCGGATGGACCGCCGGCAGAAGACCGGCTTGATCCTGATCGGCATCTGGGCCGTGAGGGTGGTTGTCATCGCGATCGTCACGCATCGCCTCGTCGCACTAGGATTGCTCGGACTGTGCCCAGCGGCGGCTCTCCCTTTTCGCAAACTCCCGGCACCGCCGCCACCGAAGCCTCAGGGGAAATAAGGCCTGGTCTGGTTGGCCATGTTTCGGCGAGTCGTGGGCTACAGTTCACTGGAGCGAGCAGCCCGTCCGATCCAAGGAGGCCAGTCATGACGGCACCCGAACACCCACCCACGTACCGCACCGGCAAGATCTGCTACATCGAGATTCCGGCGACGGATATCCAGCAGTCGGCCGAGTTCTACCGGCGCGCCTTCGGTTGGCAGATCCGCCGGCGGGGTGACGGCGCCACCGCCTTCGACGACACCGTCAACCAGGTAAGTGGTACCTGGGTGCTCGGGCGGCCTCCGGCGGCCGAGCCCGGGCTGATGGTGTACATCATGGTCGCCAGCGCGCCGGCGGCGATCGACGCGGTGGTCTCGGCAGGTGGTGAGATCGTCCAGCCAGTGATCCCGCAAGCGCGCGAGGTGGTCGCGACGTTTCGTGACCCGGCTGGAAACGTGATCGGGATCTACCAGCAGCCGGGCTTGGCCGAGACCGAGGCGGGGGAGTCCTCTGCGGCAATTCCTCGATCACCTTCTTAACCGATTTGAGCGCAAGCTCATCGGCCAAGACCGAGTTTCGCAGGGTTCGCAGACTTTACCCGATCACTCTGTGAGTGCGGCATAGTCGCCGACCGGGGACGAAAGGTGCGAGCGAGGTGGCGGCGGCGGCGGCATGTGGAGCGCTGAGCGCGAGCGCACCGGCGATGACTGAAATCAGTCCGAGCTTTGTCGCTCGGCAACGCTCCGCCTGTCGGCCTTCTACTACTATGGCACTCCGCTGCTGCACGGGCTCCAACTGACGTCCGTGTTGGGAGTGATCGCGGTCACCGCCCTGGCCTTAGGCCTCGGCGCGCTGCGATTCGTCCGCAAAGACATCGGGGTGTAGGCTCCGGCAAGGTCCGCCTGATGGTCGAGCTGCTGGACGAACGTCGATTCGGCAATGGCGTGGTTCACCTCCACTACCGCACGGGCGTGTGAGGAGAAGGAGATGCGTCGCGATCTCAGTCATGACGCGCTGCGCTGGGAACGCGGGTCAAGCCGTCGACCTACGCCGGGTAGGTCGGACGACCGCCGACCCGACGACCAAGAACAACCTCTCTCCGAGCGTGCCACGTTAGGGCCGGTGTCGATTTGGTCCTGGCCTGTTCGACGTATAAGTGACGAGCGCTAACGCCATTCACAGGAGGCACACATGAGGCTGGTGGCAACGGAGTACCTATCGCTCGACGGAGTCTTCGAGGAGCCGGGCAAATGGTCCTTCCCGTTCTTCAACGACGAAGCCCAGCAGTTCAAGTGGAGTGAGCTGCAGGCAAGCGACGCGTTGCTGCTCGGCCGCAAGACTTACGAAGGATTCGCGGCCGCCTGGCCCACCATGCCTAATACCGGCGAGTTCGGCGAAAAGATGAACACCATGACGAAGTATGTCGTCTCCTCCACCCTCGACAAGGTGGAATGGAGCGGTTCAAAGCTGGTCAGGGGCGAGGTGGCGGCGGAGGTGCTCAAGCTCAAGCAGGCACCTGGCCACGACCTCTTGCTATCCGGAAGCGGGCAACTCTTCAACGCGCTAATGCATGCGAACCTGATCGACCTCTACCGATTCATGCTGCACCCGATCGCCCTCGGAAAAGGCAAGCGCCTGTTCGCCAACGGGGTTGACCAAAGAATCCTCGAATTGGCGGAGACCAAGACGTTCGGCTCGGGCATCCTCATCCTCGAGTACCGTCCGGCCAAGCGCTCCTAGCGGCACGGATTCGCTTGGCCTGCCTCGTCGATTCAGAAATATTGGACGGCTGCTGCGAGTTCTAGCCGCTCGGCGTCACTTGGATTCTGAGCCCAGCGCCGGCGGCCATAGGTAGAGCAGGAGTGTAGCCCGTGGCGGATACTAATCGAACAATGAGGTTGAGCCCGGCCGTTGCCGGGCTCTTCTCATGACCGACTGAGGTCAGCGGGCGGGCACGGCCCCCGGTGCCGGGATGAAGCCCAGCTGCTGGAGCATGCCGAGCTGATCCTGCACCTGCCAGTGCTCGACGATCTTGCCGTCCTTGACCCGGGTGATGTGGATCGCCTCCCAGGTCGCGGTCTTGCCGCTGGGGGGCATTCCAGCAAATTCGCCCTTCATCGTGCCGGTGGTGGTGACATGCTGGACCACGAGGTCACCCTCGGCGACCTGAAGATCGATCGTGATCTTGAAGTCTGGAAAAGCGCTGCGCAACGCCTTGACCAAGAGCTTGACACCTTCGTTACCGGGCGGCATACCCGGAGGCAGCTCGGCGTGGTCGATCGAGTTAGCCGCGATCACCTCATCGATGACCTCGAGCTTGCCCCGGTTGAAGGCTTCCAAAGGGATGCGCGCGGCTAGTGCCTTGTTCTTGTCCGACATATCATGTCCTCCCTCGTTGTTGACGGTGGTTTCCCACACTACGCCTTTGGTCCCGGGTTGGGGGTTTAAGTTCGGCCCGACCCTCATCGAGGACGGATAGATAACAGGCCTCAATTAGGTAGTCGTGGTAGCCCGTGGCGGACACTAAATCGAACGACACTAACCGAACTGAATCGCCCTGGGTTTCGTGGAGACTCAGGGGTGGACGAAAGTCTCTCCGATCCCCTTTCGTAGCCTTAGCCTTCGGGGCTTTCGGGTATTTCGGATGCGGCTCCTGCGGCTTGGGGCGCGGCTTGCGAGGTTCGGCACGGACGAATCTTAGGCCCTGATCGTCGGAGTGGTAGCCCGTTGCGGAGACCAAATCGCATAGGGTCACGGTAAGTCCGGCCAGGATTTGGGAAGATCGTTTCACTGAAGCCCGAATTAGGTTGATAGAGCAGTAGGTTGTACGGGGGAGATGATGGATCCTGTCGAGAGCGAGACACACCGTCGGCTGCTGGCACTGCTGACTCGTGGGCAGACTGACCAAGATACCATCGCGGGGCGTCTGAGTCCAGACGAGCGCGCGGCGCGCGGCGAGCTGCACGCCTGGAGCGCCAAGGACCACGTGGCACACAACAATTTCTGGCGCCAGGACGCCGTACGACGGCTCCAAGCGGCGCTAGATGGCAGTGAGCCGCCAGATACGGAACGGGACGATACGCAGACTTTGCTACTGAACGATCGCGTCTTCGAGGAACAGCGCGAGACCCTCTGGGAGGAGCTAGTGACGGAAACGGCACGGCTCCGCGCCGAGACCGCCGCATTGATTCAGCGACTCACCGCCGACGACATCGCCCAAAGAGGCCGGTATCCCTGGCAACGGGGCGGATCGCTGGGGGGTTTGATCTTCGTCAATTGGTATGACCACCCCGCCGAGCACTGGGCAGACATCTATCTGAGCCGCGGTGAGATCGATCGCGCGCTAGAGCTCCGTCAGGCCGTTGTCGCCACCGTTGGGGAGCTCTTCGCACACGATCCCACGTTGTATTCGTACATGGTTTACAAGCTGGGAGGCATGTACGCGCGCAACGCCAGATCGGAGCAGGCTATTGGCGCCATCCGCGAGGCGCTGACCGTCAATCCCTCCCTCATCGAGTGGGTCAGGAAAGACACCGACCTCGACCCGCTCCGCGCCCTGCCATCGTTCCTAGCGATCGACGAAACCTGAAGCGGGCGTTCGAATAGTCTTCGGTTAAGTAGCCCCTGGCGGACACTAATCGAACATTTGAATTGGGGCTGGTCTCGAAAAACCCGCCGTAAACGGTCTGCGCACATCAGCCAAGTGCTCAGAGCATGGCAACCACGCACCTCGTCCTTCCTCTGGCCCACTGATGCTCGCCGCGCGTTGTGAGGGTTATAAGCGGTGCGTGCGCGGGAGCGGATTTACGGGGGAACTTTCGGAGCTTCGTAGCGTTATAGGAATGTGAGGGTTCTTAGGGGAATCGCCGGTCTCGGGGCCGGCATTATTCTGGCAAGCTGTAATCAGGCAGTACCGACGGCCGGAGCCGACAGCGTTGTCCCCGCTAACGGGCCGACGTGCGCGCCGAGTTTCGTCCATGCGCCGGACCTTGTCGCCCTGCATGCGCAGCATCCCCCCAGCATGAATGCTCCGGGCACTCTCTCGCTCAATAGCCCGAAACTGCAGCAAATCCTGACTAAGTGGCCCGACCCTCGATCATTCATCAGTCAGGCAACGCCCCGTGAGCTGGCGACGTACGGCTTCATCGGAGAGCCCGCGTATTCGGGACCTGGCGGCGTAGGGCCGCACTCTCCTGACGAGCCCGAGGACATTGCCGTTTTTCACGGCAACTGGTCGGCCAGCGAGGTGAACATGCATGGCTCCGGCCATGGTGCACATGTTCGCTGGGTCTTCGTCGACGCGGGAACGGGAGACGCTTTCGGCGGCGGCTACGCCGACTGCACGAACGAGTGATCATTCTGCGGTGCGGCGCACGGTCAGGGTTAAGTGGTAGCCCGTAGCGGATTCGAACCGCTGATTTCTGCCTTGAGAGGGCAGCGTCCTGGGCCAGCTAGACGAACGGGCCACGCGGGTCAGGCCGGCAGCGACATCCTATTATATGTGGGCTGCTTGGCCTGATCTCAGGAGGGTGCCCGTGATTTTCGACCCCACCAGCGTCAACTTCGTGATGAGCACGCTGCAGGCTGCCAACTATCTCGGCGTCCCGCCTGAAACGGTGGACGATCTCGTCACGCGGAAGCTGATCCCGTTCAGCCGCCTGGGCGAGCGCGTCGTCTTCTCCAAGGCCGCCATCGACGCCTGGCTGTACGCCAAATCGATGGAGAACCTCACCGAGGACCTGCCTGGCCTCGGGTTTCATGGGGTGCGCCCACCCGCATGATGAAGCCCGGCCGGCTGATCCGCACCGCCGTCCTGCTGCTGGCAGCCGCCGCCCTGGCCCAGGAGCTGGGCAAGCCGGAGGCAGAGCGCACCTGGCATGGACGCGTGCTGGGCGTCCCTTATGACTTCCGCTGGCCTACCTGGCAGCGAATCCGGGACGCCTACTGGAACCCTGGCGACCCGCGGATCCTGACGGACCGGGTGGTGGGGGTGGGCTGGTCGGTCAATATCGCCCAGCTGATCCCCCGGCTCCGGGAGGCTTACGTCACCCTGTCTGATCGCTAGCGCCCGTCCCACCGTTACGGTCCCGTAACGTCAGCGGCGTCAGGGTGACAGCCTTTTTCCCCGGCGTACGTTCTATTTAACGTGCCCGCTGGCAGGTCCTCCTCATGATCGACACAGTGCGGACACTGGCCCAGCCGTACTCCCACTACCTGATGTCCCATCGGGACCTGGTGATCGTGCTGATGGGCCTGGTCGTGATGTGGACGGTTGGCCACGACCTGCTTACCCGCTGGCGAATCCAAAGACTCAATCGGGACGAGGCTGGCGGTCGGACCGACCCCCGCTCGGTCGTGCGTCGCACCTATGCGACAGCTGCGAAAGCCGAGAAGGCGGCCGAGCCCGAACCGGCGGGGGGCCTGCCGCCCATCCGCGGTGGCCGCACCTATGCGCGCAACCTGGGAAATGCGCTGCAAAAGGCCGGCATCGGGCCGACCCCCGTGTACACCCCGCCCGCCCCCGCCGGCTGGGGAGCTGGCCCGATGGCGGCGCCCGGCCGAGGCGCTCCGCCACCTCAGTACGCCCCGCCGCCCGCCCCGCCCTGGGCGACGCCGGGACCGCCGATGCAGCAGCCAGTCGGCCCGCGGCCCGCGCCAGCCCCGGCCGGTGCCGGTCCGTGGCCAACCTACGTCCCACCGGCCGGGCCTGCGCCAGCGTCGCCTGCGCAGCCGTCTCACCCGTTCTTCCAACCGCCGTTCCAATTGCCATTCCAGCAGGCGGCCTCTGCCGCGCCGCCGGCGATGCCGCCGGTCGGGGCGGCACCCGCGCTCGGCGTGCCCCTGTCGGAGCCGGTCCCGCCGCCCCTTCCTACCTACGCGCCCACTCCGGTAGCGATGACGGCCGGGCCCGCCTCCGCTCCGGTGGAGCCGCCAACAGCCAAGGCCAAGCCCAAGCGCAAGCGGTTCTCGCTGTCGGTGCTGCAGAACCTGGAGAAGACCCTGCAGCGGACGACCGGGTTCGGCGAAACCGCGCCCGTAGCCGAACCGCCCTCAGCATGGACACCCCCGCCCGCAACCATGGCGCCGCCCGCGCCTATCTCCGTGACGGCGCCGGCCGCCGAGGACGAGCCGGTCGTCTCGGCCTCACAAGAAGAGGAGGCCAGCCCGGCCCCCGACGCGCAAGAAACCACTGTCGCGCCACACGAAGAGGCAGCGCCCGCCTCGCCCGCCGCGGATTATTCGAGGGTGTGGGAGCAACCACAGCCGGCAGTCTCCGACTCACGCGCCGCCATGCGGGCGATGCTCTTCGGCGAGGACGAGGAGGCGTCGCCCCCGGCTGCCGACGATAAGCCGACGTCGGTCACAGAGCCAGCGGCTGAGCCGGAGGAGCCCGTGTTTCGCTTCGAGCCGGTGGTCGCCGAACCGGCTCCCTCCAGCCATGACGACCTGACGCATGAGGAGACGAGCGTGTCGCCCGAGCCGGTGGAGGCCGCCGCTGAAGCGGTCGAAACCCCGGCGGAGAGCACCGCAGAATCTTTGGCCGATCCCTGGCGAACCGAACCGCCCGCCGAAACCGCCGAGAATGCCAAGCCGGCCGAGTCCCAGGCCTCGGTCTCGTCCGCCCCCGACGAATCCGAAACTCAGGTCGAGGAGCCCCTGTTCAGCTCGGTAGCCGCTGAGCCTGCCCCGGTCGAGCGCCACGGGTGGGCGCCGCCGGAGAGATCCGAAATGCCCACCGGGGGCGATCGGGGCACTCTCGTGATCATCGAGGACGACCAGACGGTGGCCGAGTATTACGCGACGCTATTTCGGGGGAACGGCTACACGGTGCACGTCGCCAGCGATGGCATTTCCGGAGTCGACATCTGCGCCAAAGTGAAGCCGAGGGTGATCCTCCTGGACGTGATGATGCCTCGGCAGAACGGGATGCTGGTGCTGCAAACGTTGCGCGCCTCGGATGAGACGAAAGAAACGCCGGTGGTGGTGCTCTCCAACTTCAGCGAGCCAACGCTGGTCAAGCGCGCCCTGCAGCTGGGAGCGCTCGAGTACGTGATCAAGACCCAGGTCGAAGGGGCGGCGCTGCTGGAAGCTCTGCCTCGGTGGATGAACCGCGAGAAGGCGTTCGCGGCCGCCTGACGTAAGCCCGATCCGTGGCTCGGCGAGAGCCTCTCGAAATACCCCCACCCTACCCTCCCCGCCGGGAGGAGGGAGATTTAGGAGGGGCTGACGCGCAGGGTCGCAATCTCCCAGGGCCGGACGTCGAACCGGGCGGTGTCACCCTCGAGCGTGACCGGCTCCAACGGGGCGCCATCGAGCGTGACCCGCAGCACTCGGCTCGGTGTGGGCTTGAATCGGACTCGGGCCTCGTGTGCCTGGTCCGCGGCGTTCAGCAGCCGCAGCAGGTAGCCGTCGCCGTCGGGGAGGCACGCCGTGAGCTGGATGGTCGCCGGCTCCAGGGTGATGGACGCGCCGCCGCGCCGCGGGTCACCGGCTCCGCCGAAGATGCCCGCCACCTGGAGCGGCAGGAGGGTTGCCTCGGCCAGCCGCCAGCCGGCGTCCGGTGTCCACTCGCCGTCGTGGAAGCTCAGGCTGTACTGGAAGCGGTGCGATCCGAACGCCTGGGCGCCCGGGGTCCGAAGCGGCGGTCCAGCATGGCCGCGCCGGAAGCGCAGGTCCTCGCGGGAGAGCCAGCCGACCGCCCGGATCAGGGTCAGAGCCAGCACCGGCGGCGGTCCGGGCAGGACCTCGTACTCGTGCAGACCATCGGTCACCAGGGTCACGCCGCGCCGGCCGTCGGACAGGTGCACAAAGCTGCGCATCGGATAGGTGGGCAGTTCCCATTCCGACGCGCCCTCCTCCAGTTGGGCCCGGATCACCGGCCGGCGGGTCACGTGATAGGCGGTATCGGCGTGCGACCAGGCGACGTCGAACGGGATCGGAAAATGAACCCGGAGGCGATGGTCAGCGGCCTGGTTGTCCAGTTCCAGGGTGAAGTCCAGCCGCGCCTCCGCGCGTTCCAGCGTCACGCGCTGCCGGACCGGAACCTCGATCACCGTGTCCGACCGCCGGCCCCGGTCCGGGCTCAGGCTGGCCGGGAGACGGTAGATCAGCTCTCGCTCCAGGGCACCGCGGAGGGGACCGCCTTCCGCCGTCCAGGCCAGGCCGACGCGTTCCGGCTGCGTGAGCGGGGCCTCGTCCACCGGCGAGAAGTTGTACTCGTCGCCGGCATCGCCCTCGTCCACCAGGCGGTGCAGTCCCGGGTAGGCCATGTCCCGATGCTGCACTGTGATCGTGCCATCGGATTCGAGCTGAACCGCCAGGCGATCGTTCTCCAGGCGCTCGTCAGCGACGGCCACCCCGGCGTGGCCCCGCGGCCCGGCTCGGGGCGTCAGCCGCAGCCGGCTCCAGCCGAGGCCGTCGACCCTGCCTGCCGGCACGAGGAGGCGTTGGACAGGCAGGGGCTCGATCTGGATCTGGAAGCGGTGCACGCCCGGCGTGGTGGCAAACGACTCGGCCGTGCGACTGACCTGGTCGAGGTCGATCCCGGTCGCGCCTCGCCCCAGTTGCACTCGCACCCGGACCTCGGCGCCGGCCGCTTGGAAGTCGACCGCCCGAACGGCCTGGTTCAGGATGGGGCGCTCGCGCAGCCAACCGAGTAACCCATGCACGTCCTCGGCTGGCAGCTCGAAGGATTGCTGCGCATTCGACTGGGCAACGGCCAGCGATTGGACAGCCTGGCGCCCGTCGGGGGTTTCGACGGTCCAGTGCGGGTGGTCGCCGCTGACCTCCAGTTCCACGAGGCCGGCCCGGGTGAACGGACTCGGGTTCCAGACGACCGCCTCGTAGCGCTCGGCGTCGACGTCGCTGCCTCCTGCCTGGGCAGCGACCCGAGCCAGCCCGCGGGAGACAACCGCGTCCGCCAGCTGCTGCGCCGCATCGCTGCGACCGCGTGCCTCGACGGACACCGCATCGATGCCGCTGCCGCAGGCGGTGTCGTGGGCGGCGTTCTGCAAGACGTAGGTCCAGGCCTCCCGCAGAAATCCCTGGGCCGGCAGGCCGGTCAGCGTCGCCAGCGGCTCGGCCAGCCGCTCCAGGGTCAGGCCGGCGCGGAAGTAGGCTTGCTTGTCCCGACCGCGGATGGAGAGCGTCCCCATCAGGACGTTGGCGCGCGATGAAGCACGCAGCTCTCCAGCCCAGCGGGGCCAGCCCGAGGTCGGGAGCCGGTCCAGGTACTCGGCGAGTCGGGCCAGGCGTACCGTGACGCCGTCGAGGTGGGTCCCGGTCGCCGCCACCGCCGCGGTCAGGCCTAGCTGCGGGGACACGTGGTCGTTGCCGTTCATGACCAGGACGTCTGACCCTGGCCCAAACGGCTCCACCGCCTTCAGGATCGTTCGAATTCGCCGCGCCAGGGCCTGACCCGTGGTGGGCAGGTCGACCCCCTGGCCATATCCGCCGGCCAGGTAGGCGGCGAGCACCGTGGAACCATCGGGGGCGACCCACTCGAATGCCACCCGGTCGATGGCGCGGGGCACCCCGCGCATGACCACGGCATGGCGCATCCCGAACTGCCGGTAGATCTGGGGCATCTGGGCCGCGTGACCGAACGAGTCGGGAAGATATCCGACTCGCATGGACCCGCCGTGGGCCTGGGCCAAGGGAATCCCGCGGGCCAGGTTGCGGACGAGCGTCTCGCCGCTCACGAGGAACTCGTCCGGTAGCGTGTACCAGGGGCCGACCTGGATCTGTCCGGCTTGAATGGCGCGGTCAACACGCCCGCGGTGTTCGGGGCGGATCGCCAGGTAGTCCTCGATGACGACCGTCTGGCCGTCCAGCAGGAAGCGGAACGCGGGGTCGGACTCGGTCAGCGCCAGCAGGTCATCCCAGAGATCGACCAGCCGGGCTCGGAACGCCTGGAAGGGCGCGTACCACTCGCGGTCCCAGTGCGTGTGGGGAACGATGAAGACGGTGGTCGAAGCCAGGGCAGCCTCAGACCTTACATACGCCGGCGAACGACGATGAGCATGCCGGCCAGGGCGAACCCGATCACGATCAGCAAGGCCGCCACCCAGTAGTCAAGGGTCAGAGGCGGAGCCGTGCTGTAATCGCTGCGGGGGTTGACGCACTGGATGGGGACGATGCAGTCTGCCAGCACCGTAAGCACGGCCCGAGTGTAACAAGTCGATCGCGAGGCCACGTTACCACTGGCACCCTCCCCTCCCCCTCCCTCCAGGGAGGGGACAATTAGGGAGCGGCCCGTTGGTACCGCACCCTGTCGCTCTCTAGATCCCGCTGTGCCAGACGGTGGAACCCAGGACGTGGATCCAGGTGAGCCCGGTGTCCAGCGTGATCGGGTCCCCGTCCGGCGTGTAGTAGGCCGCCGGCACGTCGGGGTCGGCATGCTGCCAAGTGGCGTGGATCACGATGCCATTGACGTAGACCTCGGCCGGCCCCTCCCCGGTCAACTCGTAAGCCTCCGTGTGGTAGCAGTGCCCCATGGAGCAGAAGGTGTTGGCGGGATTGGTGTCCAGGAAGGAGGTCACGTGCTCCACGATGACCGTCTTGGCGTGCACCTGGCCCGTCCCCATATTGATCATGGGCGCCCCGTCCTGCCACTTCAGGTATTCCTTCCGGACCGGGTCGTATTTCCAGACCGCGTCCTGGTCCGGGACGATGATGGCCGTCGCCGGGTCCCCGCTATGGGCGGCATCGTCGTGCTTGGGCGCGATTTCGTACAGGGGCCCCGGCACGTTCTTCGCCGCGGCGAAGTTGGTGGCATTGGCCCCGTGGATCATCACGTTGTGGGGCGCCCACCGGTCGGGCGTCCGGAAGAAGACGTTGCCCTGGCCGTAGCTGAAGTCGTTGACCAGGTCCGGGTGCTGCCAGACCTTGCCCAGGACGTAGTCGTTGGCTCCGGAGCAGTAGATGAAGCCCTTGTACATCAGCTCCAGCCGGATGGTGATCAGGCGGCAGCTGCGAATGGGGCCGACCAGGACCGGCAGGGGGTGCCAGTACACGGCCGTCAGGCGTGGCACGGACCCTTCGCTCAGGTACTCATAGATCATGTCGGCTTGCTGCATGCCGGCTTGCGGCCGCGCGTCCAGGCTGTTTTCGATCTGCATCAGGATGGGCGCTCCCGACCCAATCCGGCTGGGGTCGCCGGCCGACGGAACCTCCAGGACGGTGGTGAAGCTCAGCGTCCAGTCCGCCAGGAACGGATCGTGCTTGCGGTTGAGCGCTTGCTGCGACACCCCCAGCACGTAGGGCTTGCTGTGCTTGAGGGTCAGATCCAGAGTGGCGGTGAGCCCGTCGCCGGACCACTGCACCTGGCCGGCTGGCACCGGCTTGCTGTCCAGCAGGAGGGGCGTGCGGACGCTGTCCATCGCCTGAGTGAAGGCGATGGCCAGCTTGCCGTGCACCGGGACGAACTGGGCCGCATCTTTGAGCGGCTGATTATCAAATCGGACGGCGGCCACCGTGGGCGCCGCCTCGGTCCGAAACGTCAAGCTCCGGGTGACGGTGCCGCTCCCGGAGGCCTCCCTGGCTCCGGTGAGCACCACGTGGTAGGTGGTCTCAGGCGTCATGGTGGGGGAGAACTGGAACTCGCGCGGGCTCACCGTGGCGAAGGTCACCGGGACCGACGGCGTCATGGTGAAGCCCTGCTGGACTGAACTGGCCAGCATGTCCTTGTTGAACTTGAAGTCGATACTCGCCGTCCGGGCGACGGCCTGGTCCCCGTCGGCGACGTTGGCGCTGACTTCCAGCGGCATGGTCAGCAGCCGGACGACGGCCGCCAGTCCGACCAGGACCAGCGGGATCACCCCCACCCACCACCGACGGCGCGCACCCTGCGCCAGGCTTATTGATCCGATCCGATGACGTGAACCCATGTCAGCCCCGTGTTGAGATCGACGGGGTTGCCATCGGGCCCGTAGTAGACGACGGGTACAGTCCGATCAGGGTGGCGCCATGTGGCATGAATCACTCCTCCGTCTGAATAGATTTCGGCCGAGCCCTCCCCAGCGAGCTCGTAGTACTCGGTGTAGTAGTGGTGGAAGAAGTTCCCCGGGGTGGTGTCGATGCGTGAGCGGACGTGTTCGACGATGACGGTCTTGGCATGGACCTGGCCGGTCCCTGCGTTGGTAAAGGGGGCACCGTCCTGCCATTTGAAATACTCCTTGGCGCTGGCGTTGTAGCGCCAGATGGCGCCGTGCTGGGGCAGTGCGATGTCGGTGGCCGGGACGGCGCCCGGCAGCGGCGCATCCGGGTGCGCGGGGGCCACATCGTAGGGCAAAGGCCCCAGGGCGGCGGCCGTGCGCTGGGTGACCTGGTCCGGCCGGGCCATCACGTTGTGCGGCGCGGCTCGCGCATCCGTCCGGAACATGATGGGCAGCCAGTAGGCGTAGTCATACACGATGTTCGGATACTTCCAGACCTGGCCCAGCACGAAATCGTTGGCGCCAGAACAGTAGATCATGCCGTGGTACATCTGCTCCAGCTGGACCGTGATCAGGCGGCAGCTGCGGACCGGCCCGATCAAGCTGGTCGGAGGATGCCAGTAAACTGCGGTCAGGCGAGGAATGCCGTACTCGCTGATGTACTCGTAGATCATGTCGGCCTGCTGCATCCCCGATTGCGGGCGGACGGTTGGCTGGCCGCTGTTCTCGATCTGGATGATCACCGGGCCATAGCCGCTCCCAATCCGGGCCGTGGAGCCCGCGGAGGGGACCTGGATCATGGTGGTGAATCCAACCTTCCAATCCGCGAGCAGCGGGTCGTGCCGGCGGTTCAACGCCTGCTGGGGGACCGAAACCGAGTGGAGCCGACTGTGGGCCAGGCTGATCGGAACCGAGGCCGTGGTGGAGGTGGGATCCCAGCGGATGCTAGTCGCGTCGACCGGCGCGCCGTCGACCAGGATGGGCACGTGGCTGGCATCCATCGGTTGGGAGAAGGTAATGGCCAGCGTGCCGCGCAGCGGCACCGCCTGCTGTCCATCCGAAAGCGGCGCTCCTTCCAGGCTCAGCCCGGTGATCTTGGGCGCCGGTTCGGTGTGAAAGCTGAACGCATAGGTGAGCCCGCCCAAACCGATCGCCTTCCGCAGCCCGGCCAGGTGAACGTGGTAGGTGGTGTCTGGCTCCAGTTGGGGCTTAAACAGGAAGTGGCGGGGATTGATCTGGGCGAGGGTGAAGGGCGCGGCGGGGTCGATGCTGACGCCCTGCCGCACCGATGGTTCGTTCATGTCCTGGTTGAAGGTGAAGTCGATGGCGGTGGTGCGGGCCACCTGCTGATCGCCATCCGGAACGGTAGCGCCGACTGACAGCGGGGCCGTGGCGGTCCGCGCCCCGACCACCAGGACGGCGGCGAGCAGCGCCAGGGGGAGCAGCCACCAGCGACGGCGAAGGCGTTGGGTGAGGATCGGCGGAAACCGGGGCATCGAATCTCTGGAAGGGTACACCAGGCCCCGCGGGAGGCCGATGCCGAACGCTACCGGAGGCGGCTCACCGGGTCAACGGGCCGGTCTGGCCCGCTTGGTGAGTGCGACGTGGACAGGTTTTTGCAGCGCCCCGCTGCCTGGTCTGCCAGCCTGCCTCCTGCCCGCGCTCCGAGCGTTAGGCCGCGAGCCTGGGCTGCCGTGCCCTCAGCAACTCCTGGGCATCGAACAGCACATCCAGGACCCGCACCGGATCGCGCGTGACGTTCCGGCTGAGCACGCGGTGCAACTTGCGGCTGACAGGACGGACAAAGCGCATGATCTCGTCCATCAGGCTCTCGGGGATGGCGGCATGCCGTCCCTCGATCAGGTTCTCGACCTGGAGCAAGAAGGAGTCCAGCTGTCGCACTCCCGCCCGCCGCCGCAGCTCCGCCTGGCGGCGATCCTCGGCCATCTGGTAACCCCGGTGAATCTCTTCGATCGCCTCACTGAGCATGGCATGAACCCCCTTCCGGCTTGCCTTGTTGTCTCACCTTGACGCTGGCATAGAACTTGATAGCTAGCATAGTACCAAACACGAAACCCCTGTCAAGGGTTTGGTATCTACAGAAAGTCCGCGGGTGAAGTTGGCTCCCCCTTAGCCCGAATCCACCGAGTCGAACTAGCATCTTGGGCGCGGGACGAGCGATCGGGGCGTGTCTCCTGCGCGCGCTCGGTTACGCACCGACGGGTGCGCGCCCTCGCGTGCTCGTCGCCTCCTTCCGCTCATCTCGCCCCGCATCCCAATCTGCGTCGTCCGATCGGTGGGTCCGGGCTTAGGCCGGACGGGCGAGGTCCTGGAGGCCCTGTAGCTCGTGTACCTGATCGAGCTCCAGGCCCTGCCGCACAAGGGCTTCCAAGAGGCGAAGGACGTATTTAACCCCGGCCAGGTTTACGCCCTTTTCTCGGGTCAGAAACTGAATGGCCTGGACCCGGCGGATGTCCTCCTCTGAATAGCGCCGCCGATTGGTCACCGTCCGCTGCGGCTTGATCAGGTTTTCGCTCTCGTAGATCATCAGCGTCCGGGGATGCAAATTGAGGATCTCGCTGGCAATACTCGGGGTAAAGACGGCGCGGCTGGACGCGATGTCGTTCGCCGGCTGTGCGCGACCCACTCGCTAGGCCACCTCCCGGTGCGAGGAAAGCCTCGAATACGGCTCCCAGTTAGCTTACAGTTAGGGTATCACGAAATGGGCTCCCTCTGCAACCGGCCCGCCTGCTGACGGGCAGACAGGCTGGCGGGCGATACTGGAGCCCATGATTGCCATCGAGGAATACACCCGGCAGCTCCTCAAGGACCTGCATCCCGTGATCGTGGCCAACCGGGCCCCGGTCGACGTCCAGCTGGAGGCCGACGAGGAATACCGCTTCGTGCGCGGCGGCGGCGGCCTGGTCACCGGGCTGGCCGGGCTGGCGCAGGCGACCGGGGCGGTCTGGGTGGCCTGTGCCCGCGAAGGGCCAGACCAGGAGCTGTCGGCCAGCGACGGCTCGGAGCCAATGTCGCTGCAAACCGAGGAAGGGCTGCGCTACCGGGTCCTGTGGGTGAAGCCGCCCCGGCCGGCCTACGACCTCTACTACAACACCATCGCCAACCCGCTGCTGTGGTTTGTCCAGCACTACCTGTGGAACCTGGCCGAGGCCCCCATCCTGGACGACAGCACCCATCACGCCTGGACCGAAGGCTACCGCCGGGTCAACCAGCTGTTCGCCCAGCAGGTGGTGAACGAGGCCCGCCGCGGCCACAAGCGGTCGCTGGTCCTCTCCCACGACTACCAGCTCTACCTGGTGCCCCGGCTGGTGCGCCGGGAACTACCGGACGCCATCCTGCAGCATTACGTCCACATCCCCTGGCCCACCCCCCAGTACTGGAAGGTGCTGCCCCAGTACATGCGCGACGAGATCATGGATGGCCTACTGGCCAGCGACGTGGTCGGCCTGCAGACGCGCAGTGACGTCCGCAACTTCCTGCTGACCTGCGAAGAGAACATGGGTCTGCCCATCGACCTGCGCCAACAGGTCGCCTTCTACCGAGGTCGGACGGTGTGGGTGCGTAACTACCCAATCTCCATCGACGTGCGCGAGTTCGAAGCGTCGGCCCGGACGCCGGCCGTCGAGCGCGCTGAACGCGATATCCTGCGCTGGCGACCGCGCCACGTGATCTTCCGGGTCGATCGGATGGACCTGTCCAAGAACATCGTCCGCGGGTTTCTCGCCTACGATCGGCTGCTCCAGGTCCATCCGGAGTGGCGCGGCGAGGTGGTCTTCTGGGCGCTGCTGCAGAAGACGCGTCAGAACGTCAGCGAGTACCGCGAGTATGCCCGCCAGGTCCAGCAGGCCGTTCGGGTGGTCAATGAACGACACGGCACCCCTACCTGGCAGCCCATCCGGCTCGAACTGCGCGACGACATCCCGCGGGCCATTGCCGGCTACAAGCAGTTCGACGTGCTGCTGGTGAACGCCATCTACGACGGCATGAACCTGGTCGCCAAGGAGGGCATCACCGTCAACCGGCGGGGCGGCGTGCTGGTGCTCTCCGAGAATGCCGGTGCCCACGAAGAGCTGGGCCAGTGGGCGATCACCATCAACCCCTTCGACGTGGACGGCACGGCCGAGGCGCTCCACCGGGCGTTGCTGATGGACGGGGTGGAACGCCATGCCCGCGCCGAGAAAATGCGCGGGGTGGTGGAACAGAACGACATTGCCCGCTGGATCTCGGCCCAGCTGCAGGACCTGCGTGACCTGGTGGAACCCGCGGCCGCCCGCCGGCCGGAGTTACGACAGCTGAGCTAACCCGGGGTCGAGCTACTCCCAGAGGTGGCGAGCAGCCGCCAGCTCGGGGAAGTCCGCCTCGGGGAGAGGCAGCCGCTGCTTGGAGGCGGCCTCCATCAACGAGAAAATGACCTTCACGCCGGCCAGGTTGATCCCGCTGACGGTGGTCAGCTCGCGGATCAGGCGGACGCGTTCGATGTCGCGCCGCGAGTAGCGCCGGCGCTGGGTGGGGGTGCGCTCGGGCGCGATCAGGTGCTCACTCTCGTACACGAAGAGGGTGCGCGGTTCAATGTCGAACATGTCCGAGACTTCGCTGGACTTATGGGCCACCGGCTCGCCTCCCGCAAAGCAGTATAGCCGATATATCAACATTCGTGATAAACGTCGCACCGTACCGAAACTGCGCCTTCACCGGCTTCGGCTCGCACCCGACCGATGTGGTGATCGGACATTCGCAACTGGTGTGGCGCTGCTTATCACCTTAGCGAGGCAAGGCTTCGCTTGAACGGCCGGCGGACGGCCGCTACGCTGTCGCACCAGGCCTGACCAGCCTTAAGCCCAGCATGTCGAGCATCTTACGGCACGCCTCCGCCTTCGCACGACAGCTCGTGCTGAGCTTGTGCCTGTTCAGCCTGCTGGCGTCGCCGTTCGGGGTCCGGACCTATCTGGACGTGCAGGCGGCCCAGCGCGCCGCGGCGGCCCAGCAACTGAGCGTCATCGACCGGCCGGCCATCGTGTCGGCTCGGACCTCCGCCACCAGCGTCCGGCCGTTTGATCAGCCCGAGCGCGCGGCGATCGATGCGGTGCGCGGCAAGGGCGCCTGGTTCATGATCTTCGCCAGCGACTGGACGAATCCTGATGCCGACCGGGCCTGGGACATGGTGGATGCGGCGGTCAAGGCCGACCTGAGCCACATCTACGTGCGGGTGGCCGACTCCCGGGCGCACTTCTACGGTGCCCCGGCGCTCCAGGACCTGCTTCCCATTGCCCACTCTCGCGGGGTGCGTGTGATCGGCTGGGTCGAACCCGAGCTCTCCGACGCCCATTCCGATGCCGTCGATGCCATCGCAGCGGCGCGCTACCAGAGTGCTGGACAGCACCTGGATGGCCTGGCGCTGACCGTCGAGCAGAATTGGGACGACAGCTCGATCGAGTGGTACCTGGGCGGCATCCGGCGCGGCATTGATGGCGCAGTCGGACTGGGTGACCGCTACCTGCTGGTGGCCAGCACCTTCCCGGTTCCGTCCGAGCACCGCAGCTATCCCTGGGCCACCATGTCCCGCTACTGCCAGGTCTTTGCCCCAATGGCCTACTGGCGGGCCACCGGGCGGCGTCAATTCGTGGGAAGCGGTGGGGTGCGCGCCTTCCTGGACCAGATCTTTGCCGAGTTCCGCGATCCCGGGATCAATCCCTACCAGCGCCCGGTGTCCATCACGGCACAGGCTTACGACGCGACGCTCGAGTACGGCATCCCCGGCTCACCCCCGGGGGAGGAGATCGTCGCCTCCATGGATGAGACCCGGGCCCAGGGTGGGCTCAGCTGGTCCTTCTACCGACTGTCCAACGCGGACAACGGCGTGACCGGCGACGAGGCCGCGGCCATCACCGCCTATCCGTTCTGGCAGCGCCCGGCCCCGGCAACGATTGCGCAGAAGGCCCTGATCGCGGTCGTTGACCAGCCGGCTGCGTACTGATTCCAGGAAGCCAACGCATGAATCTGTTTCGCCGCCGCCAACCGCCCGCCTCCGGTGGCCTCCCCGACTGGCGGATCGGGCTGGCGGTGGGCGCCGGGGCGGTGGCCGCCACCGCCCTGGCGTTCGTCATCGCCACGGCTACCGGGTCCACCCGGTCCATCTGGAATCAGCCTCAGACCCCCATCGGCGATGTCCTGAACCGGGTTGACGCCGGGCAGGTCAAGAGCGCCGTCATCACCGGCGAGCGCGTCGTCCTGACCGATCGCAAAGGCGCCACCTTCTGGACCCAGAAGGAAAGCGGGACGGCGATCGCCGACGAACTGCGCCAGCATGGGGTGCAGGTCAGCGTTGCCCCCGGCGACTCCTCCGACCTGGTGCGGACCCTGCCCAACCTGGTGGGGCTGCTCCTGCTGGTGGCGCTGGTGTTCCTGCTCCTGCGCCGGTCCAACCTGCTGGGGAGCCCGATGGGCGCCTTCTCCAAGCACCTGCGGGAGGCCGGCCGGGAATCGTCCGCGGTCGTCACCTTCGCCGAGGTGGCGGGCGTGGACGAGGCCAAGCAGGAGCTGGAAGAGGTCGTTCGATTTCTCCGGACGCCCGCCGGCTTTCGCGAGCTGGGGGCGCGCATGCCGCGCGGCGTGCTCCTGATCGGCCCCCCCGGGACTGGCAAGACGTTGCTGTCGCGAGCCGTGGCCGGCGAGGCCGGGGTGCCCTATTTCTCCCTCAGCGGGTCCGACTTCGTGGAGATGTTCGTCGGGGTGGGAGCGGCGCGGGTCCGGGACCTGTTCCGCCACGCCAAGAAGCACGCCCCCTGCATCATCTTCATCGACGAGATCGATGCCCTGGGTCGGAAGCGCGGGGCATCGTTCGGGCGCACCAACGAGGAGCGAGAACAAACCCTCAACCAGCTGCTGGTGGAGATGGACGGCTTCCACACCGACGAGGCGGTGGTCGTGGTGGCGGCCACCAACCGGCCCGACGTGCTGGATCCGGCCTTGCTCCGATCCGGCCGCTTCGACCGACGGGTGGCCATCGAGTCCCCCGACATCAACGGGCGGCGCGCCATCCTCGCCCTGTACGCGCGCGCGAAACCGTTGTCGCCCGAGATCGACCTGGAGGTGATCGCCCGGCAGACGCCGGGGTTCACGGGGGCGGACCTGGCCAACCTGCTGAACGAGGCGGCCATCCTGGCCGCCCGGGGCGGCAAGCGGGTGATCGGCCGCAGCGAGATGGAAGAGGCCGCCTTTCGGGTGATGGCGGGGCCCGAGAAGCGCAGCCGGATCCTCACCCCGGAGGAGAAGGCCATCGTTGCCTACCACGAGGTGGGCCATGCGCTCTGCATGAAGTCGATCGCCAAGAGCGACCCGGTCCATAAGGTTTCCATCGTGGCCCGCGGCCAGGCGCTGGGCGTGACCGTGCAGCTGCCGAGACGCGATCGCTATCTCACCTCGAAGTCCGAATTGCAGGCCCGGATGGTGGCGGCCATGGGCGGTCGGGCGGCCGAAGAGATCATCTTCGGCGATGCCACCACCGGGGCGAAGCAGGACATCGAGGTCGCCACCAGCATCGCCCGGCACATGGTGTGTGAGTTCGGGATGAGCGAGCGGCTGGGCCTGGTCACCCTGCGCGCCCGCGACGATGATGACTCGCCGCTGATCTCGGAGCTGACCGCTGAGGACGTGGACGCGGAGGTGAAGGCGCTGATCGACGCGGCGTACCGGCAGGCGGTGCAGATCCTGCAGGAGAAGCGCGCCATCCTGGTCCAAATCGCGGAACATCTGCAGCAGGTGGAGACCATTGATGGGGCCGAGCTGGATGGCCTCCTCGCCTCGGACCCGGCGGCCATGCCGAGGCTGCCGGAGCGGCGGATGCCGGTCGAGGAGTCTGGTCGGGGCGCGCAGGTCGCGGCGGCGGAAGCCGACCAGGCCTAGCCCGAATCTACCGGCTTCCTCTAGATAATCTCGGCGTACAGCTCGTACACGATGCGCAGGTCGTCTGGCGGGCGAACCTTATTTAGCTTCAGCGCTTGCAGCAGCATCAGGATGTACTTGACGCCGGCCAGGTTGACGCCCTTCTCTCGGGTCAGCTGCTGGATGACCTGCAGTTTGCGCACATTGCGCTGCGAGTAGCGTCGCCGGTTGGTCGACGTCCGGTAGGGTTCGATCAGGCCCAGGTCCTCATACATCATCAGCGTGCGGGGATGGGTTTCCAGGATTTCGGACGCGACGCTGATGGTGTAGAGGGGCTTGTCGAGGTCGAACCCGGCGGACAAGGGGACCCGACGCTCGGTAGCGGCCACGGCTCAGTCCTTGACCCAGTCCTGCACGCCGCGGCTGAGGCTGGCTGGCGTCGTCTCCGACTTGATCAAGTAATCAAGGGCGCCCAGCTTGAGGCCGCGGTCGACCAGCTCCTTCTCGCCGTAGTTGGAGAGGATGATGACCGGAATGTTCCTGGTCACGGTGTCCTGGCGGAGGTTTTCGAGCACGGCGAACCCGTCCATCTTGGGCAGCCGGATATCCAGGAAGACGATGTCCGGGACCAGCTTCTTGGCCTGTTCCAGGCCCTCCTCGCCCGACTTGGCCACGGTCACGCGGTAGCCATCCAGCTCCAGCTTGAGTTTGTACATCTCAGCCACAGCCGGGTCGTCCTCGATAAAGAGGACGTTGACCTCCTCGTCGACGACTTCACTCATGGGCGCTCCTTCCTCCTGTATAACATCTCTATCACCTTTCCCGCACTGGCGCCGGGGAAAGTATACGGCAGCGTGGGATGAAATAGCACCCTGGGCGGGGGGTGTTTTGGGCGGGTCGCCGAGACAGTGGTACGATGGCACGATCGCGCGGCGCAGACCGCCAGGAGGCTGACAGGGTGGGCTATTTAAGGGGTGTCGTACACGGGGCGTTGCTGGGCGCGTGCCTGGGGTTGCTCTATGCGCCGGCAGCGGGGGTGGTAACCCGCAAGCGGGTGAGCCACTGGCTCCAGGAGGCCGAGGAGGCTCTGGGCGGAGCCGGCGACGGGGCCGAACGCCGGGCTCCCGCCCGCAGCGGATCAGGGGTAGCCAGCCGGCCAAAGCGGGCACCGGCGTCATAGGAGGAACCGATGGAGCAGACCGTGGACAAGACTGTGGAGCGTCTGAGCGAGATCCTGGACCGCGCCACCAAGGCGGCTAGCGACCTGGAGCTGAAGGACCGGCTGGGCGACGCGGTGTCAGCCCTGCGCCGGACCCGGCTGCGGCAACCCGATGAGGATGCGGGGATCGAACGCTTTGTCACCGGGTTGCTGCTCGGGGTGGGCATCGGTTTTGGCCTGGCCCTCTTGCTGGCCCCCAAGAGCGGCGAGGAGATGCGGGAAGACCTGATGCAGCGGGGGATCGAGCTCCGGGACCGGGCCAGCGGTCTGGCCGCGCGGGTGCCGTTCGGCGACGGCGGCGAAAAGACCCCCAGCGAGTCCTAGCCCGAATCCCGGCTTAGCCCGATCCGCGCCTGGTCCGTCCTACCCATGGGGCGACGGCGACGGCGATGGTGACACTCCGGGCTGCGGCGGCAGCTTCTGGCACAGCCCGGGCGGCAGGTCGATCGGGCAGGGGAGCAGGTCTTCGGGGGGCGGGGGCGGTGGCGGAACCGGGTTGATGACGCAGTAGACACCGTCCACGATGGTGTCGCTCCAGGTGAGGGTCCACTTGTTGAAGGTGGTGAAGGGGCAGCGCGGCCAGTCCTTGTCCAGGCTGGGGTTGGCGCCTGCGGTGCCCGGCAGGAAGTAGTTGTCGCCCTGGCGGGTAAGCCCGTCTGGGACCGGATACCACTCGTCGGGCACCCCGCCCAGAGCTTCCATCATGTAGCGGTGCCAGATGGGGGCGGCGCCGATGATGCCGGTGGAGTTGTGGCTGAGGGGAGCGTTGTTCGGATTGCCGATCCAGACCGCGGTCGCCAGCCGCGGGGTGAAGCCGACCGTCCAGTTGTCCCGAAAGTCCTGCGTGGTCCCCGTCTTGGCGGCCACCCGCCGGCCCGGGAGTGTGAGGTCGCCGTGGCAGCCGAACGACAGGCAGCGGTTCCGGTCGTCCGACATGATCGCCCCGACGATGTAGCTGACCTGCGGGGAGAGGGCGCGGTATTCATTCTTTGATGGGTCGTAGGTGTACTTGACGCGGCCCAGTCCGTCCTGGATCTTCAAAATGGCGGTCGGCTGGTGGCGAATCCCCAGGGTGGCCAGGGTCGAGGCCCCGGTCGCCATGTCGAGCACGCGCACGCCATAGGAGCCGAGTGTCAGGCTGATCGAAAAGTGGTTGTCGTCGAACTCCTGACAATCGCTTGGATTCCCTGGGACTGCCCAGCAGCTAATCCCCATGCGGCGGGCGGCGCTCAGCACGGTCGGGACGCCTACCTTCATCTCCACCTTGAGGGCCGGGATGTTGAGGGAGTTGCCCATCACCATCTTGACCGGCAGGGTGCCGTGATACGCGCCGTCATAGTTCTGGGGGGCGTACTGCTCGTGGCCGGACCCGCCACCGATGGGGAAGACCAGCGCTTCGTCCTTGACCGGCGTCGTCATGTTGACCCGCCCGCTCTCGATGGCGGCGGTGTAGGTGAACATCTTGAAGCTGGAACCCGGCTGCCGCGGTGCAACCGCCATGTTGATCTGGCCTCCGGGGCGGTTATAGTCATCGCCGCCCACCATGGCCAGGATCTCGCCGGTCCGCGGATCCATGGAGACCAGCGCGGCATCGTGGAAGTTGTAATAGTTCCCCACCGAGGTGATCTGGTCGCGGACGGTCCGTTCGGCAATCTGCTGGAGGTCCATGCGCAGGCTGGTGAAGATCCGGTACCCCTTCCGGTCGCTGGGGGCGATGCCGTAGTCCTTCTGCAGGGAATGCAGCACGTAGTCGACGAAGTGCGGTGCCAGGAACTTGTTGATGGGCGGGTAGATGGTGAGCTGCTCGGCAAACGCCTTATCGGCCTGGGCCTGGGTGATGTCGTGTTGCTCGACCATGCCCTGCAAGACCTCACGCTGCCGGATCTTGGCCTGTTGTGGATTGCGCAGGGGATCGTTCCGGGTGGGCGCCTGGGGCAGGCCGGCCAGCATAGCCGCTTGGGCTAGGGTCAGGTCGTGGGCATTGCTCTGAGGGCCAAAGTAGCTGCGGGCCGCCGACTCCACGCCGTAGCTTTGCTCGCCGTAGTAGATGGTGTTGAGGTAGAGCTCCAGGATCTGGTTCTTGGTATACCGCTGGTTCAACTCCAGCGCCAGGATGCCTTCGCGCACCTTGCGCTGCAGCGTAGGCGGGGGGTTGGCTCCGATGAACACTTGCTTAACCAGCTGCTGGCTGATGGTGCTGCCCCCTTGGGTGATCTTGCGATGGGTGAGGTTGGCGAAGGCGGCCCGGACGATGCCGCCCAGGTCAATGCCACTGTTCTGGAAGAAGGTGCGGTCCTCGCTGGACAGGGTCGCTTTGACCAGCAGGGGTGACATGTAGCTGAGCGGGACCACGATCCGGTGGTCGCCGGATGCGCCAATATCGGCCAGCAATGCCCCGTTGCGGTCGAAGATCAGGGTGTCCTGATCCAGGCCGCTGGCGGACAGACCTTGCACGGTGGGCAGCGGCCCCACGGTCTGGGCGGCGACCGCCGGGATCGCCATGCCGGTCAGGATGAAGAGGACCAGGAAGCCCAGCAGCAGGATGCGCCGCAGATCGGCGCGGCTGCGCCGCCGCCACAGCTGGACATGACGCCGGGTTCGCTGCCTGGACGTCATGCGTGCGCGAAGCCAGCGATGCCAGCCAGCATGAGCCAAGCCGCCAGCAGGAGAGCGAATGCCCAGACCGATGCGGTGCCGAGCGAGCGCCAGAGGGCCTGCCGGCGCCGGCGGCGCCGCTGCTCACGGCGGAGCAGCATGGCGGGCGCCGCGGCGGTCACGCTGGCCACCTGCCTCGGATCCATGATCGGCATCCTCAAGGGCATTCAGTTCTCTCGCGCAGGCCGTCGCCGGCCCGCGTCCTGTCCAACGACCCAGCGGGTGGGAAGTTACGCGCTCCTTCGACTGTGCGTGTCGTAAGTAGATATACCATTCCTATCAGTTAAGGTCGGTGTGATTTCTGACGGCGCTCTGGGGCGCCGGGGCTTCGGGAGACCCGCAGCTGGCCGCCTATAATGCCTGCTAGCTCAGCAGAATGCAACCCCCAGGGGCTGTATGAATGGAGGGGATTCCCGGTGTTTTGTCGGGCCTGCGGCAAGCAGATCGAAGCGGACGCCCGCTTCTGCCGCTTCTGCGGGAAGTCTCAAGCGGAGGGGCCGGCGGTGGCCTCGGCAGGGCCGGGCGCCAAGGCGGCCACCGGCTCCGGTTCGAAGACCCGGTTGGATGACGTGCTAGGAGGTATGGGGTTGGAACGCTGGCTCCGCCGGGTCTTTCCCCGGCACCATCTGCAGGACGAGATCACCCATTTCCTGACCATCGCCGCCATCGTGATCGGGGTGGTCGGCTTTCTGCTGGCTCTCTTTCCGCCCCTGGGAGCTGGGTTGTACGCGCTGGCCTGGCTGCTGTTCGCCGTCCTCTTGATGCTGTTTGTCATGCACCGAGATGCCACACTGGCTCATACCCGAACCGACCAGGTCGGGGATGCCTCGACCGGGCGCCATCACGCCGGCCGGGGAGCGGCGCCCGACCGTGGGGATGCCCAGGTAAAGAAATAGCAGGCCCTGAGCGGGCCGGCTTGTCGAGTTGGGCGGAGTTAGGGGGCGGTCGGCTCGGTAGGCTCCTCGGCCGGCTTGGCCGTCGCCCGGCGGACCCAGTTGCCGGCGCGCGTTCGATCCTGCTCTTGGCCTGCTGGCCTTTGCCTTCCTACTCCATCTTCTGGTTGCCAGTCAGCTTGCCGGCCAGATCCTTGGCCTCGCCCTGGATCTTGTCTTTGTATCCGCCCACGGATGCACCTCTCAGCAGCAGGTTGATAGCCGCGCTATCAGCTATACCAGTGGCCCTCGATCGCGAGAGTCTCCTGCTGCAGGTATCCCCGATTCCGCCCAGCAGGTTCGCGTCGCCATGCCCATTTCATAAGTCTTTACAAAACTTCGGTTGAGGGGAATCCGTGGCGAGGAATATACTGCTAGCCAATTTCCGGCCGGGCGGGCTATCAGACAACCCGCTACGACAGCCGGGCGAAGAAGTGACTAGAGCAGCCCCCGGGGTAAAAGGAGTCGCGCCCAACATGGCAACTGCCGTCCAACCAGAGACCCGCCGTGATGTCAGCATCTCCCTGGACAAGCCGATCTACACCATCAGCGTCGCGTCGGAGATCCTGGAAACGCATCCCCGGACGCTCATGATGTACGAGCACCTCGGCCTGGTGGTACCCAAGCGGACGTCCACCAACCGGCGCCGCTTCTCCCAGCGGGACGTCATGAAATTGCAGACCATCCAGAAGCTGACCCGGCACCACTCGGTCAACCTGGCCGGCGTGCGCTACATCCTGAAGCTACTCAAGCTGCTGCACGAGAACCGGATTGCCCCGCCGGTCGAGCTCAAAGACATCGACGTGTCCCGGCTGGAAGTCTAGGGCCGGCACTCAGGCGTTGACCGACAATATGACTCCGGGGGTGTTGACAAGTCTCTCCACCGCCGCTAAACTTAACTTTGTTTCAACCTGCCCCCCTCTTCGGGCCCTCCTCGCCGGAGGGCCTTTTTTCTGTACTGCGGGTTGATAGGGGGCATATCATTAAAAGTCAGCCACAGCCGAAGCGGCGCGGCGGACCTGCGGCCCAGGCCGACGAGGACGTGGTCGAGGTGCTGCTGGTGGAAGACGACCAATCCGTGCTGGAGATGTACCGGTTGAAGCTGGAACTCGATGGCTACCGGGTGAGCACCGCGACCGACGGGGAGGAGGGGCTGAGCAAGGCGGAGACGCTGCGACCCGACATCATCTTCCTGGACATCCGGCTCCCCAAGATGGACGGGTTCGAAGTCCTGCGCCGGCTGCGTGGCCAGGAAGCGACCAAGGAAATACCGGTTATCATCCTTTCGAACTATGGGGAGGACGACCTGGTGGCCCGCGGTTTGCGGCTTGGCGCGCACGAGTACCTGATCAAGGCGCGCACCACGCCCAGCAGTCTGTCGGAGGGAATCGACGATTGGCTAAGGGAGTAACCACCCGCCGCGCCCCGGCCGAGGCCAGCCTGTCCCTGGACAAGCCCATCTACACCATCAGCGTGGCGTCCGAAATCCTGCAAACGCATCCCCGGACGTTGATGATGTACGAGCACCTGGGGCTGGTGATTCCCAAGCGAACCTCGACCAACCGGCGCCGGTTTTCGCAGCGCGACATCCGCAAGCTGCAGGCCATCCAGACGCTGACCCGGGTGCACGGCGTTAATCTGAACGGCGCTCGCTACATCCTGCGGCTGCTGCGCATCCTGCAGGACAACGGGCTGACCGGGCCCTCGGAATTGCGCGACCTCGACGTCCGCGAACTCGACGTATAGCCGGGATCGGGGCCAGCCCCGAATCGGGCTCAGCCGGAGTTCAGCGTAACGGCCGACTGACGAGGCTGCCACGCGTTGGTGCTCGCAAGGTTTCGGCTGAGATGGGCGGCTACCGTAGAGACTACCAATGACCTTTCGGCCAGATAGCCCGCTGAACCGGCTCATCCTGCTCTGGCCCGGCGTCCCGATCGCCGCCTGCGCCCTGGGATACGTGCTGGCCACCATCGAGATCAGCCGGACCCGCGAATCCTCGTTCGCTGCGCTGGCGATCGCCATGGGGTGCGGCCTGGCGTTAAGCCTGGGCCTCCTCTTTCATACCTTCTTTATCGCCTGGCTGGAAGTCACGGTGCGACCGGAGGGAATCGGATTCCGGCCCATCGGCTTCGCCTGGCTCGGCCGGCAGCCAAAGCTCGTGCCCTGGTCGTTGATCCAGGCCACCCGGGAAGTCGTAACCCGGGATGGCGGCCACCTGACCATCGCGGCCACCACCGAGGTGTTCCAGGTGCCTCGGGCACTCTTCCGCGAGGACACCTACGTGGAGCTGGTGCGGGCGCTCAGTCGAGCGGACCTGACCAGCGGCGACCAGCCCAGCTCATCCATCCGGGCCGCGGCTTAGCCCTACGGTTCGCTTCCCTGGGTCGAGGCTCCAGCCTCGCGAAATGCCCCCACCCTACCCTCCCCGCAAGGGCAAGGGGGAGGGAGATTCAGACTTACGAGCTGGACGGCACCCGGTAGTAGACCCGCGCGGAGTACACGCCGGTCTCATAGGGCCCGTAGCGGCGGGCCAGGGTGGTGCGGTCGCCGTACCAGGGATCGTTGATCAGGAAGTCCGGTCCGGCCGACCCGGTGAGGACCACGAAGTGCATGTTGCCGTGCAGACGCACCTCCACTATCACCAGGTTGCCCGCGCCCAGCTCCTGCCGGATTACCGCTGGCGGCGGCCGGTCGCTGCTGTCCTGGTCGTCCCAACGGAGCTGGGGAACGATGCCGGGGATGTGGATCCATTTGAGCCGCACGCTGCCGGCTGTCGGGCCCATGGCCGTCCGCCAGAGGATGGCGTCATTTTCGACGTAGCCGCCGTGCTCGGTCAGCCACTGGTTCAGCAGATGGGGATTGGTCTGGTAGCCGAAGGCGGCCTGAACCATGGTCACGGCGGTCAGCGCGCAACCCGAGGAGCCGATCGTATCGATGGGATCCGTGCCGAGGGGCTCGTGCGCCCACACCGGCGAGCGCTGGGTGAACACGGGGACGGCGCTGGTCCCAGCCAGCGCGGGCACCGATCCGCCGGCCCCCGCCGCCACCGCCAGCAGGCTGCACGCGGCTCGCACCAACGCCCTCCTCACGGCGCCATCGTACGGAGTGCGGGGGCCGAAGTCCAGCGGTGCCGCTGGGCGCTTTGGTCCGTTACGAGATCGTCACCGTCCGGCTGGGCCGGTTCCCCGGTTAGCGGGTCAGCAGGCTCTTGAGGTCGCCGGCATGGCCGGCCAGGGCCAGCCGGACATCGAGGACGTCATCGACGCCGATGGCCGGGTCGTCGGAGAGGGGTTGATCGAGGACGGGTACGGACTCCCCCACCCAGGCCGCCGCCTGGACCACCACCAGCCGACTGGCCTCGCATTGGCCACAAGTGATGCGGACCACGGACTCGTGGTCGGTGGACGAGACCAGGTCAAGCTCACAGTCGGCCAGGCTCTGGCCGCAGCTCGGACACTGATACCGGGCGGCCTGGCGGCGCAGGACTTCCAGAAGATCCACGGCTTGATTCATACCCCGATCGCGCGGACCCCAAAACGGCCACCTGATAGCAGGCTGCGCAGCTTATGGGGGCACGCCGGCGGCTTGTTGCCACCGGCAAAGGTCGCGATACTCGGCCGGGATGAGGGGCCCGCTGGTGCGCTTCGGAATCGTGGCCGGCGGCCTGCTCGTCGGCGGTCTGCTCTTCATCCGGTTGAGCGCGCCCACGGTCGCGGTGCAGGCGGTGGAGCTCGACGGCCAGCGTGTTCTGCCGCGGGGCGCCGCGGAGGTGTCGCCTACCCCCCGTCTGCATGTGGCCCTCAGCCGGCAGCTGGCGGCCCAGGACTGGCATATCCGTCTCGATGGCCACATGGTGTCGATCCCGATGGCGGGCGGGCCGGCCCGCTTCCTCGACCTGGCCCTGCCCGGCCCGCTGGGCCTGGGTACCAGCCACCGGCTGCGGATCGAGACCGGCTCCAGGCCGATCGACGTGGCGTTCCGGGTGGTCGGGCCGCTGCAAGCGAGCGTCGAGATGCGCTTTGGGCCGCTCGCCATCCAGACGGTGCCCATCATTCGGACGCGGATCCACTTCTCGCGTCCGATTTTCGATCAGGCGTCGGCGCAGGAGCACGTGCGGGTGACCCGCGGGATGTCCGCGTACAGCTGGGTCGACGCCAGCACGCTGGAGATCGTCTCCACCGGACTGTCGCTGGGCACGTCGGAGGTCGTGATGCTGGACTCCGGGATTGTCGCTGCCGACCAATCGTTCACAGCCGGCTTTGCCAGCGCCGGCCTGGCCATCCCCTCCACCCTGAGCGTCGTGACGCCGGACCGGGTGGTGCAGACGTATTACGTCAACACGCCCGAGGCCAAGGCGTCGTTCCTGGCGCACGCCAACCAGATCGACGTCCTGAGCCCGAGCTGGTACGACGCCAACGCGGATGGCAGTATCACCGGGTCCGCCCGGCAGGGGATTATCGACGCGGCCCATGCCCGCGGGGTCCAGATCGTGCCGCTCGTAGTCAACGCGGACGTGGATCCGGACGTGGCCCACGCCATCCTGGCCGACCCCGCTCGGCGGGCGGCCCTCGCTACCCGGTTGGTGGCGGAGGCACGGACTTACGGATACGCCGGATTTCAGCTGGACTTCGAGCAGGTCCGCTGGACCGATCGGGACCTGCTGACCGCGTTGGTGCAGGACTGCGCTAAGGTCTTCCGCCCGGCCGGGCTCAGCCTGTCGGTCGCCGTCATCCCCCGGCTCCCCGGCGACGAGAATGCCACGGGCGCGGCCCTCGACTATTACCAGTCGTGGTCAGGCGCTTACGACTTTCCGGCCCTGGCGCGAGCGGCGGACTACCTCTCGGTCATGACCTACGACGAGCACAATGGCGTGACCCTGGCGGGACCGGTCTCGGGGATCCCCTGGATGCGCCAGGCGCTGGACTACACGCTCCGGGATGTGCCGCCCGGCAAGGCGATGCTGGGGCTGCCCACCTACTATCACGACTGGACCGGAGTGGGCTACCTGACCTCCAGCTCATACGCCGATGCGCTGATCCTCGCCGGCCGCTACCACGCCACGCCGACCCTCGATCCCACCGAGGATGAGATGCATTTCAGCTACGTGACCCGGTGGGGCGTGCATCACGAGCTCTGGTTCGAGAGCGGAGACACGCTCCGACAGAAGCTGCCCTTGCTGTACGAGTATCAGCTGCGGGGGGTCAGCGTCTGGCGGCTCGGCTTCGAAGACCCGGCCTTCTGGGACCTGATGGTCCCCCGCCGCTGACGCTGGGCTGCGAAGAGCCGGTCGTATAACTCGGCTTGCCGCTTCATGGCTGCGGCGTAAGCCCGCCGGGAGGTGGGTTGCGGATGAAAGGTGCGCCCCACTCGGGGCTGGTCGCGCCAGAGTGCGGGTCGCCGGCCCAGCGCGTAGAGCGCGAGCAAAGCGGCCCCGCGGCTGGAGGCTTCGGGCTCCGCGGACGCGCTGACCGGCACGTCCAGCACATCGGCCAGCATCTGCATCCAGGTGTTCGAATGCAGCAGCTGGCCCCCGGTGGCGATCACCCGGCGAGGCCGGCGGGTGCTTTCGCGCAGGGCCCCGTAGACGTGGCCGATCTGAAAGCTGATGCCTTCCATGGCGGCCCGCAGGACGTCCTCCGGCCGGGTGCTGAGGGACAGCCCGCTGATCACGCCGAGAACGTCGCCCCGCCAGTTCGGACTGCGCTCGCCGGCCCAGAAGGGCAGGACGGTCAGGCCGTGGCCGTCGGCGGGGATGGTTCGCACCGCGGCTTCAGCCTCGGCCCGCTTCTTGAAGCCGAGGAGTTTGTGCAGCCAGCGGATGACATTGCCGCCCTCGCTGAGGGCGCCCCCCAGCACAAACCGGCGGCGGTCGAGCCGGTATGCGAAAGCCCCCCAGGGCACCTCCACGTCGGGCGTCTCCAGCACCAGGCGCAGCGCCGACGAGGTGCCGACCATGGCGCATAGCCACTCCGGCTTTAGGCAGCCGGCCCCTACATTGCTCAGGGCGCCGTCGCCCAGAGGCAGATACCAGGGCAGGTCAGCCAGTCGGGGCCAGCGCCGGGCATAGGCAGGCCGGAGGCCAGTGCTTGGGGTGTCCCAATCGGCGATTGGCGAGAGGGCGGTGCCGCGGATCCCCGCGAGGCGCAGCGCCTGGGCGTCCCAGCGGCAGCGGTGCACATCCAGGAGCCCGGTGCCGGAGGCGATCGACAGGCTGACCGGAGCCGTCCCGAAGAACCGGCCGTAGAGGTACTCGGCCAGCGAGACCCAGCGCACGGTCTTGCCGAACGCCACCGGCCGGGTGGCCTTCAGCCAGCGCAGCTTGGCCGGCCAGAAGCTGGCGTGGAAGTAGCAGCCGGTCCGGCGATGGTAGGCGCGCTCGTCGTGCGACGCGCGCAACGCCGCCGCCGCGGGCTGGCTGCGGGTGTCGGCCCAGGTCAGCAGCTCCGTGGTGGGACGACCGGCGCGGTCGACGCCCATGAGGCTGTGCCAGTAGCACGACGCCGCCACTGCCGTGATGGAGAGCTTTTCCTTTTTGGCGGCCTTCACGGCGGTGTCGATGGCGCCTACGATCAGAGCGACGAGCTGGTCGGCATCGGAGCTGGCCTGGCCAGGCATCGACGTATCCAGCTGGTAGGGGACCTCGGCGAAGGTCGGGTCCACCAGCCGCCCGCGCTGGTCATAGACCACCGCCCGTACCGAGGAGGTCCCCAGGTCGAGCGCCAGGACACCGATCTGGGCGCGAGTCATCGGGTCACCAGTGGGGAGCGTACCCTACGACTCAATGTCCACCGAGCGGCTCGAGCCGGACGAAACCCGCAAGCTCCTGAAGGGGTTCGGGGTGATGGTGACGGAATACCAGGCCAGCACGCGTCGCCTGCTCGAGCGCCGGGCCGCGGCGGACACGGCCGAAGCCGAGGAGACCATCCGGCGGGAGGCGGCCGAGCTGAGCGCCGAGCTCAACCGCGCGCTGCGCGATATCACCAATCACGTGCTGCAGTTGCAAAGCGACTTCTTGATGGAGCTGGTCGCCCGCCAGCCGGCGGGCGACCAGTCCGGGGAAGTCTAAGCCGCAGGCGGAGTCGAGGGCGCCGGTGGCCCGGATGCAGCCGAGGGCGTGGTAGAGCTCACCGGCAGCAGGGGCGCCCCCGGCCCCTGGGTTCCGAATCGCGACAGGAGGGCCGCCCCCAGGGCGACGCTGCCGCCGATCAGCAGGACGAGGATGTTCAGCACCGGGATGTTCGCCAGGATCACGACCAGCACTCCACCGATGAGAAGGGCGGGGACCAGCTCCTGCGGACGCTGCATGGAGTGCAGCAGCCGCTGGCCGATCAGCAGGAAGATGGCGGCCCAGCCGAAGAGCCAGGCGACCGTCATCACCCCCAGCACGACGAAGGGGAGGACCAGGGTGATCACCAGGAGGACGCTGAGCACGATGCCCGCGATGGTCCCCCCGCAGCCCAGGGCGAACGTTTCCACGGGTCGCCGCTCGACCACCGAGGCCGCCGTCTGCAGGTGGGTGGGGAAGAACAGCAGGATGATCAGGGCCAGCACCAGGATGCCGAGCCCGGTCACCAGGCCAAACGCGAGATCCGAAAAACCGGTACGTCCGAAGGCGCTGCCCCAGTGCCGGAATACGCGCGGGTCAAATTGGCCGCGACCCTCCACGACGTTGCGCCCGACGAAGGCTCCGGGCATCCGGTTGAGCGAGCCGCCGGCAAACGAGACATCGCGGCCGACATAGGAGTTAGGCCCCAGCGTCAGCGTTCCGCCGACCACCGCCACGTCACGCTCGACCCGGCCGTTGACCACCACGTTGCCGCCGAAGGCCACCAGGTCCTGGGTCACGGTGCCATCGACCTCGATATTGCCGCCGAAGGCGACCAGATCGCCGTTGTGGGTTTCGCCCGCCGGGACGACGATGTTGCCGCCGAAGGTCACCTGATCGTTGCTGGTGCTGGTCGATTCGTCGGCGGCCGCGGCCGGGACGAGCGCCCCCAGGGCGAAGGCCGCCGCCATGGTGAAGGACAGAATGATGCGCTTGAGATTCATCGAGTGACCCGCCTCCTCTGAAATGCGATGGATTGATACAGGCGGACCCAGAGCCCGCAGACGATGATGACGAGCACCGCGTACCCGGCAATGACCGCCGGCCGGTCGGCAAACAGGACCCGCGGCACCGCCAGGATGCCGTTCACGATGGTGGCGACGATGTCGAGCGCATTCGACGCGACGCCCAGCGGCTTGGCCACGGTGGCGGGGGCCAGCCAGATGGTCAAGGCGGCGAGGACCGTGGCTACCACGAGAAGACCCGCGGCAGCGGCCAGACCCAGGCGCCAGGAGACCCGTGGCGCCCGCCAGCGTCGGAGCACCCCAGCGGCGATGGCGGCCGGCACTTCACGGACCTCGGGTCGGGCGGCGCGCAGCACCCCGGCCAGTGGATCGCCCTCCTCCAGGACGGCGAAGCAGGTGGCGCACTCGGCCAGGTGGGCCTCGGCCTCCACGTCCTCGCCGCTCCGAAGGCGCCGGCGCGCTTCCTCACACTGCATCGGTTGCCACCTCCCGGGTCAGGATTCCCGCCAGCGAGCGCCGAGCGCGCAGCAGGGCAACCTTGGCAGCACCCTCCGACATGCCGAGCAGCTGCGCAATGCGGTCGACCGGCTGGTCTTCCCAATAACGAAGCACCAGGAGCGTGCGGTCGCGGTTGGGCAGCCGGTTGACGGCGGCTTGCACCCGGGCCCGGTCCAGGCGGTCGAGGACGGTGCGCTCGACGTCCACCGACGAAGACGGCTCAACCAGGTCGGCCGCCGGGCGGCGCTGGCGAAGGACGTCGATGCTGTAGTGGCGGGCGATGCCCGTGAGCCACCCGCCAAAGGGTTCGCTGGGGCGATACTGGTGCAGCCGCTGAAACGCCCGCAGGAACACTTCCTGGGTGGCATCCTCGGCGTCGGCCTGGTTTCCCAACATGCGGTAGGTCAGGGTGTACACGCTCATTTGATACCGAGCCAGGAGCCATTCGGGGCCGCGGCGGTCCCCCTGTCGGGTGAGATCGACCGCTGCCTCATCGTCCACTCGCTCTACCCCCTCTACGACGCCCCCGCCCAGCAGGTTACAGAAGCGGGATTTCCGCAGAACGTTTGGTAGACTGTGGCAGCCTGACCCGGCCCGCTGGGGCGTGGCCAAGCTGGTAAGGCGCCTGACTCTGGATCAGGTAATCCTAGGTTCGAATCCTAGCGCCCCAGCCACTTCCTCAGGTCGGACCCGCCCGATCGGCCTTGATCGTCAGGGACTCTGATGCGCGGGGCTACAATGCCGGTCGATGAGTCCGGCCGTTGACGTCGTTATTGTCGGCGCCGGACAGGCCGGGCTGTCGCTCAGCCACGAGCTCGCCGCCGCCGGCGTAGACCACATCGTTCTCGAGCGGGGCCGGGTGGGCGAGACCTGGCGCGGGCGCTGGGACAGCTTCTGCCTGGTCATTCCCAATTGGACGGTCCAGCTGCCGGGCGGCCGCTATCGCGGAGACGATCCCGACGGATTCATGCCCAAGAGCGAGATTGTCCGCCACTTGGTCGGGTACGCGGAAAGTTTCAACGCGCCGGTGCGTGAGGGCGTGAGGGTGACCAGCCTGGAGCCAGGCGACCACGGCGCGTTTCTCCTCAGAACGTCCGCAGGTGAGATTCGCGCGAAGGAGGTCGTGCTCGCGTCGGGCGGATACCAGAAACCGCACCGGCCACCGGCGGCCGCTCAGCTCCCCGCCGCAATCCACGCCATCGACGCCGAGGCCTACGCCAACCCAACTGCGCTGCCGCCCGGGAAGGTCCTCGTGGTCGGCAGCGGTCAGACGGGGTGCCAGCTGGCCGAAGAGATCTTCGAGGCCGGCCGGGAGGTGGCCCTGGCATGCGGGCGTGCCCCCTGGATTCCACGTCGACTCGAGGGCCGCGACACCATCGCGTGGATCAACGACACGCGGTTCTTCGACGTCAAGCCGGCCGATCTGCCCAGCCCAAAGTCGCGACTCCTCGCCAATCCCCAGACCAGCGGCCGCCTGGGAGGTCACGAGTTGCACTACCGAACCTTGCAAGCCCAGGGCGTGCGGCTGCTGGGCCATTTCCTCGGCGTGGCAGACGGCCGGGCTCATTTCGCGCGCGACCTGGCGGACTCGGTGGCCTTTGGCGACGCTCGCTACGCCGAGATCTGCGAGCTGATCCGCAAGAGCTGCGCCGAGCGAGCAACCCGACCACCCGAGATGGCCCCCCCGCCGCCGTTTAATGCCGACGCTCGGGAGACCCTGGACCTCAGCGGCTTCGGCACGGTCATCTTCACGTCGGGTTTCCGCCCTGACTACGCGAGCTGGGTCAGGTTCCCTGACGCGTTCGACGACATGGGCTTTCCGATCCAGCAGGATGGCTCCAGCACACTGGTCCGTGGACTGCATTTCATGGGAGTGCATTTCCAGCGCAAGCGTAAGTCCGCCACGCTTCTCGGGGTGGCCGAGGACGCCACCGTCCTGGCCGGGACCATTTCAGCGGCCGTTCGCCTGTAGGAGTCGACCGAAGTCACGCGAGAGATACGGCATGTCACGGCGCTGCAACGTCGCATCTCAGCCCTGCTGACTCCCGCATATTCGCGGTGAGTTGTACGACGCAGTGTTGGGAGCCATGAACCGGCCAGAGATCACCTGTGAGCAATGAAGCCGATCGCCTGTTTGCCCTTTCGATCGACATGCTCTGCATCGCGGGCTTCGACGGCTACTTCAAGAAACTGAACCCCGCCTGGAGCCAGGCCCTCGGCTTCACCAGCGAGGAACTGACGGCCCGGCCGTATCTCGACTTTGTCCATCCAGAGGACCGGGCGGCGACCATCGCGGAAGCCACGAAGCTCTCCGGCGGCATCGACACGATCCATTTCGAGAACCGCTACGGATGCAAGGACGGATCGTACAAGTGGCTGGCCTGGACGGCCAAGCAGTCGGTGCCCGAGCAGCTGATCTTCGCCATCGCCCGAGACATGACCGCCCAGAAGCACGCGGAGGACGAGATCAACCGTCTGAACGTGGCCCTGGCGGAGCGGCTGGCCGAGCTCGAGGCGAGCAACAAGGGCCTCGAAGCCTTTTCCTACAGCGTCTCCCACGATCTGCGCGCCCCGTTGCGTTCGATCGACGGCTTCGTGCGCATTTTGGTCGATGAGCACGCGCCGCAGCTGGACCCAGGGGCCCGGCGATACCTGGAGATCATTGCGGGCAGCGCCCGCACCATGGGTCTCCTGATCGACGACCTGCTCAAGTTCTCGAGGCTTGGGCGGCAGCCTCTGCGCAAGGTCGCGATTGATACGACCGAGCTGGTACGCCGCATCCTTCGCCAACAACTGGGCGCGATCGAGCCTCGTCGCGTCGAAGTTCGTCTGGATGAGCTGCCCGGATGCCAGGGGGACGAGAGTCTTCTGGAGCATGTTTTTACGAATCTGATCGGCAACGCGACCAAGTACACGCGGCGAGTCGAGGTGGCACGCATCGAAATCGGCTGCCAGTCGAATGATCAGGGTGAGCTCGTCTATTACGTCAAGGACAACGGCGCGGGTTTTGACATGCGGTACGTCGACAAACTGTTCGGTGTCTTCCAGCGCCTCCATCGGGCGGACGAGTTTGAAGGGACCGGGGTCGGCTTGGCCCTGGCTCAGCAGATCATCAACCGGCACGGCGGACGGATCTGGGCCGAGGCCGCGGTCGGAAAGGGAGCCACGTTCTTCTTCACCCTCTTCGGGAGCAGTCGGCCGGCGATGGCGGCCTGACGTTCGGATGCCCGACCACATGCTCTGAGCCATCGCCTTCGGAACCCGAACCGGGCTCGCTTCCCCTACGCTGTCCGGCGTGACGCATGGCGCCGCCGACCGAAAGCAAGGATCATTCGGGCGCTCCGTCGAGCCTTGATGAGAGCGCCCGCCTGGCCGATCCTCAGGCGAGCGGTCACGGCGAGGGCCCACTCGGGAGGGGTCCGGCTATTTGGGCTCAGCTTCTGCATGCTCTTCCTGGAGCTCGCCCTCATTCGGTGGACGGGCTCCAACGTTCTCTACCTGTCCTATTTCTCCAACTTCATCTTGCTGGCAAGCTTCCTCGGGATCGGCGTCGGGTTCCTGAGAGCCAATGCCCGCCACGACCTGTTTCGCTTCGCGCCCATCGGCTTGGCGGCGCTGGTCGCCTTCGTCCGGGTGTTTCCGGTCGAGATCGATCGAGCCGGCACCGAGCTCATCTTCTTCGGTGCGCTGGGGACGCGGAGCGGGCTACCGCCGTGGCTCACGCTGCCCATCCTGTTCCTGGGGGTGGCCGGCGTCATGGCCCTCGTCGGTGAGGGAGTCGCCCGGACATTTCGACGATTTCCACCGCTGGAGGCCTATCGGCTGGACATCCTGGGCAGCCTGGCCGGCATCATCGCCTTCTCGATCCTTTCATTTCTCGAGGCGCCACCCGTAGCCTGGGGGGCCGTGGTCGCCGTGGTATTGCTCCTGCTGAAGGACCGTCGCAGCGCCATCTGGCAGGTACCCGTGCTGATGGCCGTGCTCATCGTGCTCGCCGAGTCGACCGTCAGGACGGACAGCTGGTCGCCCTACTACAGGATCCGGCTGGTTCCCAATTCGTCCGGCGCCGTCAGCCTGTACGTGAACGGGATTCCGCACCAGACGATGGAATTGGCGACCCGGAGACTGGCGACCGTCCCGCTGTACGGCCTCCCTTACCAGAGAATCCGCTCCACCCCGAACACCGTCCTTATCGTCGGCGCCGGCACCGGGGACGATGTGGCGATTGCGCTTCGCCAGGGGGTCGGGCACATCGATGCCGTGGAAATCGATCCGCGCATCCACGAAATTGGCGTTCAGCAGAATCCCGACCGCGCCTTCCAGGACCCGCGGGTGACCTCGTACGTCAACGACGGTCGGGCCTTCCTGCAGCAGAGCCGGCAGCGGTATGACCTGATTCTCTTTGCCTTACCAGACTCACTCACCCTGGTCGCGGGCCAGTCGTCGCTGCGGCTGGAGAGCTACCTCTTTACGGTCGAAGCCATGCAGGCCGCCCGCGCCCATCTCACCGCCCAAGGGGCGTTCGGTGAATACAACTACTACCGCGAGCAGTGGCTGGTCGACCGGCTGGCCGGCACCCTCCAGCAGGTCTACGGTCACCCACCCTGTCTCGATTCGGCGGGCGAGGCGTACCGGCTGGCCCTGATGATGGCGAGCTCGTCTCCGGACGCATTGCAATGCCCGACCACGTGGCAGGCGGGCGGAGTCGCGGTCCCGGCCCCGGCCCGTGATGACTATCCCTTCCTCTACCTGCGCCAGCGAGCCATACCCGGCTTTTACCTGCTGACGCTGGCCCTGATCCTGGCGGCCGCCGTCCTGCTCCTGCGGGTCACGGCCGGCCCGCTCCGGCCCATGCGCCGCTATCTCGACCTGTTCTGTATGGGCGCCGCATTCCTGCTGCTCGAAACCAAGAATGTCGTCCAGTTCGCGCTGCTCTTTGGCACCACCTGGTTCGTCAACTCGCTGGTCTTCATCGGCATCCTGCTGGCGGTCTACCTGGCCATCGAGGTCGCTCGCCGGCTCGACCTCGGTCCATCCTGGCGTCTGTACGTTGCCCTGCTGCT
>VBID01000151.1 GCA_005880615.1 Chloroflexota bacterium
GGAACTCGCCCGAGGGAAGTGCGCTAAGGGCTTGACATTGACCCTGGGTCAGGGTTGGAGCATGGTGGCATGAACGCACTGACCACGCACGCGACAGGCCCCGCGGTTTCGGTGAACGGCCTGCGCAAGGCGTATGGGGAGAAGGTTGTCCTCGACGGCCTCGATCTCAGCATCGGCGAGGGCGAGGTCATGGCACTCCTCGGGGCCGAACGGCGCGGGTAAGACCACCATGGTGCGGACCCTGTCCACCCTGATCCCGGCGGACGCCGGCACCGCCAGCGTTATGGGGCACGACTTGCGCCGTGAGGCGGGCGTGGTGCGCGCGGTAATCGGGGTCACCGGCCAGTTCTCCGCGGTCGACAACCTGCTCACGGGCGAGGAGAACCTGTTCCTGATGGGTCGGCTGCTACATCTGCGGGCGACCGAGCGGCGGGCGCGGACCGCCCGGCTGCTGGAGCGCTTCGACCTGGTCGAGGCGGCGAGGCCGATCCCGGCCACCTACTCCGGCGGTATGAAGCGCCGCCTCGACATCGCGATGACCCTGATGGGGCGGCCACGGCTGATCTTCCTCGACGAGCCGACCACCGGCCTGGACCCGCGCAGCCGTCACACCGTGTGGCAGCTGGTCCGCGACCTCGTCGCCGAGGGCGTCACCATCCTGCTGACCACCCAGTACCTGGAGGAGGCCGACCAGCTCGCCGACCGCATCGCCTTGCTGGACCGGGGCCACATCGTCGCCGAGGGCACGCCGGAGGAGCTCAAACGGCGCATGTCTCGACCGGCTGCAGGAGCTCGGCGTGAGCCAGCGTACAGTGCAGATGGAGCGCGACGCCTGGATCCTGATGCAGTCGGCCTCACCGAAGGCAGCCGCCATCTGGATGGCCGACAAGGGCGACGCGCTCAGCGATCCGGAGTTCCGTGCCATTTACCTCGAGTACGACGCGGCGTTCGACTGGTCCCCGGACGACCGGCGCCTCTACCCGCTGGCCGCTCGCAGCCAGCGGTGGATCGCCAAGCGGCGGGGCAGGCTCGAGGGCGGAGAACGGTCCGTCGTAGACCCGACCCTCGCCCAACTGGTCGCGACATCGGTCGGCGCCTCGTCGCCGGCCTGGGACCGGCTTACCGAGATCGCCGAGGAGCATAAGCCAGGAGTTACGAGGGGCGCCGGCAACCGCACCGCCGGCCTTGCGCAGCGTCGGGCTCGTCGGGGCAGTCCATGATCGTCGTCCCATTTGAAAGCGACGGCCCTTCGGAGGTGGCCGGCGTGCCGCCAGATGGTCATTATCCAATGCGGCACGGCGCCGAGGATTGCAGCGTGCTCAGTTGAGGTTGTGCCCTGTCACGATGGACACGAGGACGATGACAACGATGAGTGCCGGGAACAACAGCACCGCCCCCAGGAGCACGATCAACCAGGGATGAGTCCACGCGGGATTCGCGAATATCCAGGGAATGGACCCTGGATACTGGCGCCGGAACGCCGGTCCGTCGAGGGTTCCAAAGGTCCCTGTCATGACCACCCCAAGGGCCTGGCCAAGGTGTTCGATCCCTTCCTCTGGCCACCACTTAGCTGGGAGCTTGAGGAGCGTTCTGCCGTTCTGATCGAGAAACAGGTAATAGGTGAAGGTCATGCGGTATTTGAAGGTCACGACATTCACGGTGGCGACGACGACCTTGCCAAGAGATTGCCGGCGAATTGATCTCCTCAAGCCAAGCGCGTTGACGAACACAAGTCCAACGCCATCAACTCGAAGCAGCGAGAGCCGGCTGACCAGGTAGAGGCGCACGCCGCCCACAAGGAAGCAGGCCAGGACCACGCCGCATACAGCGAAGTAGACTTCGGTATCGAAGGGACGCCAGGAGCTCCTTCCGAGTTTCAAGAGCGGCGGGATCACAGCGCACAACGACAGGCAGCCCAGGATGAGCGCACATCGCAGCCACGGGATCTGCGGACGAACGTCGAGGAAAGGCCCCCGGTTGCGGTTTGCCGTCGGCGCCGCGAGTTGATCGGCCACCAAGGCGACTAACGAGCCCTTGGGCCGACCCTTGCCACCTCGCGCGGTAGTGGCGACCCCGAGCGGGTTCGGGGGCGCAAATACCACGGGCCCTAAACAAATACGTCCGAGCTGTCCCGGCAGGAGCGGCGGATGTCGTCGGCCAGCCCGATGCTAAGGGCCGAGGATCGCCAGTTGGTGCAATGCGGGTTGGCCCGCCCGTAGCAGAATAATGGTCACAAAGTCCACGCTGGAGAGCGATGCCAGGCAACAACCTACCTGCGCAGCTGACAAGCCTGATCGGCCGGGAGCGCGAGATCGGCGAGCTCCGGGAGATGCTCGCCCGCTCGCGACTGGTGACACTCACGGGGGCTCCAGGCTGTGGGAAGACTCGCCTGGCGCTCGCGGTGGCGACCGACGCCCGCGAAGCGTTCCCCGATGGAACCTTCATCGTCGAGCTGGGCCCGCTCGCTGACAGCGGCCTCGTTCCGCAGACCATCGCCACGGCTTTCGGCGTTGGCGAAGGTCCAGACCGCCCGCTTATGGCCGCACTCCATGAGCATCTCCGGTTGAAGCTTCTCCTGCTCGTCCTCGACAACTGCGAACATCTCCTGGATGCCTGCGCCAACTTCCTCGAAGGGACCTTGCGGGCATGCCCCACCCTGAGTGTGCTGGCCACCAGCAGGGAGCTGCTCGAAGTCAATGGGGAGCTGGCGTTTCGGGTCCCCTCATTGACCTATCCTCCTGAGGGCACCAAGCACACCTGCGAGTATGAAGCCCCACGACTGTTCGTCGATCGTGCGCAGCTGACGTTGCCGGCGTTCAAGCCGACTGCCGAAGATTGGCAGGCCATCGGCGCTATCTGTCGACACCTGGACGGCATCCCACTTGCCGTTGAGCTCGCCGCCGCCAAGATCGACGTGCTCTCCCCGGTTCGGATTCTCGATCACCTGAGCGATCGCTTCCGCCTTCTCTCGGGAGGTAGACGCCGTCCCGGGGGCAGACCACAGACATTGCGCGCCGCGATCGACTGGAGCTACTTGCTGCTCGCTCCGGCGGAGCAGCAGATGTTCCGGCGACTCGCCGTCTTCGGGGGCAGCTTTACGCTCGAAGCCGCCGCCGCGGTGGCGACCGCCGATGAGGTGGGCCGCGCCGACGTGCTGGACGTCGTGGCCCGGCTGGTGAAGAAGTCTCTCGTGGTGGCCCAGCCGAGCGACGGACAACCCCGCTACCGCCTACTGGAAACGCTCAGCGAATACGGACGCGACAAGCTCCTGGCGCACGATGAGCTGAGCGACGTCCGAAAGCGCCATCTCCAGTTCTTCGCCGAAATGGCCGAGGCTGCCTTCAAAGAATGGCGGACTGAGGCCCACAGCTCGTGGCTGCAGCGGCTGGCATTGGATATCGAGAACCTCCGGCTGGCACTCGATTGGGCGCGCGCCGCCCAGGACAGGAGCGCCTGGGTCCGACTCTCCGGGGCTTTGGCCTGGTTCTGGTGGACCAGCGGGCGGCTGCTGGAAGGCAGCAAACGCTTGGAGGAGTCGCTCCAGCCACCGGAAGGCACCGATTTCGATAGAGCTCGGGCGCTCGATGGCGCCTGCATGATCGCCTACCACCACAGTGATTTCCATGCGCTCGAGACGTTCGCGGCTGAGCAGGTGATTGTCTGTGAGCGCCTGGGCGATAGGTGCGGATTGGCGAGCGCCGTGACCTCACTCGCAGAGGCCGCTTTATTCAAGGATCACGACGCGAAAGCGGCCGAGGCGTTGCTGATGAAGAGTCTCGAACTGAGCACGACGGGCGGCTTCTTGACCCAGGAGAGCGAAGCTCTTACCATCCTTGGGCTGATCGGGTTCTGGCGGGACGATCTCGAGAGCGTGCCCCAGCCCTGGGAGCGGGCGCTTCGGCTGAGCGAGCAAGTGAGTGACGTGCCCCAGCGCATCCGGATGCTCGCGGATATGACCTGTCTCAACTTAATCCGAGGGCAGATCATTGACGCGGCCCGCTCTGCAACTGCTGCGCTGGCCGCCTACCGCGCTACCCCCGGGCACCACAGCCTGGAGGAGATGCTGCTCCAGTGCTACGCCTGGCTCGCCATCGAAGCCGGCGATAGAGAGCGAGGGTTGCAATTGGAGGGCGCGAGCCGTGCCAGGTCAAGGTTGAGCGGGTATGGAGAGCCGCCCACCTGGTCACGGTACTGGAATCCCGTCTTCCGCAAAGCCATGGCTACCCTGCCCGCCGAGGTTGTTGAGCGCGCATTGAGCGAGGGATTGCAGCTCGACATTGAGCAGGCCTTCGCATTGGCGGAAGCCCTGCCAAGGCCAGCGCCGGCTGCCGATCGGCGCTACATCGAGGTCGCCGGCGTCAAGCTGACACGACGGGAGCTCGAGGTTGCCGTGATGGTCGCGAAGGGCATGAGCAACCGTCAGATCGCGGCCAGGCTGGTCCTCACCGAGCGCACCGTCGAGGGACACGTCGAGAATCTGCTCAGCAAGCTCGGCTTCCATTCGCGAGCAGCCGTCGCCGCCTGGGTGGCGCAGAACGAGCCGCCGGCTGAGCGCGCTCCCTAACCGCCGGCCGAAGTCAGGTACCCGCCAGGCACGAAATCAGGTACTTCCCCCGCTGAATCGAGAGGACTGTCGGCGTAACTTGGCGCCCAGGCACGTCGAAGCCGGTCCGCGACTCCAGCAGAGGAGATCAACAATGAAACAGCGAGCGATCGCCCACACCCCGCTGGCAGATCTCGACAGCCTTGGTGCCCAGGTCTATCGTGAGGAGTTGACGCCCCTCGCCTTCCTGGAGCGGTCGGGCTCGGTCCACGCCGACAGGATTGCCGTTGTGGACGGCAACCGACGCTACACCTATCGAGACTGGAGGGTCCGGGCCCGCCAGTTCGCCTCGGCGCTACGCAAGGCCGGGATGCGAAAGGGCGACCGGATCGCCTTCCTCGCGCTCAATTCGGAGCAGCTCCTCCTGGCCCATTTCGCTGTGCCCATGGCGGGCGGCGTCCTGGTGGCGATCAACACCCGCCTCAGCGCCGCTGAGGTCGCCTACATCGTGGCCCACTCCGGCGCCCGCCGGATTTTCTATTCGTGCGAACTGCAGCCGCTTCTGGCAGACCTTCCCGGTCAGGTGACGCCGTGCGACATCGGCAGCGGATTCGAGGGCTTCCTGGCCACCGGCAACGCCGATCCTATCGACCCAGGGCTGATGGATGAGGAGGAGATGATCGCCATCGATTACACCTCTGGAACCACCGGCCATCCGAAGGGCGTGATGTACACGCACCGAAGCGCCGCCCTCAACGCCCTGGCCATGATCATCCATCTGAGGCTGAGTGCTGACTCGCGCTATCTGTGGACGCTGCCCATGTTTCACTGCAACGGGTGGTGCATCACCTGGGCGCTGGCCGCGGTCGGCGCCACCAGTTTCTGTATTCCCCGCGTCGATCCGGCCCGCGTTTGGGAGCTGCTGGACCAGGACGGCATCACCCATTACAATGGCGCGCCAACCGTCCAGATCATACTCGCGAACGACCCGAGCGCGCATCGCTTGAGCCATCCGGTGACAGTGACCACCGGCGGCGCGCCGCCCTCGCCGACCTTGATCGCTCGACTGGCGGAGCTCAACCTCCGGCTTGAGCACGTCTATGGGCTGACCGAAACCTACGCCCCATTCACCATCAACGAGGAGCCCCCGGGCGCCGAGACGCTTTCCCGGGATGAGCGGTCACGCCTTAAGGCTCGCCAGGGGGTCCCCCACATCCTGGCCGGGCGGCTTCGCGTGGTCGACGACGCCATGCACGACGTGCCGGCAGACGGCGCAACCATGGGGGAAGTGGTCATGCGCGGCAATATCGTAACCAGGGGCTACTACCGGGCTCCCGAGCTGACGGCCAGGGCCTTCGCTGGAGGCTGGTTCCACAGCGGCGACGTGGCCGTGATGCATGCTGACGGGTCGATCGAGCTCCGCGATCGGAAGAAGGACATCATTATCTCCGGCGGCGAGAACATCAGCACGATCGAGGTTGAACAGACCATCTCGACGCACCCGTCGGTGATGGAGTGCGCGGTCATTGCGATCCCGGATGAGAAGTGGGGGGAAGTTCCAAAGGCTTTCGTGGCTACAAAACCGGGCCGAGAGACCACCGCGGAAGAGATCATCGAGCACTGCCGGGCGCGGATGGCTCACTTCAAGTGTCCAGCCGCAGTCGAGTTCGAGGACCTGCCGAAGACCTCGACCGGCAAGGTTCAGAAGTATGTCCTTCGAGAGCGCGAATGGCAAGGCTATGCAAAGCGCATCAACTGAGGCCGGAAAGCATCCCTTTGTGGAACCGTTTGTGGAACCGTGCGTCATAGGCCGGGGCAAGATCGAAAGAGACGTACGAAGGACGAACTTGAATCAGATGGAGGAGGTTTCGCAAATGAAACCGCGTGCAGTGCCTATGAAGTTGCGAGGGCTCATCTCCGGCGCATTGCTCAGTCTAATCCTCAGCCCGGTGGTGGCGCTGGGACGGCCGGTGGTTGCGTCCGCCGCAACGGCCGACCCTATGTTCCAGGTGCAGGTGCCCGGGGTTTTCAAGCAAAGCGCCTTTCCGGTTGATGCGACGGCCGGCAAGTCAGTGCCTGGTGTGGTGACCCTGGCAGATGCCGAGTCCGCAATTGCGGGGCGGGGCGCGCTTTCCGCGTCGGCTCAGGGCAGCCTCGGCTCGATCAGTAACCCGGGCATCCAGGCGATCGATCTGTTTACGGGCGGCTCCGGCAGAGCTGAGTTTCGGCTGCCGGACGTCACCTTTTCCGGCCCGGCGCCGGCGGGATCGACGATCAGTGCGTCTATCAACTTCGGCCTGAGTGGCTCCCTAGCGACATCGGCCTTGCATTCGTTCACGAGCGACGCCCTGCTCATTTCGGAGGCGTCCGCCGGGATCAGCGGCCGGATCATCGAGCCGACCTCATTCATCGGCGGCAGCTTCGGAGGCCAGGCAAAGACGGTCAGCAAACACCTGGCTAATGGAACGCTGACGAGCTCGCTGAATCGTGAGGGTGTCTTTGGTGTGGAGTCGAAGACTCTGCCCGACGCGTCTATCGCTTTCGTCGTGCCCGGTGGCTTCACGACGGATCCACTCACCGTGGTGATCGGCAAACCGATGACCCTGGACGTGAGCCTGTCCGTGTTGGGCGGCATCACCTGGGACGGAATTCTTACCGGCGGTGATATAGGAAGTGGGGCCGCGAACTTTGGCCACACCTTGAGTTTCCCGTCGTCGGGGCCGGTCTTCGGACTGCCGTCGGGTTTTACGGTGAACTCCCCAAGTGGTTTGATCGTGAACAACCAGTACGTGACTGGGACAGCGCCGCCGGACACCACCCCGCCGACGACCACCGCCAGCCTGTCGCCAGCAGCGAACGCCAATGGCTGGAACAACACGGCCGTCACGGTAAACCTGAGCTCCGCTGACAACGCTGGTGGTTCGGGTGTGAAGGAGATCAGCACTTCGCTCAGCGGGGCCCAAACAGGCAGTGCCGTGACGCCTGGGAGTACCGCGTCGGTCACCATCACGGAGGAAGGCATCACCACGCTGACCTTCTTCGCTCGCGACAATGCCGGAAACCAGGAGACGCCCCAGACGGTGAGTGTTCAGACTGACAAGACGGCACCAACGATCGCTGGCTCCAGACTCCCGCTGGCGAACGCTTACGGCTGGAACAACAGCGACGTCACCGTGCACTTCGACTGTAGCGACGCGTTCTCCAGTATCGCCGTCTGCTCCAGTGACGTTGTGCTGGCCAATGAAGGCGCTAACCAGGCTGTGATCGGATCCGCTTCCGATCGGGCGGGAAACACGGCGAATGCGAAGCTCAGCGATATCAACATCGACAAGACGCCACCGCTCAGCGTCGCCACGGCGAACCCACCCGCCAATGCCAATGGGTGGAACCAGACTCCGGTCCAGATCAAGCTGGCGGCCACGGACGCGCTTTCGGGCGCGCTCAGCACCGAGTTCAGCCTCGACGGCGCTGGGTTCGTCCCGTATGCGAGCCCGCTGTCAGTTTCCGGTGATGGCGTGCACAGACTCGAATTTCGGTCGACAGACAAGGCCGGCAACGTCGAGGCCACCCAGTCGGTCGCCGTGAAAATCGATCAAACCGCGCCTGAGGCCTATTTCCTCTTCGACCCCAGCGCAAACGATATTGTGGTCTTCGGGCGGGACGCGCTTTCGGGCCCATCGCAGTCCGGGCCGCTCGCACCGATCACCGTGAACCAGCAAGGTGGCGATGAGGAAGCCGGCGACGGGGAACTGGGGCACGGCCGGGGCGTACATCACCGTGCCGGGTGGGAGCTTCGTACATACCTCGTCACGGACCAGGCGGGTAACGCCTTAAGCCTTACGCTCCGGGTCAGCCGCCGGGAGAAGGGTGTGTCGGTCCGGGTCGTGGGGTTGCAATACGACGGTGACCCCGTAGTGATACCGATCGACAATAAGGCCCACTTCCGGGCCGACCTGGATCGCTCCGGGGAGCTGCGACGCGTAGGGCAGGAAATCGGACTGGAAGGTGACAAGCTCGACCAGACTGTTCACGCAGTGTGGGACGCCCGACGCAACCAGACCAGAATCACCGTGGAGCGCGATGATCACGAGATTCAAACAGTTATGAACGGACTTGTCCTGCTCAGGCTCGCCACATCAAAAGGCACTCTGAAGATCGAGTTCTGACCCAGGCGTCGAAGCACCGGCGGCGTCCTGTCGGGAGGTGGTCTGGAATCCGACGCGATTTCTATCTGATGCCTTGCGGAGTGACGCGGGTCCTGTCAGTCACCGAGTACGCGAAATGTGATACTCGAATGGCTGGCGACCCCGAGCGGGTTCGGGGGCGCAAATACCACTTGCCCTTGCCAAATACCTTACTTGAGGTTGATCCCAAAGAGACCCGAAGCAAACGCGAAACGGGCGTCTACGCAAGCTGAGGTGACCACCGCGTCGTGACGAAGACCTGTTTGTACGGGGCGCTCACGCATTAGGCATGCCGATAATGGCACCAGTGACAATTCTCGACTTCATCGGCAGGACACCGCTCGTTCGGCTCAAGGCAATCCCCGGCAAGAGCAGCGCCGAGGTCTGGATCAAGTGGGAGGGGGCCAACCCGACTGGAAGCATGAAGGATCGCATCGCGCTCAAGATGATCGAGGGCGCCGAAGCACGCAGTGAACTCCGACCTGGCGAAACTATCGTCGAGTTCACCGGTGGTAGCACGGGGAGTTCACTCGCCCTCGTCTGCGCGGTTAAGGGATATCGCGTGCATCTCGTGTGCTCCGACGCGGTCGCGCGGGAGAAGCTGGACACGATGCGGGCGTTCGGTGCCGAACTCGAGGTCATCTCGAGTGCATCAGGCCTCATCACGCCGGCACTCCTCGCGGCCATGCAAGCGCGTGTGGAGGACCTCGCTCAGCAACCCAGTACCTTCTGGACGAAGCAGTTCTCGAATCCAGATAACCGATCCGCCTACCACGTCATGGCGGAGGAGCTGCTGAGCGCGCTCAATAGCCGGATCGACGCCTTCGTGATGGGGGTTGGCACCGGCGGTTGCTTCTCAGGCAATGCCGAAGTCTTGAAGGAACGGCTGCCGGCGGTCCAGTGTGTGGCCGTCGAACCGGCCACCGCACGAGTCCTGTCTGGTGGCCCGGTAACCGGCCACCATATCGAGGGGTTCACGGCCGGTGTCGTCGGCTCAATCACCCGAACCGACCTCATCGATGAGATCGTGGCCGTCACCGACGAAGACGCGGCAGCGACTGCCAGGCGACTGGCGCGCGAGGAGGGCATCTTCTCTGGGATCAGCGCTGGCGCTAACGTTTGGGCGGCCTTACGGATCGCCGAGCAATTGGGGCCGGGTCGACGCGTCGCAACCGTTGCCCCCGACTCAGGTCTGAAATACCTGCAGGGCAGACTGTTCGCGTAGGCGCCATGCCGGTCCGACCACTTAGGTGGTCTGACTGGGTTCGAGGGCGCAAATACCACCAGCCCTCTTCAAATACGTTTAAGTCGCTCTGAGCGGCCTGCTATCGGGGACTGGGCACAGACTCCGTAGGAATCGCACCGAGCTGTTGCATTAACCTAGGCGGTCGAATTTTGTCCAAGCCTCGGCGAGCTTCCCGTTCTTGAGGCGATACACATCGAGGTCCGCGCTTCGCCGTTATTGGCCGCTGGTCGCGTCCGGGGCGTCCCCGATCTGACCACCCGGCCCGCCGTTGCGCGGGACCTGCTGGATGCGCTCCGCCCCCCGGTCCAACAGAAACCCGTGATTAGTTGGAGGCGCCGTAGGGACGACCGGGGTGCGCACTGGGGCACTGCTCGACACGGCGGACCGCGCTGCCAGCACCAGTACGACCGCAAAAACGATCGCGCCGAACCAGAGTAGCGGCCGAGTTGCTGGGCGGCCAATCGTCTGCTTACGTTCCATCGGTTCGTACCTCCATGTCATTCATGCGTGGGGACGTGGGCAGCGTAAGGCGGCTCGGAGGTGGGGTCACCGGGAGTACTACGGGGTCGGCTACTGGTTGTTTGGTGGCTAAACTTGCTTGGGGCTTGAGGCATGAGCCGGACTGCCGAGCAGGGACTTACACCCCGCGAACTGGAAGTGGCGCGCCTGGTCCGAGACGGGCTGACCGATCGCGACATCGCCGTGACACTCGACATCGCCCGGCGTACGGCGGAGTGGCATGTGCAGCAAATCTTCAACAAGCTGGGCTTCAACACACGCGCCCAGATAGCGGCGTGGACCGCGCGCGATGAGCTGGTCGGGACGGCTGCGCACTCAACTGATACGCGCCGGCACAATCTTCCCCTTCAGCTGACGACCTTCGTCGGCCGCGCGCAAGAGTTGGCTACGGTCCAGCGCCTCCTAGCAACGCGGCGGCTTGTGGTCCTGGTCGGGGTGGCCGGTGCGGGCAAGACTCGTCTCGCGCTCGAAGTTGCGAGGCAGACTGGCGATACATATGCCGATGGCATCTGGCTGGTCGACCTGACTCCGATCCGTGATGGTGGACTCGTTCCGCGGGCATTTGCATCGTCGCTCCGATTGCACGATCGACCTCGCCAGCCAATAGCCCAGACACTGTTAGAAGATTTGCGCGGCCGCCGCCTGCTCCTGGTGATAGACAACTGCGAGCACCTGATCGACGATTGCGCCCGCCTCATAGACGCAATCCTCCGCTCGTGTGACGGCATCACGGTACTTGCCACGAGCAGGGAGCCTCTTCGTGTCAGCGGTGAGGCGATTTGGCGGGTGGCTCCGCTAGCTCTTCCCAGCCCGGCGGCTCTGACCGATGTGGATCAACTGGCCAGGTGCGGGGCGGTCCAGCTCTTTGTCGATCGTGCGCAGCTAGTTGCGCCAGGCTTTCAATTGAGCGCTCGGAACGCCGCTGCGGTAGGTAACTTGTGTTCCCGACTGGAGGGGCTGCCACTGGCAATCGAGTTGGCGGCGGCACGCGCGAGTTCGATGGCTCCCGAGCAAATGCTGGCTCGGCTCCAGGACCGATTCGCACTCCTGACAGCTGGCAGCCGGAGCGGACCAGCGCGACATCGAACCCTGCACGCGGCTCTCGATTGGAGCCACGACCTGTTGAGTGACCCGGAGCAAAGGCTGTTCCGCCGCTTGTCGGTATTTGCCGGTAGCGTCAGCCTCGAGGCAACCGAGCACGTCTGTTCCGCGAACGACCTGGAAGTCGCGGTGATCCCCGGCTTGCTCGGCAACCTTGTGGACAAATCCGTTGTGATCGCAGCCGGTGAGGCCGGGGAGCCGACCCGTTTTCGAATGCTCGAGACCATGCGCGAGTACGGATGGAAGCATCTGGAGGATAGCGGCGAGGTGGAGCGAGTTAGCCGGCGGCACGGCGAGTTCTTCGTGGCACTCGCCGAAGAGGGCTGGGCAAAGCTCAGAAGCGCCCAGCAGCCGATCTGGCACCGGCGGCTTGCCGACGACCTCAGCAATCTGCGGTCGGCCTTTCGGTGGAGCCGCGGTCGTGATCCGGAAGCGGCCTTGCGGCTGGCCTGGGCACTAAACGACTTCTGCATCATCCATGGAATTGTTCGGGAAGGCGACGACTGGTTCGAGCAGGCGCTCGCCGGCTATACCGTTCGCGACGAACTTAGGGCAAAGGCGCTCGGAGAGGGGGGTTGGATCGCCTGGCACTGTGACGACATCGGAAGTTCCGCGGCGCGATGGCGTGAAAGCTTTGAAATCTACCGCGAGCTACGCCACGTTAGCGGAATCGGCCAGGCGCTTCATCAGCTCGGACACCTACTATGGTGGCAAGGCGATTTCGCGACGGCGCGCAAGAACTACGAAGAGGGCCTAGCCATGTCCAGGCAAGCAGGGGACGCCTTCTGGATTGCAGGTAGCCTCAGATCCTTGGGCGAGTTGGACCTATGGGAAGGAGATCCCGTCCGGGCGCGCGTCCATCTGGAGGAGAGTCTTGCCTGGAATAAGCGCGTGGGAGAGCCGAAATGGAGGTCCTACACGATTGAGGCTTTGGCCCTGAGCGAGATCGAGCTTGGCGATTTCGCAGTGGCACGCACCCACCTGGAAGAGGCACTGGGGATTGTACGCGAGCTGAACTTCGCGCTTGGCCTTGTCGGCGTTCTCAAGACTTTTGTCGTACTCGCCGCGGCGCAATCGCAGCCGGTTCGCGCGTTGCGCCTTGCTGGCGCTTGCGACTCGCTCTCGGAGTCGATCGCATTGAATCCGCTTGGTCATTGGCCAATGATGCAACGATGGCTTGAGATAAGCCGAATGGAGTTGGGTCCCGAGCGGGCGGCGGCCTGCTTGGCGGAAGGCCGCGCCATGACCCGAGAAAGTGCTATCGAGTACGCTCTCGCGGGGTAACTGCGAGGGCGTTGTTGATTGGTAATCATCAGCGGGATTGACATATCGTCGTCGACTTCGACAAAAGTTGCCGGCGCTATCGCCTCACGTTACAAGAAGGCATGAGACGCACGCAGTCACCTTCGCCGTGACGGCATGAATCTGAGCGGCACGAGCAACACCATTAAACACGCCTTCCGACCGGCAGCCTGATGAGGCTGCTGCTAGGTGGTAAGACTGGGTTCGGGGGCGCATATACCACCTGCCCTAGCCAAATACGCGTGAGCCTCAATAAGCGGTTCGGACACCTGACCTGCCACACGGCAGACGCCACCAGACCTTGAGAAACACCCTCAGCGTTGGTACAAAGGCGGTGTGACCCTCGTTGTCATCGGCGGGCCCACGGAGGAGCGAGTTGAGAATGCTGTTCGGGCCTTCGAAGCGGAGGGCTTTCGACGAGCCAGCGCCATCACGGAGGACCTCAAGGAGGGAAATGTCGTGGTGCCGCTGCGGGTAGGAGCGGCTGAGGTCCTGCATCAGGCCGACCAGAGGGGCATTCCGTACGTACTCGTCCATCATGGGCCCAAGGATCGCATCAAGAACGGAACCTACGCGCGAGCACATCATCGGGTTGAGGCGCCCCAACTGATTGAGCTGGCACGAAGGCTAGGCGCAAACCAAAAGATGTTAGTCACATGTGTCGCCTTCGCATTCAGAGAAGGAATCCCCACGGACAGCGCTCTTGTGGTCGACGCCCGCTGCCTCGACAATCCTTACTGGGTGGACGAGCTGCGTGATCTCGATGGGCGCGACCCAAGAATTGCGCAATTTGTCCTTAACCAGCACGAGGCTACGGTGTTGTTGGACTCCCTCGACACGATGCTGGGTGAACTGCTGCCCGCATATCGAGCCCGCGGCCGAATGGAGCTAACTCTCGCCTTTGGCTGCAATGGAGGCCGACAACGTTCCGTCGCCCTAGCCGTGGAACTGGCACGCCGTCTCCAGGTGCGAGGCAATCTCGACGTGGGCGTGGAGTTGCGTCGGACTGGGTTAGGGGGCGCAAATACCACCAGCCCTCTGCAAATACGCCTGAAATGGCGGAAGCCTCACGAAGCCCGAACAGACACCTGCTCATCAAATGGCCAGGATGAAAGTGTGCGGCGCCTGCGTGCGAGAAGCACCTGTCTCTCGAGCGTGGAATCGAGAGTTCGATCCTCTCGGGGGCTCCGACCACGGTTTCGAACGTGAGCTAGGGGCCCAGTGGCTCGGTCAGGAGTCTGAGAAGATATCCGTCGCTAAGACCCGTCGGTAGAGGTAGAGCTGGTGGGCGGGCGTGGAACGGTTCGGAGCCGGAGGAGGGGAAGGTGGCCGGTCGGCTGATCGAGGTGGAGCTAAGAGTGCACGACGTTGATCGGTCCCTTCGCTTTTACCGGGACCTCCTTGGATTGCCACTTGGCCAGCCCGAGGTCCACCAAGACGGCGGCGCTCGCCACGTTCACGCCGCCTGGGGATCGTGGGCCGAGGGGGCGAGGGACTTCCTGCTGTTCAACATCTATCCTGCCGAGGCTGGTCAGGAATCGCGCGCGAACGTCGGCTTCGCCGTGGAAGACCTGGACGAGGTGCATGCCACACTTGAACGCGCGGGTGTCGATGTCCTGAACCCGCCCGAGGTGAGGTCCTGGGGAAGGACTGGGGTGTACCGAGATCCGGACGGAAACACGATCTCCGTGACGGAGCAACCGCGCGAGCGTTCGGAGGTCTCAGGAACCGAGCCACGAGCCTAGCTCGGAGCCGCCGCCGTCAATTAGTTAGGTAAGTCGGCCCCGTCGCGAAGTCCGCGGATTAGCGATTTGCGGATACTCCTGAAGGTAGGTGGTGGGAGTGGAATCGGGGGCGCAAATACCACCAGCTCTTGTCAAACATGTTTAGCCTGCCTTGGCGCCGGCTCCCGCGCCTTGAACGGAAACTACGCTGGGATGGCGCTTCCCTGAAGCCACGCCGCGCCTCGGAGATCGTTAGTCCTTATCCTGGGGACTCTTCAACCTCATACGTGCCCGGCTCACCCTCTTCCGCATCCCCACCGTCGATGCGGTAGGCGCCGGAATGCGGCTCGAAGCCCGGCGGCGGCAACCACGCCGGCCAAGAACCTGTGCGATGTTCAACTGCCGCCTGAAGTGGGCTGGGGACAGAATATGCCCTGCTCGCCGCGTGGCGGCTTACTACGGTAGCCTTCAGCGTCGCCGTGATCGCGTCCTCGAGCCGAGTGCGCTCCTCCTCGGAGAGCGCATGGCTCATCAGTTGGATCCGACAGCGGCGGGCCGCCTTGTACAGCGTGATGGTGATAGGGACGGACTGCCCCAGCGCGGTCGACGCACCGCGCCAGAACGAGACCGTTTCGGTGTCGACGACCTTCACAGGGGGAGGCAAGGCAAGCGCCGCCTTGACCAAAGTCTCGAGATTATCCGTCGCCGGCGGCAAAGCGACGATGCAGAAGGTGCAGGACACCGCTAAACCTCGGTCGCGCGCCGGTCGCGGTTTTTCGGCGCCATGGCAGCAGCGAAATCCCGGGCGGCCACGGCGGTCGCCGTCTCGTCCCGCACGAGCGCCTGCACGCCCGCCTCCTGGCAGAGCGCGTACAAGTCGGCGCCGCTGCGGCCCCTGGTCTCATCAGCCAGACGCCGGAGCTCGACGTCGGGAGCGAGGCGCAAGGACCGGCTGAACAGTTGCAGCAGGGCAAGCCTGTCCGCTGCAGATGGAAGCGGAATCTCGACGTGCCGGCCGAGCCGGCCGCCTCGCAGCAATGCCGGGTCCAGCATGTCGGGGCGATTGGTGGCGCCTAGTACGAAGACCCCTGACGATGATCCCAGACCGTCGATCTCCTGGAGCAGCTGGTTCACGATCCGTGAGATCGCCTTGTTGTCGCCGTTGCTGCGGCGGGGAACGAGCGCGTCGATCTCATCGATGAAGACGATGGAGGGCGCGTTGGCCCGCGCCCGGGCGAACAGGTCGGCGACGTTTCGCTCGCTCTCGCCCAGCCACTTGCTTACAATGTCCGAACCCTTTACCGGGTAGAAGCTGGCTTTCGCTTGAGCAGCGAGGACCCGAGCAATGGTTGTCTTGCCGGTTCCCGGCGGGCCATACAGGAGGGCGCCGGCCGGCACCATGATTCCCAGGTGACGGGCGCGTTCGGGCGACTCGATGAGCCGCTGGAGCTCCTGCAGTTCGCGCTTGGTGGTTTCCTGCAGGATCACCTGGTCCCAGGTCCAGGCGCCAACTGTGGGACGGTCCTTCCCCCGTTGCGCCTCGATGGCCGCGACCAGGTCGCCCTGGGTGATTGTCCGCCGCGGATCGCTCGCAGCGACTGCTTTCAAGACGAGCAAGGCTGCGCCGTCAACCGCCTCTTTGATGCGAGCTGCCGAGTAGCCCTCGGTGCGGGCAGCGAGGTCGTTCGCGTCGATGCTCGCATCGCACGGCCGCCCCTTGAGCTGAGCCGCGAAGATGGCCCGACGCGCGTCGGGATCGGGCATGGCGACCCGGACCTGCCGATCGAAACGGCCGGGACGGATGACGGCAGGGTCAAGTGCTTGGAGATCATCTGTGGCCGCTACCACGAAGACAGACCAGTTCTCGCGTAGCGCTTCGAGGCGGGTCAGCAGGTCGCCGAGGACGTTGCGATCTCCGCCGGTCAGATTCGCGTCGTCGCGGCGGCGGGCAATACTGTCGAAGTCGTCCAGGAAGAGCAGGGATGGCGGATTCCGCTCGGCACATTCGAAAACGGCGGTCACCGGCGATCCGCCAATACGCATCGGGTCCAGCTGGCCAGACCCAAGCTTTACGAAGTTCAGGCCGAACTCACCCGCGGTCGCTTCTGCAATGAAGCTTTTGCCAGTCCCCGGCGGTCCGTAGAGGAGGATTCCGTTGAAGGCAACCTTCAGGCTCTCCGCTTCGTGGGGATAAGCTAGCACGAGCCCGATGGTCGCCCGCAGTTCCGCCTTGAGGGATTGCATGCCGCCGACATTGGAAAAATTCGGGAGCCGTTCGGGTGGGACAACCTCCATAGGGCTAGCCTGCATTGCCAGATCGACTATAGCCCGTCCACCTTGCCAGCCAGGGTTGTGTACCTAGGTTCGGCGGCGTAGGTACCACGAGCCCTGAGCATATCTCTGAGACACCGGAATAGCCTCGGAAAGACACGGCCTTGCGCCGAAGAAGCCAAGACCTTTTGCGGGGAACTCCACCGATCGTCGCGGCCAAGTTGACAGTCGCCAGAAAGTCCAGTCAGACCGCGACTGGATTCGGGGGCGCAAATACCACCGGCCCTCGGCAAATACGTTCAAGCCCGTTGAGCGCTACCCGGCGCTGGCACCGTTCGCGCGGACGCCTGCTGGTTGGGCTGACAAGCCGCAAACTAGACTGGGGCGGGATGGGGATCCGGTTCGGCGTTGGGATGGGGTTCGTCTCCTACCCGGCCCTTCGCGACGACTTCCTCTTCGTGGAATCCCTGGGCTTGGAACGCGCCTGGGTGGCGGACCAGTACGCCCTTCCATTCGCGCCGGACATGCCGATCCTGGAGGCCTGGACGGCGCTCGCCGCCCTGGCGGTCGACACCAAGCGGATCCGGCTGGGGACCATGGTCACCAACGTTTCCACCCGGAACCCGGCGATGCTGGCGAAGCAGGTGCTGACCGTGGACCAGATCTCGAGCGGGCGCGTCGAGCTCGCGGTGGGCTCGGGCTTCTACCCGGAGGAGCACGCGTATATTGGCGTGGAATTCCCCGACCTGCGTGGCCGTAGCGCTCGGCTGGCGGAAGCCGTGGAGATCCTCGATCGCGGCCTGAGGGGCGATCACGTTACTTTCACGGGCACCTACTTTCGCCTGGCCGAGGCGCCCATGCATCCGGCCCCCATCCAGCGACCCCGTCCGCCGCTCTACGTGGCAGCCACGGTATCGGCGTCGCTCCGAGTTGCCGCGCACTTTGGCGACGCCGTGGTGGCCATCGGAGGCTTGGACCAGGAGATGGGGCAATCCCTGACCAGGTTCCGGGAGCGGATGTCGCGACTGGACGAGATGTGCGAGGCGGAGGGACGCCACCCGGCGTCGCTCCGCCGATGCTACGTGGCGGGCTTTGCGAACGAGCCGATCTTCGAATCGAACGATTCCGCGGCCGACTTCATTGGTCGGTTCGCAGAGGCAGGTGCGACCGACTTCTGCTTCGATCTCTACAACCCCGAGCAGCCGGCCTTCGCGAGCCTGGTCACTTCGCACCGAATAGCTGACAGAGACACGCTGGCGCGAATCGTCCAGGACGTTTTGCCGGAGTTCTGCTAGAAAGGACGGGAACAGCGTTCCACTCTGCGGTTCATGCCCTCTCGGTAGGTGGTGGGAGTGGGTTCGAGGGCGGAAATACCACCAGCCTTCGCCAAATACGTTTTGGGCGCCTGAATCGCCGTCGCAGCTGGCATTCACCAGCGGCAGGCTGCGTTACCCGATTTACGCTCGAAAGGCCGGCGGTTGGAGGGCTAGGGCCGACGTGCGGTCAGCTCGATGGCCTCACTTCCTTGTCTAACAACCCGTAGTCGTACCGTGTCGCCCGACGCGTGCGCCCGAATAGCCGTTTGTACGGCGCCTATGTCGAGGTCCGTTTTGATCTCACGGCCGTCGATTGAGACAACGTGATCCCCTTCCACAACACCGGCACGTTCGGCTTCACTGCCGGCCCGCGGCCGGCGAACGCGGAGACCGTCCTCGGACGTTGGGAGAATCGTCTCCTGCCAGGCTTGCCGAACTGTGTTCGTGCCGTGGGACGCGCAGAGGCAGAGACCAAGTCCACATGCCGGGCACTGGCACAAGCAGTCGTTGCCGGCGCTGCCAAGTTCGTGTACAACGACGTCCGAGGTGAGCAGAGCGAGCTGCTGGATAGCAGCGGTGTAGGCGCGCAAGTGGGATTCGGCGAGGTTCGCCGTGTTGCCATCAGCCTGACTATCGAAGGCCCGGTGTGCCTTGGCGTGCAGCACCGCATAAGCAAATGCAAGCTCGTTTACAGCCGCATACACCACCCTGCCCAATGAGCGCGCCACCGGTAGCACGCGGGCGGACGGCCCTTCTGCTCCGATCCGTTGGCGTTGGGCCTCAAGTGCCGCCCGCTGGCGTTGACTCGTCGCACGAATTGATTCCAGCACAGAGGCAGCCTCGGGATAGACGGCTGGCGCTGGTGTGGTTGCCTTCTCGACGTTCTCCTCAAGTCGTCGCTCGAGGTCGACCAGCTCATCGACCGCATTTACGACCTGCGCGCCCTCGGCAGCTTTCATGTCCTTCCCCTCCTATGTCGATCTTGCTCTGCCATCGGCCTAGACGGGAACTCGCAGGACGTCCAGCCGCCAGCCCGAGGTGGTGTGGCCCATCATCTTGCCACCCACGAGTGCGATTTAGAAGGTGGTGAGACTGGGTTCGGGGGCGCATATACGACCAGCGCCTTCCAAATACGTTTGAGGGGAACCCAGCCGCGGCCTGGGGCGTAAAAATGGTAAGGAGCCAATTTGCGCCGCTTCCCCGCATTTACGACCGCCTTCGTCGTAGCAAGTTCCAGTTGTACCCCGGCCCAGCAGCGTCCACCCACCAGCCCAGTTAGCGGTACGGTCTACGCCCTGTTGGCAGACAATCAGCTCTTCGCGCTGTCTTTGAGCACAGGCAAGGTCCTGAACTCAGTCAGTCTCGGTGCGGCACCGGTTGAGCGGCGAGGCGTTGAGCGCATCATGGCACTAGCGCCAAACCACAATCAGCTCGTCGCTCTCGTTTCCGAAGGTCTACCGGGAACCAACAGCATCGCCTTCGTCGACATCCCAGCCCTCCATGTCCAGGCGACGCGACCGGTACCAGTGCCTGACGTGACGTATCGAGGCCTCGCCCTCGGCGATCAGTCCGGACGTATTTACCTATTCGGGAACCGGATGGTTGGGGCCGATGCTGGGCCGGCCCACGGACCGCCCTCAGACGCGGTGGTCACGGTGCTCAATCCCACAGGCAGCGAAGTCCTTTACAACTGGACGGTTCGCGCATCAGCGGGTCGCAACTGGTACGTGCTTCGCGGCGCCATCGCTGCTGACGAGCGCCAGATCTTCGTCAGTTATCACGGACCGGATACCCAGGGAATGGACATTTTTTCCATTGAGCCTTCGGGGATCACGCGATGTCCGTCAGCGCCAGATCCTTCCTTGGGCTGTATTCGTCTCCACGGTGACTTCGAGCTCTACCATGATGACGGCTTTCTCGTTGCCACGGGTGGACCCGACATCCTGCAACTGAATTCTGTGGGCGAGGTGCAACGTACTCTTCATACCGGACTGGGAAACAATCACCTGATGGAGTTTGCAGTAAGTGTAGCCGCTGGCGAGCTGTATGCGGTTGGTAGCTGCGGTTACGTGCCCGGGCTTAGCGCTGTCGACTTGAGAAGCGGACAGGACCGCCTGCTCGTCCCGCTGGGAGGCGCCATTTGTGGGGAGCGGGTGGTGCTGGGACCTGACCCCCTTCTCGTGATCCTTGACCTTCCAGTTCCCGTGCCGAGCGTGTCCGAGCCAGGAGCGCTCCTACTCGTTGATAGAAGAAGCGGAAAAACGCAAGTACGCGCCGACATACCCTCCTCGCCCATCGATGCACTCGTCATTCCGACATGAGCCCCTATGCCGTAAGACCCTGAAGGAGCTCGTCATGACCGCTAGGTGGTGGAAGTGGGTTCGAGGGCGCAAATACCACCTGCACTCACCAAATACATTTAGGACGATGGAAGCGGCAACCGCGACGGAGGCCTTTCACTCACCCAGATGGCGAGGTCATGGGCAAACAGGACCTGGTAAGGCTCCAGCTCCTGCAGGCGCCTGACCCAGGCCGGGTACTCGGCGACAGGCCCGGGGCTTCCTGACCGAGCCAGGCTGCAGGCGAAGTCTGCACGGGCGTAGTCAGAAGCATCGTCGTATGCCTGGCCAGCCAGTACGACAGGCCCTTCCTGACAGCTGAGGACGAGCGACTGGTGCCCGGCCACATGCCCAGCGGTGGGGAGCAGACGTACACAGGGCAGGATCTCAGTTTCGCCACGGACCATCTCGTAGGTCGCGCCCGGAAAGTCGATCAGACTCGGCAGCGTGTAGTCGGCGTCATGCGCTGCCTGGAACTCCACCTCCTGCACGAAGATGGGGCGTCCGGGAAGATGCATATTCCCGCCGCAGTGGTCGAAGTGAAGATGGCAGTTTACGACTCCGCGCACGTCCTCCACTCGTACGCCGAGCTCCGCCAAGGCCGGCAGGAATGGACGTCGTACGACCTGATAGTGCTCATCGACTGCGGGGTCTCCTTCGCCCAAACCTGAGTCGAACAGGAGCCACGCATCCCCGTATGGCACCATATAGGCGGCAACAACGATCTGGTGTCCCGCGAGCGCCTCCGTGGCGGGTCGTGTGAAGTGCCCCAGCACCAGCCGATGAATGTCGCTTGCTGAGATCATCGAGTACCTCCTCAGGCTAGTCGCCATAGTTTCCCATGCCACTCCCGTGCGGCCATCGGGCCGGAAATACCACCAGTCCCCCACAAATACGCACCGAGCCAGCCAGGGCGCCCCCACATTGAAAAGGTCAAGTTACGGACCTGCCAAACCGGGATTGGGCTGGCGCCGAAACGGACCAGGGTCCAGTCACCAAGATCGTTCGCGATCAAATGTTCGATTGACAGCGTGGCACGGCGGTTCGTACCGTGGCGGACGGGGCCGATTCGTTTTCTATGTGAGGAGGTTGAACATGGCCGAAGGGACCGCTACTCGCAAGACAGTCGTCCGTAAGAACTTCAAGTCGCCAGATGAAACACGCAAGTTCGACAAGGGCAAGATCGATATCGCCAACGTTGGGGACGCCGTGATCGGCCGGTTCGAGCTGCAGCCGGGATGGCGCTGGTCCCAGTCGGTCAAACCACTGGTCGGGACCGAATGGTGCCAGCAGACGCATGTCGCCTTTGTCGTTTCCGGCCGGCTGAAGACGAAGCTCGAGGACGGCACCGAGGACGAGGCGGGTCCGGGCGACGCCGTCTTCACTCCGGCTGGACACGATGCCTGGGTGGTCGGCAACGAGCCTGTCGTCATGCTGGACTTCAAGGGTGCGGCCACCTACGCCAAGAAGTAGCGAAGCTCTCGATAGGAGAACGGCCTCGGCCTCCGCGCCGGGGTCGTTTCCTTTTACGGTCGGATCACATGAACGTAGCGGTTAGCGCGACCTCACTAAGTGCCGGTACAAGGACGCTCACTCCAGCCAGCCGACCAATTGGCTGACATGCAACGGTGGGTCATCCTAGTGGGGTTCGGGAGCGCAAATATCACCGACCCTCCGCAAGTACGTTCTGATCCAGCACGAGATTCGAACGTGTGCTATTGGCGCGTAGGATCGTAGATCTCAGCCGTGGCGATCATATCGGGATTAGGAGGTACAAAGCCACCCGTGATCAGGACCTTGCCGTTTGTGAGCAGCGTCGCTGTGTGCTCCCCTCGGCTCGTTGCCATTCCACTGGTCACTGTCCAGGCATCCTGGGCCGGGTCGTAGACTTCGGCGTTCGGGCACGACGCGTCTGGGCCACATCCGATAGCGCCCCCGCTCATCGGACCGCCCGCCACCAGGGCTCGACCGCCGGGCAAAGCCGTAGCTGTTCCCCAAACCCCGTTGATTTCCATCCGCGCGGCGGGAGTCCAGCTGTCGAGCACCGGGTCATAGAGCTCGGCTAGCCGGGTGTCGCCGCTCGGTGTGAGGTTGCGGACAAAAAGCACTTTGCCGTTTCCGAGCAGCACTGCACTGAGCAGGGGGACCGGCGGGCGGCCGATCGACGACCAGGTGTTGCTCAGCGGATCGTATATAGCGCTGAACAGATAGCTCCAGTTTGATTCGTCGCCCAGAACCAGCACTTTCCCATTACTCAGTGAGCTCGCCACATTAACGTGATGCGTGGTCGTATTCGGTAGCTGCGACCAGCTGTTTGTGCCTGGATCGTAAAGCTCAGCAGGCGGGTTTGTTCCGGCGTCACCACCGATGACCAGTACCTTTCCGGTTGTGAGCACGATGGCCGTGGCGCTGGTGCGAGCCACCGCCAGGCTGCCAGCCCTCGACCAGGCGTTGGCTGCCGGGTCGTATGTCTCTGCCTCGACCGTGTCTCCCCCACTAGATCTTCCCGAGGCGACGAGGACCTTCCCATCGGGCAGAAGGGCTGCAGCATGAGACGCATGAGGGACGAGCAGGGGCGCTGCTTCCAACCAGCGGTTGGTGACCGGATCGTAGAGCTCGGTGCTCGCGAGAACAACTGAACCGAGCGGTCCCGTGTAGCCGCCAGCGACCAGCACTTTGCCATTTCGAAGCAGCGTCGCCGTGTGGTAGTCGCGAGCGGTCTTCATCGTGCCGGCGCTCGACCAAATGCCTCCAGCACCGCTGGGGGTTGGCGATTTCACTGCGCTTGGTGAGGCGGTCGGTGAAAGAGTCGCTGCCGGGCCGCCGCAGCTCGCCAGAACCAGAAAGAGGGGCACCCACCAACACTTCACGCTGATGTAACGGCGGAGCGAGCTAGCGGTTACCCACCGGCTTCGGGTGACCCCAGTGGGTTCGCAGGCCGTCGCGTGGCCGTCCTTAAATGCCTTCTTCACGCGGATGTCCAAAAAGGGCCCCCGAAAACCCGCCCTATGAATGATGTACGGCGACGATTGGCCATCGGCAGACCCTAATGCTGAGGACCCCGGCGTGCCTCTCATTGCGCTTGTCAGAAGACCGCTCCAAGAGCGGCGCGAATTCATGGTGGGGGTGTATCGACCGCCGACTACTACGCGGCCCGCACAAACTCATTTGCCGAAATCGGGCCTTGGGGCGGCCTTTTGGAGGATGGAGGGCAAGTGACCAATAGCCGAAAACTGGTGCGCCGAAATCGTCTGAAATCGAGGCCCTTTAGAAGGTAAAGGCTCTGAGCCGCTCTGGCCGGGCACGGAGCTTTGAAATCGCAGGCCATCAGGGTGTCACTCGGGGTGTCAGCATGCAAAGTGACGGTCGGCTGAAGCGGGCGCCGAACTTGAAAACGGCACGCAAGTGCTCTCCACTCTTTCCTCTCAAACATCGCCTAACCGAACGCCACGTCCAGATGCTCGCTGCACTCGCGCAACAGCGCGCGCTCACCCGCGACCAGCTAATGGTCATGTTCTTCGGCAGCAGGCGGCGGTGCCAGGCAGCGCTCGCGCATCTCAAGCAACTTGGACTGATCCGGCACGTGATTTACTTGCCGCAGCCGCTCGCCGGTGCCGGCCCGCGTGCCTACATTCTGACCGCCGAAGGCGCCCGCGTCGCCGCCCAGATCACCGGGATCAACCGGGAAGTGTTGGGTCTTCGGGCGGCCCGAACCGGCCGCAGCTTTCTGCACATCAACCACACGCTCGCCATCAACGACTTCTATGTGCAGCTGCTCACGACGACCCGCTCGGCGGGTAGACGGCTTATCTGGATGAGCCAGGATCAGGCTCTCGCTGCATACGCGAGAGATGGCAAACCCATCCTGACCCCAGACGGTGCCGCCGAGGTCAGGCTTGGTGACCGAAGAATCCGCGCGTACATCGAGATCGACCGTGGAACCGAACGTCGACTCTGGCTGCAAGCCAAGTTCCGGCGCTACCTCATGCACCAAGCGGGTCGCGTTGGTGCAGACCAGTTACATATCCTCTTCGTCGTTCCTGGCGCCGCGCGCGAGACGACGGTTCAACAAGTCGCGGCGTCCGCTCTCCGCACGCGTTCCCGCCGGTGCCGCGGGTGTGGACGACAACAAACGCGCTTCTCGCCACACATGGCCCGCTCGGGCCGGTTTGGGCCGCGGTACCCGGAAACGGCGAGCGCGTACTGTTACTGGACCTCGCCGCTTGAAGGCGCCACACACCAGGCCACAATCGCGACGTGTGGCCACACGTGGCCCGGAACCGGCCCACGGCGCTCACACGGCCCAGCCCGTTCACGGCGGCCCCGACGCGGTTGACTGTGCGCCGGACAAGGAGCTAGCCTGTCACGCGTACGCCGAGCTGGTGTGGGCGCTCTGGACGACCCACCAACGAACGCGGGTTCAGGAGCCAATCGAGAAACAGGCAGCATGAGCGGACTACCGGCACCCAAGGGGAGGCGCGCGGCTATCTACATCCGCAAGTCGCAGGTCTACAAGGGCGTGCGCTACATCTCGCCGGAAATGCAGCGCGAAGCCTGCATCCGGTGGTGCGAGTCAGACGGTTACGGCTACGAGGTCTTCGCCGACATCGAAGGGCACAGCTCAGGCGGGACCGACAAGCGCGCCGGATACCAGGAGCTACGACGGCGCCTGAAAGAGTTCAACGCGGTCGTCATTCATAGCCTCTCCCGCCTCTCGCGCAACAAGCGAGACTACTTCGCCTTCCTGGAAGACATCCAGAAACAGAACATTGACTTCGTTTGCATCACGCAGAAGATCGACACAACGACCCCATATGGTCGAGCCTTTCTGGCAATGGCCGTCGTCTGGGCAGAACTCGAGCGCGAACTCGATGCGGAGCGGGCCATTCAGTGGATCGCGGCAAAGCAAGCGCGCGGAGAGCACTTCGGCACGGTTCCGCTTGGCTACTCTCGGCCGAACGGCGCGCTGCGGCTCGCAGCGAATCGTCGCGAGGCCAAGCTCGTTCGGCAGATTTTTGACCTCTACGGGACCGGGGCATACTCAGATCTATCCCTCGCCCGTCATCTGAACTTGCGCGGCTTTCGCGCACGTAGCGGGCAAGAGATCACCGAGAAGATGGTCCGGACCGTGCTCAACAACTATCAGCTATATCGCGGTTACATCAAGCGCCACTGGCGCCGGCCTGACCGCGAGCTGATCAAGGGAAGTCATCCGCCGCTGATCACCGAAGCGCAAGCGCAACGGGCACTGCGCGTTCGGCAGCAGAATGTGCAGGCGAAGCTCCGCGAAGGCCGGCAGCGGAAGGCAGCCCAACGGCGAACGTATTTGCTGGCCGGCATCGTGCGCTGCGGGCACTGCGGAGGCCCGATGTGGGGCCAGGCGACCGCCAACAAGCACGGCCGAAACTACCGCTGCCGGCACGTGGGCGTTGAACGCTGTCAACAGAAAATGGTCAACGCGGAAGTCGTCGAGCGTCAGGTGCTCGAGCTTCTGCGCTGGTTCGACATCCCGCTGCATGCTCAGGAGGACGTCGCCAAGGCTGTGATTGCCCTCTGCCGGGAGACCGGGGGCAACGATGATTACATTCGCTCCGAAGCCGCTCGGCGGGAACTCGCTCTGCGGCGGGAACGCGTCCTCGAAATGTACCGCGACGGCCTGTGCGAGCGAAAGTTCCGGGACCGCTCCCTTCAGCAGATCGCCGAAGAGGAACGCCGCTGGGAATTCGCAACCACGACGCCGGGCATGACGCCGATCCAGGCGCTCGAGCTGGTTCGAGGATTCGCCGCGGCAGTCCACGAGTCTACACCGGAAGCGCAGCGGGAAGTGGTCCAGCGAGTCTTCCAGCGGATCGCGGTCACGGATGACCGAGTGACGGACGTCGACGTGTACCCGGTCTATGCCGAGGCTCTCAGGTGGTATTGGCGACCCCGAGCGGATTCGAACCGCCGATCTCAGCCTTGACAGGGCTGCGTGTTAGACCAGCTACACCACGGGGCCGCGAACTCGAAGAGTATACCCGCGGCTTGCTAGCCCGACGCCTTGATCGGCGCCCGTTCGCTCCCCAGCACGAAGCGCTCGATAACCTCGGCCACCCCACCTGCTTGAGGGGTCGTCGTCACATATCGGGCGATGGCTTTGACCTCCGGCGGGGAGGTGTCCATGGCGACCCCCAAGCCGGCCCAGGCGATCATGTCCTGATCGTTCCTGTTGTCGCCGATCGCGCACACCTCGGCCTGTGGGACGTGCAGCCGTTCGGCCACCATGGCCAGGGCACGTGACTTGGACGCCTGCGGATTCACGACCTCAACGAACCATTGCAGAGATCGGGTCACGGTGGCCACGCCCGCCATCCAGGCCTCGAGTTCGGCAATCCGCCCGGGAATGCGCTCCGGATCGAGTTCCACCATGACCATCTTGGTGCCGGGCCCCCGGATCCATTGCGAGAGCGGTCCGACCACGTGGTAGGGGACGAGGGCAATCCTGGCGTACAGATCCGCCTCGGGCCGGGCGCGCGCCGTGTACACCTCCTCGTCCAGATAGACATTCACGTGCAGGTCCCGCGGTTCGGCGAAGGCCAGCACCCGCTGCTGCATGGCGACTGTCAGCTCACAGCGATACCAAACTTCGCGGGTGGCCACGTCGCGCACCACCGCTCCCTGGTAGTTGATCATCGGGCCGGTCAGGCCGAGCCGCTCCGCGTACGGGAGAGCCGACCGGAACATCCGCCCGGTGGCCAGCACCACGTGGACGCCGGCCGCCACGGCGGCTTTGACGGCCTCCTCGTCTCGGGGCGCTATTTGGAGCGCGTCGTTGAGCAGCGTGCCGTCGAGGTCGAGCGCCAGCAGCCTGATCGGCAACCTAGCTCTTCTTGGCCGCCAGGACCTCGGTATTGACCAGGTTAGTAGGCACCTCGCCTTCCAGCGCGGCGATCAGATTGCGGGCCGCGGTTTCGGCCATCGCCGCCCGGGCGGCCACCGTGGCGCTCCCCAGATGGGGCAGCAACACCGCATTCTGGCACTCGGTCAGCCCCGGCTCCAGCTTCGGCTCGTGTTCGTAAACATCCAGCGCCGCGCCCTTGATCCATCCCTCTTTCAGCGCCCGCACCAGCGCCTTCTCATCCACGATGGGGCCGCGGGCGGCGTTGATCAGGTAATGGTCGGGACCCATCAGGCGCAGCTCGCGTTCGCTGATCAGGTGGCGGGTGTCCGCGTTCAGGTCCGCATGGATGGTGACGTAGTCGGCTTTGCGCAGCAGCTCGTCCAGGGGAACAAAGACGGCCCGCAGATCGCTTTCCACCTCGGGCCGGGCCCGCCGGGCATCGTAGTAGAGGATGGACATGCTGAAGCCCAGGCCCCGCCGTGCCACCGCCTGGCCGATCCGGCCGAACCCGATCACACCCAGCACCCGCCCGTAGACGTCGCTGCCCAGCAGCAGGTCAGCCTTCCAACCCTTGAACCGGCCTTCGCGCACCATTCGGTCGCCTTCCACCACCCGGCGGGCGACCGCCAGCAGCAGCGCAAAGGCCAGGTCGGCGGTAGCCTCGGTGAGCACGCCAGGGGTGTTGGTGACCAGGATGCCTCGGCGGGTCGCCGCTTCGAGGTCGACATTGTTGTAGCCGACCGCGTAGTTGGCGATCACCTTCAGGCTGGGCGCCGCGGCCATGATGGCGTCCGTGATGGGCACGTTCACCATGCCCACGATCCCGTCGGGATTCAGCCGTTTGATGCGGTCGATCACCTCGGCCTCGGGCATGCCCTCGGCCTCCACCACTTCCACCTGGTAGCGCTGGCGGAGGAGATCGGTCCCCGCCGCCGGCAAGGGCAGAGTGATGAAGACTCGTTTCATGCCGGCAAGGGCACGCGTAAATCGAGGAGCAGCACTTCCATGGCCAGCCGAGGATTTACATTCTCATCGATCAGCAGCTGGGTCCGCTGGGCGCCTGCTAGCGAGGCCCGTAGGTGAGCGGCCGGGACCCCGGAAACCCAGTGCGCGAGCGCGCGTCGGCGGGAGGGCGACACCGGGGTCTCAACCAGGCCCGCCTGAACCAGGACCGCGTCGCGCAGCCAGGCCGAGAGTGCACGTAGGGCTTCGCCGGCGACCAGCCGCTGGTCGGCCGCCGGGCCCTGGCCAAACCGCACGGCATAACCCAGGATGGTGTCGACGTCGGCAAAGGCCAGCGCCGGCAGCTCGGCTTCCCAACGTTCGGCCGCCGCCAGTTGCGCCGGGTCGGAGAGGGCGCGCACGGCCCAACCCGGCCGGCCATGGGCCAGCGCTGCCAGGTCGGGGGCCCGCTCCTTGGCGTGCCAGGTAGTTTGCAGCCAGGTCCCCAGGGTGGCCGCCGGCACCGGGGCCAGCTGCAGCAGCTGGCAGCGCGAGAGACAGGTGGCGAGCAGGTGATCGGGGTAGGCGGTCGTCAGGACCAGCACGGTGTTGGGCGGTGGCTCCTCCAACGTCTTGAGCAAACAGTTCTGGGCGGCCTCGGTCATCCGCTCGGCGTTGGCCAGGATGGCCACCCGCGCCGAAGCCACGAATGGCTTGAGACTGAGGAACTGCTGCAGCGACTGGTCGTGGATCTCGGCGACCCGTTCCGGTTTGAACCGGATCTCATCGATGCTGATGGCCTCGTCGCGATCGTCGATCCAGAAATCGGGATGCACCTCGAGCCGGGGCGGCTGGCCTGGCCCCAACAGGAGCTCCTCCGCCAATGCGCGGGCCACGCTCGTCTTGCCCACTCCCTCCTCGCCAATGAGGCAGTAGGCATGGGCCAGACGGCCTAGGCGCCGCTGTCCCTGCAAGGCGGCAATGGTGTGAGCATGCCCGACGACGCTGGCGAAGCCGGTTGAGCCGGTTCGCTGCGCGGTCGCCGTTCCAGGATTCTTGCGTGGGGGCATAGGTCCAGTCTAGGCATTGCTTGACGCCCCGAGCATGCAGGTCTATCCTGTGGCCAGCGTTCCGCCC
>VBID01000227.1 GCA_005880615.1 Chloroflexota bacterium
CGGCGTGAAGTCCATCCCCGACTTCCAGTTCGCGCCGAGGGCGTCGTAGCGCCGCCGCTTCTCCTTGTCCGACAGGACCTCGTAGGCTTCGTTGATCTCCTTGAAGCGCTCCTCGGCCGCCTTGTTCTTCGGATTGAAATCGGGATGGTACTTGCGGGCCAGCTTCCGGTAGGCCTTCTTGATCTCGTCCGGCGCCGCGGCGCGGGACACCCCGAGGGCCTCGTAGTAGTCGCGGAACTTGACCGGCATTTATTTACCTTAGCACGAGCAGGCCCAAGGAACATCGTCGATCCCGCCGTCGATCGTCTCCGGAGTCCACGTTGACGCACCAGGAAGGCGCTGCGGCATAATCGTTCCATGGTCTCCCGCTCGCCTGCGCGCGCTTCCAGGGGCCGTCCGCGACCGAGGCGCGCCCGCTGGATCCGGAGAGCGCGTAGGAAGTATAAGCTGCGTTCCGTGGTCCGGTAACGACCGCGCTCGGAAGTGAAGCTGCGATTCCAGGTCCGGTAAGGCTCAATCCGTCAACCCCCGGGTAGCGGGAACCGGGCGGGTGACCGGGTAGCGGGTGGATTCAAGCTGTGCTGACGGGCGGGTGGCGGGTGGCGAGAGGGCGCACGGCGGCGGATGGACGCACGTCGACCTCTGTCCGGCATCCCGAGCGGTCGGGTTCCGGCGGCGGGCCACTGCGACGACCACCCGGCGCGGCGGCCTACCGGTCGGCAGGCTCCGCCTCCGGGGACTCGGGGTCGGCTCGAGCGGGGGCGGCGGGCGGGGCGCGCGACGGCAGGCCCAGACACTCCAGAATGTCGCGGGTGGCCTCGGGCGGATGGATCGCGGCCAGGATCCGCATCCGCCCGCCGAGTGCGGTCACGAGCAGCGAGTTGGGCATCGGCTCACTCCGGTCAGACCAGGGGCGTCACGGCCTCGACGTCTTCCTCGCCCGTCCTGATGCGATAGACCTTCAGCACCGGGAGCACGAAAATTTTTCCGTCGCCGACCTCGCCGGTTCGGCCCGACCTCATGATCGCCTGCACCGTTCTCTCGACGAACGGCTCGGAGACACCGATGTCCAGGCGGACCTTGTCGACCAGGTCCATTTTCACGGTCGTCCCACGGTAGGTCTCGACGCTCTCGATCTCGCCCCCGTGACCACGGGCCTGCGTGATCGTCAGCCCCCGAACCTCCTCCTTGTACAGGGCCTCGAGAACGTCGTTCAGCTTCTCGGGGCGCACGATCGCAACGATCAGCTTCATGGCCGACCCTCCGGCGGGAGGGAGACGCCCGAAGAGCCGGCCGCGGCGGCGCTCAACGGGCCTCCCGGGTTCGCATGTCCATGGCTGGCGCGCGGTCGGTCATGACCAGGATCGCGCCTTCGCCGCTCGTATAGGCCTCCTCCCCGTGCTGGGGCACGTCCATGCCCACTCCTTCCTCCTTCCTTCCGGCGCGCATCGTCGCCATGAAGCCGACCAGCTTCAGAAGCGCGTACGTTCCGACCGCGCTGTAGGTCGCCGTCGCGAGCACCGCCGCCGCCTGCCGCGCGAGCTGCGCGGGATGTCCCGACAGGAGCCCGTCCGTTCCACCCCACGCCCGCGCGGCGAAAACGCCCGTTAGCAGCGCCCCGAAGGCACCGCCCACGCCGTGGGCCGAGAGGACGTCGAGCGAATCGTCGAGCCGCGTCCTGGAGCGCCATTGGATGGCGTAGTAGCTCGGAAGCGCGGCGAGGGCTCCGATCGCAACCGCGCTCATGGGGGAGACGAACCCGGCGCCCGGAGTGATTGCCACGAGACCGACCACGATACCGGTCGCGGCACCCACCGCGGTCGCCTTGCCGGTCCGCGCCAGGTCGAGGAGCAACCATACGATGAGCGTGGCCATGGGGGCGAGCAGCGTGTTCACGAAGGCGAGGGCGGCCGAGGCGTTCGCTCCGAGCGCGCTCCCGCCGTTGAAACCGAACCAGCCGAACCAGAGCAGGGACGATCCCAGGAGCACCAACGGCACGCTGTGCGGAAGAAGCGCCTGGCGCCCATAATCCTTGCGCGGTCCCAGAAAGATGGCTGCCACCAGCGCCCCCACGCCGGCGTTGACGTGCACGACGGTCCCGCCCGCGAAGTCGAGCGCCCCCAATCGGGCCAGCCAGCCGCCTCCCCAGACCCAGTGAGCGACGGGCGCGTAGACGGTCAGGGCCCAGAGCGTGATGAACGCGAGATACGGACCGAAGCGCATCCGCTCCACGATGGCTCCCGAGATCAGCGGATCGACCCCTTCGGCTCGAGGCCAACGCCGTTCAGGAAGAGGTGGGCACCGCCGCCAATCCATCCATTCCCCGGGGCGAAGGCCAGGCTGTAGCCGGCGACGACCCAGGCGATGCCCACCGCGCCTAGCGAGCCGAGGCTCATCATCATCGTGTTCAACACGTTCTTCGATCGAACCAGCCCTCCATAGAAGAAGGCGAGAGCCGGCGTCATGAGAAGTACGAGAGCTGTGGCGATCAGCATCCATGACGTGTCGGCTGCGCTGATCAAACCGCCGGCCGTGGTCATCGCGCCGATGAGTGGCGCTGGCGGTGGACCCTGCATGCGAGGCCTCCGAAGATTTCTATGAGATGGCGCAAAGGAAGTTCAAGCTGCGATTTTAGGTCCGGTAAGGGCTATGGCGTCAACCTCGGCTTCGACGATGGGCGGCGGAACCGGGGGACAGACCCTAAGTGGGCGCCTTACAGACGACGCCCATGCCCTGTCCCTCCCGGAAATTCCGCCCACCGCGAAGTGGATTGCCAGGGGGGCCAGCCAACGTGTAGTCAGATCGGGCCGGAGCAGGATCCCGACGACTCTCCTGCTGTTAACCCGGCGGTCCCCGAGTTCGAACCGATCACCTGGGCCACCAGGTTTCCACAGGGTTAGCGCCACCCATCCTGTCGTGCTCTGCCTGGCCCCCGGCACCTGTTAACCGGAGAGTGGCCCGGAGCCCTGAAAGCCCGGCCGGTTCTCGCCAAACTCTCTCCCTCTCTGTTGATATGGAACGACCTGTCAAGTCATGCCGAGCGTGATGCGTGAGTGCGGGGCAGACCAGGCGACGGTCGAGCGGGCTTCATCGACGGTTGATCAAGCTGATATTCGCGGATCGAGCCCTGGAGGCTCGCCGTCATGGTCGTCATCCGTCGGGAGCTGCCTCGCACTAACATCGCGGGTCCGGCCACAGGCCTGTCGCATAACAGGCACGAGGATCCTCCTGTCCGTGTGCCTCTCGACCGCCCCCTGATCTGCCCTGCACTCATCGTGCTTCCCCGATGCCTGTCTGCTGAGTCCCTACGCCACTCGCCGCCGGTCCGCGTGTTCGGTGAGACCTCGCTCAACGGTTGTCCCGATCGCCCAGATGAACCCCAGCAGCTCTCGGCCCACCGCCGTGACCACCTGCTGTTTGGCCTTGCCCCTGGCCGTCAGCTTCCGGAACCGTTGATGCAACCGGTGCTGCGCCTTCCAGGCGATCTCCTTGACCTGTTCGCTGAGCCCTTCCTGACGCTGGCGCAGTGCCCGGCTGAGGTTGGGTCGATGCCGGTACGCCCAGCTCGCCTCCCCGACGATGCGCCTGAGGTGTGCGTTGCCCGTCTTGGTGATGCCACCCCGCCGCGTCCTCTCGCCGCTGGAATGTTCGCGCGGCACGGCGCCGCTGTACCCCATCAACTGCCGCGGTCTGGCGAAGCGGCTCAACTCACCGACTTCCGCCACGATCGTCGCGGCCGAGATCAGCCGAATGCCCCGCAAGGCCTGCAGCGCGTCAATCACGGCGCGCATCCTGTGGGGGACCGTCGACACCGCCTCATCGATGGCGCGCTCGAGACGCTCGATGCGGAGCCCTGCGTGCTCCACCTCCGTGATGTAGTCGGTCAGCGTGGCGTCCTGTGCCGCGACCTCGAAGTGCACCTGCCGCTTGATCCACTCCATGTGCTTGCACGTCCAGGGCCGGATCCCAGGGTCCGGCCTCCGGCCGTGGCGCAGCAGGAACTTGCCCAGGCGGTGGCGCGCCCGCAGTTGGTCCGACTTGGCGGCTTCGCGTGCCCGCAGCAGGTCCCGGAGGGCCTCGTGCGCCGCATCCGGCACCCACACCGGCGTGAGATCGCCACTGCGATAGCTGCGCGCCAGCTTCTCCGCATCGCGACGATCGGTCTTGACTCGGTCGCCCGCCTTCACGGGCACCAGCGAGGGGGCCACCACGTCGCAGTGCACCCCCAGCTCGGTCAGCTGCCAGTACAGCACGTACCCCGTCGGCCCTGCCTCGTAGCACACCCGCAGCCGCTGAACCGGGCCGAGCCGCTTCATCAGCCGCCGTATCGCCTCCGGACGGTTGGGGATCGTCCCCAGGAACCGCAGCTCACCCTCCGGCTCCACCACCGCCACGGCGATCGTCTCGGCGTGCACATCCAGCCCCACGAATCTGGTATCCTTCCTCATAGACCGGCTCCTTTCGCATGTAGCTCTGCGCTACGTCAGGTCTCGCGACCCGCAGCGTAACCTACGACGCTGCGAATCGGAGCCGGTCGTTCCATTGTGACTAACGAATGACGCCGACCCTTGCCTGCGTAAATGAGGACGGCCTTCTGCACGGGCAGCGTACCCGGCGGGAGCAATCCAGGGAACAGCGTTGGGATG
>VBID01000152.1 GCA_005880615.1 Chloroflexota bacterium
TGGAGGCGATCGACGTACGCGTGCACGCCCGAGGGCCCGACGCTGGCCATGGCGACCCCACCGATGACGGCCATCCCCGCGGCCCACACCACGAACGTCCGCCGGTAGCCGGCCACCAGGAGCGCGAAGGGAACCAGCAATGCCGCCTGCGGCCGGATCGCCAGGACCAGCAAGGCCAATCCCGCCAGAAGTTCTCGCCGGGTCCGAAGGAACCACCAGGCGGCCGTGACTCCGGCGAGGATGCCGATCAGGACGTGGGCCAGCAGCAGGCCAAAGGACACCGCGGACGTGCCGATGGCCGCCGCCAGGAGCGTCCACCGCTGCAGGCGGGATCCGGGGGCGATCGTGGTCCAGGCCCAGAGGAACAGTGCCAGCATGAGGGTCGCCCACAAGGCGAAGGCGATCGGAAACGGCAGCAGGCTGAAGGGCACCACCACCCACGCCAACGGGGGCGGGTAGATGACCGGGAACATGGGCAGGACGTCGGCCCCGCCCAGCGCCTGCCACTCGCGCTCCTCGACCTTCAGGTCGTACAGGCTGCTCCAGCCGTCGTGCACCCCGATCCGCGCGTCCAAGTAGTAGTCACCGAAGTTCGTGTACCCGGGCCGCTGCAAGCCCACGCCCCAGTGAACCAACCCGATGGCCGCTGGCACGAGGCTCGCCAGGAAGAGGGTGATCGTCAGCGTTCGACGCAGGCGTGGGCTGGCCGTCCAGAACCGCGCGAGCGCCGGCATCGGCTTCAGGGGATTCAATTCGCCAGGGTGCAACGGGGGCATGACGAGTTTCTGCCGCCGGCGCGCGGCGCCTGCGCGCAAATTCCGTCGGGCCCCGGAGTTGGGAAGACTATGGACCCCGTGCTGGGCGTGATCGTGCCTGCCTACAATGAGGCGGCCACCCTGGCGGGCGTGCTGGAGCGTGTGCTCCGGCAGCCGAGCGTGGCGCAGGTGGTCGTGGTGGACGACGCCTCGACCGACGGCACCTCCGAGATTGCCCAGCAGTTCCGCTCCAATCCTCGGGTGCGGGTGCTCCACCATCCGGTCAATCGGGGCAAGGGGGCCGCCATCCAGACCGGACTGGAGGCGGTCACCGCGCCGCTGGTCGTGATCCAGGATGCGGACATGGAGTACGACCCGCTCGAGTACCCGCGGCTGATTGCGCCCATCCTCGAGGGCCGGGCCGACGTCGTCTACGGCGTGCGCGGCTTTGCCAGCCAGACGGCGTATTCCTACTGGTTCGTGATTGGCAACCGCCTGGTGACCACCGCCACCAACGTGCTCTTCAACTGCTACCTCAACGATATGGAGACCGGCTTCAAGTGCATGCGCACCGATCTCATGCGGCGGCTGCGGCTCTCCGGCAACCGCTTTGACATCGAGCCCCAGATCACCGCGCGCGTGCTCCGGTTGGGGTACCGGATCCACGAGGTACCGATCGGTTACTATGCCCGCAGCCGCGAGGAGGGAAAGAAGCTCACCTGGCGGGATGGGGTGAAGGCGCTGGTCACCCTGGCGCGGCTCCGGCTGGCGTCGCGGCGGGCCTTGTTCGGGGATGAGGACGCGTATCACCGTGAGCGGCTGGCAGCCCTCCGGAGCCACCGGCGCCTACCCGACCTCCCAACCGACTCGTCGGCGGCCGCTTAGCACCTGCTCGCGGCACCGACGTGTGCCCGGCGTCCGCCATCGATGCGTAGGCGGACGGTCGCTATGACCGATTGCGGTGTGGGGCGGAACCTATAATGTCGACTGCACTCCGGAGTAGCTCAACGGTAGAGCAAGGCGCTGTTAACGCCGAGGTTGCTGGTTCGAATCCAGTCTCCGGAGCCAGTCATCGGTCAAGGCCCAGGACTCCGGGTTAGCCGGAGCAGCTCTTGTAGGCGGAAGGCAATCGGGGCCGCAAATTTCGCGCTGGCCCCGAGTTGGGAAGACTGTGGACCCGACGCTGGGTGTGATCGTGCCTGTCTACAACGAGGCAGCCACGCTGGAAGCCGTGCTGACGCGGGTGCTGCGCCAGCCGAGCGTGGCCCAGGTCGTGGTGGTGGACGACGCCTCGACCGACGGCAGCTTCGACATCGCGGAGCGATTCCGCAGCGACCCTCGGGTCCAGGTGATCCGGCACGACCGCAACCGGGGGAAGGGCGCGGCCTTGCAGACCGGGCTGGCGGCCGTCTCCGCTCCGTTCGTTGTCATCCAGGATGCGGACCTCGAGTACGATCCGCTCGATTACGCCAGGCTGATGGGCCCCATCCTCGAGGGGCGCGCCGACGTCGTGTACGGCCTGCGCGGCTTCGCCGGGCACACCGCCTACAGCTATTGGTTCGTGATGGGAAACCGTTTCGTGACCACGATCGCCAACATCCTCTTCAACTCGTATATCCAGGACATGGCCACCGGCTTCAAAGTCATGCGCACCGAGCTGATGCGGCGGTTGAATCTGCACGCCGACCGGTTTGACACCGATGCCGAAATCACCGCCCGACTGCTCCGCCTCGGCTACCGCATCCACGAGATCCCGATCACGTACTACGCGCGCAACCGGGAGGAGGGAAAGAAGGTGACCTGGGTGGACGGACTCCGGGCCCTGGCCACCATGCTCCGGATCCGGCTGGCGACCCGGCGGGCGCTCTTCGGAGAGGCCGACACCTACCACCGCGAACGCCTGGCCATCCTGCGCAGCCAGCGGCATCTGCCAGACCTTCCGGGTGACTCCTCGCGGGCTGCCTAGCCCAACTACTCCAGGTTGGTCGTGTCCGGCGCCCAGAGATAGACTCCGCCGGTCGACAGCGGAGGCCGACCCAGCAGCCGGGTCAGGAAGTCGACCATGGCCGGCTGGTTCGCCATCGGGCCTACCACCACGGTGTGCACGCGCCAGCCCCGCAGCTCCTCCAGGAGTTGCTGCCGGTACGAGGCCGACAGCGGCGGCCGATCCCCATACAGTTGAATGGCCACCATGGCGGTCTGCAGCCGCGAGGGCGCCGGGCTGAGCCAGTTCGGCCCGTACGCATAGCTGTCCGGCATCCGAAACCGCAGGCCCGCCTGCGCCTGCCAGCCCATGGCGTCGGACCCGGTGTAGGCCTGGGAAAACGGGGCGACCAGCACCACGCTGCCGGCTGCCACCTGGGTGACGGCCCCGGTGGTGAAGAAGGCGGGGGGTGTCACCGGCCGAGCCGGGAGCGGGAAGGGCAGGATAGCGATCAGCGCCAGGCCGCCGACGCCCAGCGCGAACCGGCGCTGGCCGCCGGAACCCGAGGCCAGGCCATGGTCGACAAAGAGCGCCACCAGCAGGCCGGCCAGCAGGAAGGCGGGCCCCATCAGCCGCACGGGCAGTACGTGATCAAGCCCGGGAGCCCACCCCAGAAGGCTCCACGGCATCGGCAGCCCGACCGGCCTGCCGATTACCCGGAGCCCTGATCCCATCGACAGGACGACCATGGCCACCGTCAGCAGGAGGGCCCACCGCACGATCCGCCGTGACCAGTGCCGGCGGGCCATCCAGTACATCAGCCCGATCAGCGGGACTCCCAGGTAGGCGCCGTTCTCCATCGGCCCGCTGACGTAACGGCTGAGATCCACCGCCGCCCCGGGCGCCACCAGCTGGCGCTCGGTCGGAAGGACGAGTCCCAGCAGATTGGTCTCGTAGATCCAGGTCGGTTGCAGCGGCCCGTGAGCCTGCTGCGGCCCAAAGACCTGCACCATCACGGGATACGCCGCCAGGATGGCAAACGTCAGGGCCGCCACCCCGAAGGCGCGAGCCACGTGCGGCAGGCGGCGGCCCACCTGGTCAGGGTTCAAGGCCGCCAGCATGACCATTCCTAGCACCGCCGTGATGCCGCAGATGGCGAGCAGCTCCTCGCCCATCAGCAGCTGCGCCGCGCCCAGCGCGCCCAGCGCCAGTCCGATGGGCGCGGCCCGCCGGCGCTGCCGAACCAGGATTTCGTCGAGGGTCATCCAGATGAGCGGGACCAGGGCGGCGAACGCGAGCTGGAGGTGACCCAGCGACTGGGTGATGACAAAGGGTGAAAAGCCAAAGACCGCCCCGCCCACCAGTGCCGCACTCGGACGCATGACATAGCGCCGCAAGGCCAGGAAGGCGGTCCAGGCGGTGAGCGCTGGTGCCAGCGTGCTGAGGATGTTCAGCGCCACCACCGGTCCCGCGGTCAGCGTCACCGGGGACACCAGCAGCGCCAGCAGCGGAATCGACGTGTTCCACATGAGGTTCACGCCGCCCGGGTAGTTGATGTAGTCGGAGACGAAGGGCGGCTGGCCGTGGGCGAGGGCGAACGCATACCAGCGCAGGAACCAGAGGAACTGCGGCACATCCAGCGAGTTTCCGATGGCCGCGCTGGCCGGCGCCTGCCAGACCCGCATGCACACGAGGACCCCCAGCCCGCTGAACAGCAGCAGGCTCAGCGCCGCCGGGTGCCGGCCCAGCAGCGCGCGGAAGCGGCCCCGGGGCGATTCCTCAGAGGGGGCGAGTTGGCGGCGGGGCAGCATTATTGACCGAATAACGGTCGATCTGCGCCAAAGCTGCCGGCACATCCCACCACACGTCGACCCCGTCGCCAGCCAACGGCGCCCGTCCCAGCACCGCGCTCATCAGCGCCACCGCCTCTACCCGATGCGCCATAGGGCCGACCACGACGGCCTCCACATTCCACCGGCGCAGGTCAGCCCGGATCTGGCGGGCCACGCTCGCGTCCACGACCGCCAGCGGGGCACTGCCGTCGGCCAGCCGGACCAGGGCGAACTCGGTCGCCGAGGGCGGCGGATAGAGCGGGTATGGACTGGGCACGAAGGCCTCCCCTTCGGGCATCCGAAACCACATAGCGGCTTCCGCCTGCCAGTACATCGCGTCGGCGGAGCCCACCACGGCAAAGGGCGCCACCAGGATGACACTGCCTTCCGGTAGCGCATGCAGGTCGGACGGTCGGCTGAAGAATCCCGGGGTGGCGATGGGCGACGTCAGCAGCGGGACCGCCGGACAGAGGGCCGCCACACTCAGCCCGACGGCTATCGCCCCCCAAAGCCGCGGCCGCCATCGCGGGGTGGCCAGGGTGGCGTCGACGGAGACTGCGACCAGCAGCCCCACCAGCAAGAACACCACCAGGGTGAGGCGGACGGGGAGGATCTCATGCACCAGGGGGATGGCGCTCGTCACCGCCCAGGGGAGTGGCATCCGCGTGTCCCCTCCAGCCACGTGCAGGGTATCGCCCAGCGAGAGCAGCGCCAGCGTGCCACCCGCAATGGCCGCCCACCGAACGACCGGAAGCCCCCAGCTGCGGCGAACCAGCAAGGCCAGGAGCGCGATCAGCGGAACACCGAGGTAGGCCGTCCGCTCCGATCCGTATCCCGCCAGGTGATCGGAGAGGTGAGTCACCGCCGCCGGCGCAATCAGCTGCACGCGGGTCGGCAGGACGAAATTGAGCAGGTCGCTCACGTAATAGTTCGACGGCTGGAGCGGCCCATGGACCCGCTGCGGACCGAGGAACTGAAGGCCCAGCGGCACGGCCGCCGCCACCAGGAAGACGGCGGCCGCCACCCCCAGCACCGGCAGGGCCGGTTGCAGTCGCGACCACAGGGCCTGGCGATGTAAGAGGCCCGCGGTCACCAGTCCAACGGCCGCGGCCACGCCCACAATGGCCAGCACCTCTTCGCCGGTCATCAGCTGCGCGGCCCCCAGGGCGCCCAGCGCGACGCCCAGCCACAGACTCCGCCGCTGCCTGACCAACACCTCATCCAGGAGCAGCAGGGCCAGTGGGGGCGCCCAGGCCAAGGTCAGGTGCACATGCCCCAGGGATTGGCTGACCATGAAGGGCGAGAAGGCATAGAGGGCTCCGCCGATGAAGGCGGCCGGCCGGCTCTGCACGTAGCGGGACAGCGCCAGGTAGGCACACCAGCCCGAGAGGGCGGGGCCGAGGGTGGCCAGCAGGTTGTAGGCGACCATCGGGCCGGCGGTCAGCGTCACGGGAACCACCAGCAGGCTGGGCAGCGTAATCGACGTGTTCCACATCAGGTTGACGCCGTCCGGGTAGTCCAGATGGGCGGTGAGCAGCGGGTTCCACCCATGGGCAATGGCGTACGGGAACCACCGGATGAACCAGCTGAAGAAGAATGGGTCACCGCCGTCTCCGCCAACGGTTCGCTGACCCGGTGGCAACCACACCGGCAGGAAGAGCAGGAGGGCCAGGAACAGGTAGCCCGCCAACGCGGCAGCCCAGGGAGGAAGGCGGCGCCCGAACCAGCTCACTCCTGCTGCAACGCGCGCAGGCGTGCGGGTTGGCATCTTGTCTAGCCGGCTTCGGCGAGATCGGTTCGAGGTCGGGCGACGCCGGCCGGCACGGCGACTCTCCCGGGCAGCCAGCCAAGCATCAGGAGGAGCAAGGGGAGCGGCGTGAAGAGGACGAGGCTCGCCAGGTACCCGGTCAGTCCCAGCGTGCGCTCAAACGGTCGCCAGCCAGATCGAAGCGAGAGCCAGGCGGCCGGCAGCAGTATGGCCAAGTCCTGCGCGTGCACGAAGGGCGTCGCCAGCAGGGATGCCGTGATGCCGGCGGCGATCGGGAACTCCGGTCCGGCACTCCGCCGGCGCCAGCAGACCGCCAGGGTGATCACCGTCACGGCAACTTGGGCGGCATGCGCCAGGAGGCCCTGGCCCAGGAGTCCCGCCAGCGTAAGCCGGACGGGGACCACGAAGCTATCCAGAGACTGGGTGGCCTGGTAGAGGCGTGACCCATAGGTGGCCAGCCCACTAGGGCCCAGCGTCATCAAGCAGACGGCGAGGATGCCGGCTGAGCCGGTCAGCCAGCCCAGGAACATGCGTCGGCGCCCGCCGGCCAGGATAGTCAGCGGGACGAGGAAGGCCAGCTGCGGCTTGAGGGCGATGAGGGAGAGGGACAGGCCGGCGATGAACGGGTGCCCGCGCTGCACCAGCCACCAGCTGCCAGCCACGGCGGCCGCCACCAGCACCACCACCTGACCGAGGAGCAGCCCGAACGCAACCACCGGCACGGCTCCGGCAATGGCGAGGTGCATCCCACGGACCGGCCAGCGGTACTCGGGCACGCAGAGCCACCAGGTGACGGCCAATGCAACGAGCAGGAGCACGGTCCACAGGGCGATCGCCACCGAAAACGGCAACAGGGCAAACGGCGCGACCAGCCAGGCGACCGGCGGCGTGTAAATCTCCGGATAGAACAACGTCGGCCCCAGCGCCTGCCATTCCTGGCGCTGGGCGTTGAGGTCGTAGAGCGAGCCCCATCCGTGATGGAGACCGATGCGGGCAAACACGTAGTACAGGGCGAAATCGCCCTCCAGGGGACGCCGCTGAATGAACTGGACGATCGCGATCAGGTTGCGCCCGGTCAGGATGCCGGCCACCACCGTGACCACCAGGGCAGGCCAGTCGGCTCGTCGAAGAGCCGGGAACCGGCCAGCAAGGCTCACCCAGGAACAACCACCCCGGGCGGATCCTCCTGCGGGGCGCGGGGCCCGTGAGCTGGTGCCGCCAACGTTTGCCTGGGCAGGGGCGTGGTATATGTCTATCGGCGGTCTGCGGACTCTAGAGGAGGGTGTTGACCATGGGAATCTTCCGCCAGGAAGTCAAACGCGAGTTCATCGCCCGGCCGGATCCCGCCAAGGGGCAGATCCTCTTCAAGTGGCCGGACCGGAACATCCGCAAGCTGAGCCAGTTAACGGTCGAGCAGGACGAGCTGGCGGTCTTCTTCCGCGATGGTCGCATCCAGGGCACCGTCCAACCGGGCCGAGTCACGCTGGACTCATCGGAGATCCCCTTCCTGGGCCGGCTGGTGGACGCGGCCACCGGCGGCAACCTGTTCGTGACCGAGCTCTACTTCATCTCCACCCGCGAGTTCCCGAATCTCCCATTCGGTGGCACGGTCGACAACGTCGTTGATCCCCAGACCAACCTGGGCGTCGGCCTGCGGGTGTTCGGGGAGTACTCGCTCAAGGCGGTGGAGCCACAGTCGCTCATCGTCAACCTGGTGGGGACCCAGCAGCTCCAGTCCAACGACCAGATTACGGACTGGATGCGCGAGCAGCTGCTGAAGACGATCCGGACCGACGTGGTGACCCATATCGTCAGCAGTGGCTGGCCATTGCTGGGCATCGCCGCCCACATCGATGAGATCGAGACCGAGACCATCGCGGCCGTCCAGCGCCATATCTCCAGCTACGGGCTGCAGATCGTCCGGCTCGGGAACTTCACCATCACCCTGAAGCCCGAAGACGAAGATCGGCTGAAGACCTACCTCAAAGACGTGCAGTACACCAAGCTGGCTGGCGGCTTCCAGAGCTATGCCGCCGGTGAAGCACTGCTGGGCGCGGGCCAGGGACTGGCCCAGGGGCCCGGCGCGGGCGGGGTGAGCCCCGCCTTCCTGGGCGTGGGGCTGGGGATGGGTCAGCTGGTGGCGGGCCAGGCGGGCCAGACCATGGCCACCCAGAACCAGATCATGGTTCGGTGCCCCCGCTGCAGCGGGCTCAACGCCGAGAACGCCAAATTCTGCAGCCATTGCGGACAGGCGCTGTCTCCGGCGCCCCCGCCGGCGGGCGCCACGGTGACCTGCCCAAAATGCCAGACCAGCAATGCGGCCACCGCCAAGTTCTGTTCCAGCTGCGGCCAGTCGTTGACCGGCGAGAGCGCGCCGGCCACCCCGCCGGCCTCGTCGTGATCGGACGCCGGCGGCTGCTGACGGCGGCCGGGTTGGCCCTGGCGGCGGCCCTGGGCACGCCACTCGGTGTCCTAGCCCGCGGCGGTAGCGGCCAGTATTTCGGCGGCGGTGGGGGAGGGGGAGGCGGCGGCTTCTTCGGGGGCGGCTACTCCGGCGGGTTGGGGGGCGGCTACCTGCCCATCCCGTTCTTCTTCGGTGGGGGTGGGGGGCTGTTCGGGTTCTTCTTCCTTATCTTCATCCTTTACTCGCTGTACCAGGCCTACCGGCGCACGACCATCGGCACCCCCACCGGCCCCTACGCCGGCTCGTCCTGGTCGCCGCCCCAGCGGTCAGTGGCGGCCAGCCTGCCGAACCCGGCCGAGGGCCGGGCGGCGCTGATCGCCAAGGACCCGAACTTCAACGAGCAGGTCTTCCTGGACCGAGTGCAGGCGGCCTTCTTCGCGCTGGAGAAGGCCTGGATGGACCGCAATCTGGAGCCAGCCCGGGTGTACATGTCGGACGGCCTCTACCGGCGCTGGAAGGCGCAGATCGACAGCATGATCGCGCAGCACAAACGCAACGTCATGGAGAACCTGGTGATCGGCGGCGTCCGCATCGTCGCCGTCGGCAGCGATACCAATTTCGACACCATGACCGCCCGCATCGACGCCAGCTGCGCGGATTATGACGTGGACGAACAGAGCGGCCGGGTGGTCTTCGGATCCCACCAGAACACCCCGTTCACGGAATACTGGACTTTCATCCGCAGCGCCTCGGCCCGCACCAAGGCCGGGGAGACCGCCGAGGTTGCCACCTGCCCCAACTGCGGCGCGCCGCTCTCCATCAGCGAGTCGGGCGTGTGCAGCTACTGCAAGGCCACGGTGACCACGGGACAGTTCGGCTGGGTGCTGGACAATATCACGCAGGCCTCGGAGTGGCAGGGATGACCGACGAACCGAAACCCGAGCAGGCAGCTGGGTCTCCGCCGCCGCTCGCTCCCGGGCGGGGCGCTCCCCTCGTCCCCGGCGAGCCGATGTCGGTGGGGCCTGGCATCGACGCCCGCCGGATCAACATCGGCATGCTCGGCTGGCTGGTGGCCGCCGGCATCCTGGCCATCGCGCTGGTGATCCTGCTCCTGGTGCTGCTGGTTCCTCGATAGTCTTGACAGAAACACAAAAACGTCGATAATAGACGACGTGCCGGCGTGGGGTCTGGCCGCGGTCGCGGAGGGGAGTCGCTCCAGGTCAGTGCACGCTGGAAAGGGCCGGAGCGAGGCCGACGACGTCACGCTGCTGCAGACCATCGTCGGGGCGCGGGGCGCGGGCCGCGACCAGCTGGCGGCCGTGCTCCGCGAAGGCCGGCTGCTGCACCCCGATGGCAACCCGGAGCAGTCGGCGCGGCGCCATGGCTGGAGCCGGGGACAGATCAAGCGGCTGCGGGCCTTCTGTCAGCTGGCCCGTCGGTGCCTGATCCCGCCCGACAGCGCCGCCCCCGCGGTCACCTCACCCAAGGAAGCGCTCCTCCAGTTTCAAGACCTGCGGCGCGAGCCACGCGAGTCGTTCGCGGTGCTCTATCTCAACGCGCGCAACCAGCCGCTGGGGCGTGAGGTGGTCGCGGTGGGAGGATTGAACATCGCCCAGCTCCGGCCGCGCGAGGTCTTCGCTCCGGCATTGACCCTGGGCGCGGCCGCGGTCGTGCTGGCGCACAACCATCCCTCTGGTGACCCGACCCCCAGCCCGGAGGATCTGGCCGTCACCCGTCATCTGTTGGAAGCGGGCGAGCTGCTGGGGGTGGAAGTGCTCGACCACCTGGTGCTGTCAGCCGACCGGTTTCGCAGCATTCGCGAGGCCGGTGGACTGTGAGGGCCCGGGGCTCAAAGGCCACACAGGAATTCACCGGACTTCACTGAGCGTTAACTGCCGCGCCAGGTTGTGGACTGTGGGAAGAGGCCATCCAGCCCTCGGTTCCAAACGCCCGTTCGAGTTTGGGTCGGAGCCGAATACGGGGCCACGCCGGGTCCGCGGTGGCGGCCCCGAGATGCCACAATAGAGGGGCTCGTCTGCCGACGGGCGGGCCCTCCGGGGGCCAGGAAAACCGACCACTGAGCGATGGTCGGTTTTCCGTTTTTCGGGCCCCAGAAAAACCCGAGGGCTTAGCTTGCCGGCCCGATTTCCACCAGCGTCCCGTTGCCGTAGTCGCCGATCAGGAGATCGCCGTTTTGTGCAATCGCAATGGGCAGTGGGTGGACGAACCCGGTGGCGAAGTCGCCGGTGACGCCCTGGTCGTGTCCCGGCGATCCGGTGAAGACCACTCGTATCACCCGCCTCCCGACGCTGCCGCCGGCGTTGGCCCCCCACTCGGTGACGAAGGCGTTGTCCTGGTACTCGGCCGCCAACGAGCCGCCGTCGTAGAACACCATGCCGTTCGCCGAGCTGTGCGGGGCGAACACGGCCAGCGGCGGGGCGACGCCCGCGCACGACCCGTGCAGCCCGCCGTCTGGGAATGAGGGCCAGCACCGTGGCCAGCCCGCGTCCTCGCCGTCGACCACCTGCAGAAGGTGATCAGCGGGCTGGCTGCCCAGGTTGTCCTGTCCATTGATGGTCACGTAGGCGGTGCCCGTCGCGGGCCGGACCGCCAGGCCGTACGGGTTGCGGGCGCCGCGCAGCACCACGCCGGCGAACGACCAGTCCGCATGGAATCGGACCACCGTCGCGCTGCGCGGGTCGGCCTCGCTGCAGACATCACAGGTCGACCCAATGCCCAGCAGGAAATCGCCATTCGGCAACCGGATCAGGTTGTCATTCTGATGCCGGCCGTTGGGCAGCCCGCTGACGACCGCCGACCCGCCAGCCAAGCCTCCATCCTGCAGGTGGTAGACGCGGATGCTGCCGCGGACGGAGACGAATAGGTCCTGGTCGCGCCAGGCCAGGCCCAGAGCAGTGGGCAGGCCGCTGACCAACCGACTGACGGCGGCCCCGGGCGCGGGCACCACCCAGATGGAGCCATCGGCTCCGGTCACGTACAGGCGGCCGTCCGGTCCGAAGGCCATGGCGGTCGGCTGGGGAAGTCCGGAAGCGTAGACCCAAGCGGCAAAGCCCGGCATGACATGGATCGAAGGATCCCCCGCTAACGTGATCGGGCCTCGCGGGGAAGCAGCCGGCGATGGCGTTGGCGGCGGCGCGCTGGCCGTCGCCTGCGGATGCGATGAGGCACAGGCGACCAGCACCACCGCCGCGATGACGGCCCACGTCCGGTCTCTCATCAGAGCGGCGGGATGTCCAGCACGACCTTGCCAAACTGCGCGCCGCTGGCCAGGCGGGCCTGTGCCTGGGCGGCGGCTTCGAGCGGAAAGCTCCGGTCGATCACGGGATGCAGCTTGCCCTCGCGGGCGAGCGTGACCAGCTGATCCCAATCGGTGCGAGATCCCATGGTCGAGCCGTAGATGGTGACCTGGCGATTAAACACGCGCCGGAGGTCGACCTCGGCCTTGGGGCCGCTGGTGGCACCGGGCACCACCAGCCGGCCCCCCTTGCCCAGGGAGCGGATGCTGCGCTCCCAGGTGGCGGCGCCCACGCTGTCCACGACCACGTTTACCCCGCGCTTGCCGGTCAGGCTCCATACCTCCCGGGAAAAGTCTGTGGTGGCGTGGTCGATCACGGCGTCGGCGCCCATGGCGCGACCACGGGCCAGCTTCTCGGGGTCGCCCGACGTCACGAACACCGTGGCGCCGGCTAGCTTGGCTAGCTGCAAGGCCGCCTGCGCGACGCCACCGCCGATACCCAGGATGAGCACCGTCTCGCCAGGTTGTACCCGCGCCTTGGTCATCAGCAGCCGCCAGGCAGTCAGGAAGACCAGGGGGAAGGCCGCCGCCTCCTGGAAGCTAAAGGCCTCCGGGATAGGCCGGCAGTTGACCTCTGGGATCACCACCGCCTGGGCGAAGGTGCCGTCCCGGTTCTCACCCAGGAGCTGGTACTGGTCGCAGAGGCTGTGTTCGCCCCGCTGGCAGAAGGCGCAGGTGCCGTCGCTGATCCCGGGGTCGAAAAAGACGCGGGTGCCCACCGGGTACCGGCCAGACCCGGGACCAGCGGTGGCGATGACCCCGGCGCCGTCGGCGCCCCCGATATGCGGCAGGGACACGCCCGGAATCCCCTCTCGGACGAAGAGGTCGAGGTGGTTCAGGGCGGCGGCCCGCAGGGCGACAAGCACCTCGCCCGGCCCGGGGGTCGGGGTAGGCGCCTCCTCGAAGCGGAGCACCTCCGGCCCGCCGTGCTGGTGGAATCGCATCGCCTTCATCGACTGGATTATCGGCAAGCGCCGCCAAGGCTGTTTTTTGCGCTTCCTGTTGCCTCACACAACGCCACGCGTGAGACCATCGGGCGAACGTTACGAAGAAGCAGGAAAGTCACAAAACGTGACGTTACGGTGGCGAGGGTAGCACCGCGCGATCGCGAGGCTGGAAAAAAACCGTGGCCTATAATGTCCCGAACGTGGCGACAGACCCCGAGATCGAGCTGCTCAACCGGCTCGGCGGGCTCTTCACGGCATCGCTGTCGCTGGATGACAACATCGCCGCCATGTTGCGCGCCACCTCCCAGATGGTGCAGTTCGATGCGGCCACCGTGTTCCTGCTGAACGAAGGCAGCAAGGAGCTCACCGCCATGGCCACCTACCCGCACAAGGATGCGGTGCCGCACATCGCCCGATTCGTCCTGGGCGAGGGCATTGTGGGCGGGGCGGTGGAGCATCTGGCCACCCTCAACATTGTCGACGCCACCAAGGATCCCCGCTTCAAGATGCTGGACCAGAGCCGCTCGCCGCGCTCCCTCCTGGTCCAGCCGCTGGCCACGCCCAAGCGGGTGGTGGGGGCCATGACCCTCTCCCGGCAGCGGGTGGACCCGTTCACCGAGCTGGACTCGGCCATCCTCAAAGTGATCACCAACCAGGCCTCCATCGCCATCGAGAACGGGCGGCTCTACGAGCAGCTGCAAGGCCACGCCCGGGACCTGGAGCTGGCCAACGCCCAGATCGCCGAGGTCAGCCGGCTCAAGTCGGAGTTCCTGGCCAACATGTCGCACGAGCTGCGTACGCCCCTGAACGCCATCCTCGGCTTCTCGGAGCTGCTCCGCGACGGGCTGGCCGGCAATCTGTCCGAGAAACAGCGGCGGGACTGCCTGGACAACATCTATAACAGTGGCCGTCACCTGCTGGAGCTGATCAATGACGTCCTCGACCTGAGCAAGATCGAGGCCGGCCGGATGGACCTCGTCTACGAGGACTTCGGGGTCGACTCCGCCGTGCGAGAGGTCCTGAACGTGACCCGCGGGCTGGCGACCAAGAAAGAGATCAACATCTCCAGCCGGGTGGAGCCGGCGGATCTGACCCTGATCGCCGACAAGAACAAGTACAAGCAGATCCTGTACAACCTGCTCTCCAACGCCATCAAATTCACCCCTCCGGGCGGCCGGGTCGCGGTGGAGGCCACCCTCCTGGACGACCACGTCCATACCACCGTGCAGGACAGCGGGATCGGCATCCCCAAGGAGCTCCAGCACAAGATCTTCGGGGCTTTCTACCAGGTGCAGAGCGCCAGCAACCGGGAGTATCCCGGCACCGGGCTGGGTTTGGCCCTGACCAAGCGGCTGGTCGAGCTCCATGGCGGCCAGATCGGGTTCGACAGTGCCCCCGGCGCGGGTACCACCTTTACCGTCGAGATGCCGCTCCGGCCGGTTCGGAGCCACCGCAGCCGGATTCTGGTGGTGGAGGACAACCCCAGCAACCTGGACCTGGCCCGGATGGTGCTGGAGGGGAACGGCTTCACCGTGGATACGGCCGCCACCGGCGCCGAGGGCCTGGAAAAGGCCCGCCACCTCCAACCCGACCTGATACTGATGGATCTGCAGCTTCCCGGCGTTGATGGATTAGCGGCGACCCGACAGCTGAAGGCCGATCCGGCGACAGCCCGGATCCCGGTGGTGGCGCTGACGGCCAACGCGCTGAAGGGAAGCGAGGAGGAGGCGATCGCCGCCGGATGCAGCGGTTATATCCCGAAACCGATCGAACTGAAGAAATTCATGGTGCAAGTGACCAACTTTCTGGAGAAGGAGTAGCGACGACTTCCATGCCCTTTCCGAAAACCATCTTGATGATTGAGGACGACGCGCCGACCCGCGAAGTCGTTCGGATGGCGTGCGTCGGTCAGAACTTCAACCTGGTTGAAGCGGAGACCGGCGAGAAAGGCATGGAGATGCTGGAGAAGTCGGAACCTGACCTGGTCCTGCTCGACCTCAACCTGCCCGGCATCAGTGGCATGGATGTGTGCCGGCAGCTGCGGGCCGACGGGACCCAGGTGCCCGTGATCATGCTCACCGCCAAGAACGACACCATCGACGTGGTCGTGGGCCTCGAAGTGGGGGCGGACGACTATATCACCAAGCCCTTCGAGGTGCGAGAGCTCCTGGCCCGGGTGGGGGCCCACCTCCGCCGCAGCGAGCAGGTGGTAGCCCAGCAGCAGCCCAAGACGCGCTTCGAGTTCCCCGGCCTGATCATCGACTTGAACAGCCGCCAGGTCTGGCGGGAGGGGAAGGAAGTCAACCTGACCCTCACCGAGTTCAACCTGCTTTCGCTGCTGGCGTCCCAGGCGGGCCAGGTCGTCAGCCGCGGCGAGCTGCTGCGCAAGGTCTGGGGCTACGAGGTCGAGATCGAGACGCGGACGGTCGACGCCCACGTCTACCGGCTGCGCAAGAAGATCGAGCGCGATTCCGAGAAGCCGCAGTACATTCACTCCGTTCCCGGGATCGGCTACCGGTTCGTGGCGGAGTAGCCCGCTGGCGCTCCCGGCGCCCCAGATCCCGGTCGTGCCGGGGAGTGGGCAGTCCGGACCCCACGCGTATCGCAGCCCCTTTAGGGTTGCCATCCTGGCCAGCCTGGCCGACCCCTTCTACTGCTTCTGGTGGACCTACCAGTTCTTTAGGTTCACCCAGCGCGAGGGCTTCCCCCGCGCTCGGTCCTTCTGGTGGATCCTGCTCCCCATCTTCGGCCTGTATGTCCTGTGGCAGCAGCTGGACGACCTGCGGAAGGCCGCCGAGCGCACCAATTCGGAGCGGGTCAACCCGGCTTTGGTCCTGGGGCTGATCATCGGCGGCCTGGCGGCCGACCGGATCTTCGGCGGCGCCACCGATACCACCGTCGCCCTGGTCACCCTGCTGGCGGGATCGGTGCTGATCGGCGCCGCGCTCTACACCGCCCAGTCGGCGGTCAGCTCGTACCTCGCGGCCAAGTATCCCTTCGAGCAGTCCCGTCGCATGACGGTGGGGGAGACGGTCGCCACCGTCCTGGGCAGCCTGTTTACGGCCCTGCTGCTAGTGGGGATTTTTCTGCCGGGCTAGATCCAGCGAGCCGAGCTCCCGCCAGAGCTCGACCACCGCCCGCCGGCCGATCTCGTAGCTTTCCAGGTCGAGTGACTCGTTGGGCGCGTGGGCCCGGCAGTCCGGAAGCACGAACCCAGCCAGCAGGCAGGGGACCTCGAGGTGCCGGTTGATCACGTCGACCGCCCCGATGGACCCGCCCGAGCGGATGAAGACTGGCGCGGTGCCGTAGACGCGTTGCAAGGCCCGCTTGCCCGCCTGGAGCAGCGGATGATCGATCTCCGTAATCCAGGGGCCTCCATGCCCTTCCATCTCCCTCAGGGTGGCCCGGGCGTAGGCCGGGCGTACCTTCGCAATGTAGGACCGCAACGCCGCGCTGACCGCCTCGGGATCCTGGTCAGGGACCAACCGGCAGCTGATCTTGGCTGCCGCCCAGGCGGGGATGATGGTCTTGTTGCCTGGTCCCTGGTAACCGCCCCAGATCCCATTGACGTCCAGCGACGGCCGGCCCCAGGTCCGCTCGTTGGGCGTGAATCCCGGCTCCCCATGGAGAGCCTCCACCGCATAGGTCTGCATAAAGGTCGCCTCGTCGAACGGGACCCGGGCAAACTGGCGTCGTTCTTCGTCGGTCAGCGGCCGGACGCCGTCGTAGAAGGCGGGAACGAGCACCCGCCCGTTGGGGTCCTTAAGGTGGGCGATGATCTCGCTCAATGCCTGAGCGGGGTTGGGGGCGATCCCGCCGTACAGCCCGGAATGCAGGTCGCTGTTGGCCGTCTCGACGCGGAGCTCGAAGTAGACGAGTCCTCGGAGTCCATACTCGATGGCTGGCACACCCTTGGCCGCCACCCCCGAATCGCTGACCACGCAGGCGTCGGCTCGCAGCAGGATGCGGTGCGAGTCCACGAAGGCCTCGAAATGCGGACTCCCGATCTCCTCTTCGCCCTCGGCGATCATCTTCAGGTTCACCGGTAGCGCGCCGGTCGCCTCCAACCAGGCGCGGATAGCCTGCCAGTGGATGGCGATCTGGCCCTTATCGTCCGAGGACCCGCGGGCCAGCAGCAGGCCGTTCTGCTGCACCGGATCGAAGGGCGGAGATGTCCAAAGATCCAGCGGGTCGACCGGTTGCACGTCGTAGTGTCCGTACACGAGCACGGTCGGCTTGTTCGGGGCGTGCAGCCAGTCGGCGTAGACCACCGGGTGGCCTGCGGTGTCGATCACCTCCGCATTCTCCAACCCAATGTGGGTGTACAGGTCGGCCAGGTGATCCGCCGCCGCGCGCACGTCGTCGGCGTGCTCGGGCTGGCTGGAAATGCTGGGAATACGCAGGAAGCCGGTTAACTCGGCCAGCCCCTCCTCGCGTGTTCGATCCAGGATTTCTTCGGGTGTGGGCATCGATTCCGTCGTTCCCGTCCCGGGAATTATGACACTCGCCTCTAATAGGGGTTGCGGGTTCTCCCGCATGTCGTCGATATAATCGTTGGGGCCGTTCGGCTGGCCCGGCCATGAGTTATATCCAGCTCCTGCTACTGGGAGCGATTGCCGGCTTCACCATCTTTCTTGGTCTTCCGCTCGCCTTCTGGAAAGCGGCGGGCCGGCGGACTCGCGCGTTCCTGAACGCTTTCTCGGCGGGGATCCTGACCTTCCTGCTGCTGGAGGTGGCGCACAAGGTCATCGACAACGTCGAAACGAGGCTCCCGGGCATGTGCGTGCCCCGCGGCGGCGTGCCCTGCTACCCGCGCGGCAGCTGGTCCCTCTACTTGACGGTCGCTTTGCTCGGCTTTGGCATCGTCCTGGTGACCCTGGTGTGGTTCCAGCAGCGGTTCATGCGCATCCGGGCGGCGGCGGAGGGCGGCGAGCGGCCGTCGCACCTCGCCTTGATGATCGCCATGGGGATCGGCCTGCACAATTTCAGCGAGGGGCTGGCCATCGGCGAGTCCTGGGTCAGCGGCTCGCTGACCCTGGCGGTGCTCCTGATCATCGGGTTCGGGGTGCATAACGCGACCGAGGGCTTCGGCATCGCCGCGCCCCTGACCGGCCACCAGGTGCGACCGCTGGCCCTGCTGGGCTACGGCCTGGTCGGTGGCACGCCGACGTTCCTCGGCACCGTCGTGGGGAGCGTCATGAGCTCCGCGATTCTGGACACCATCTTCCTTTCGATGGCGATGGGCGCCATCCTGTATGTGATCGGCGAGCTGTTCCACGTGGGCCGGCGCTTCGGGACGCCTCTGACGTCGGCCTTTGGGGTCATCGCCGGCTTCTTCCTCGCCTTCGCCACCGACCTAGTCCTCACGGTGGCCGGCGCCTAGACTCCCTTCTTCCGCTTCTCCTCCCCTCTGGCAAATTTCTCCCTCCCCCTTGCGGGGAGGGGTAGGGGTGGGGGTCTCGGGAACCACGATCAACTAGCATGTCGGGGATGGGCGGGGGTCGGGTCGACCTGGAGAAGCAAATGCGCGAGATCCTGCGCCTGCGGCAGGAGATGAGTGACAAGCCCTATGCGCAGCGTACGACGACCACCCGGGCGGTGGCCCGCATCCTCAAGGATGTCCACCTCGAGGGGCGGATGGGCAAGTTCGTCGTTGAATCCGACGAACCGATCGCCCGCGGCGGCACGGACCTCGGACCGTCGCCGCTGCAATACCTCATGGTGGGCACCGCCTTTTGACTCTTGACCCAGCTGGCGCGGTTCGCGCCCCTCTACCAGGTCCCGATCACCGATGCTACGGCTGACGTGCGGGCGACCTTCCGCAACACCCAGAAATACGATGTGGACGAGGCGGCTCCCTACTTCGAGGAAGTGACCATCGCGCTGGACGTCGTCACCTCGGCCACCGAAGCGGCCGTGCGCCAGCTGGTCACGCACGCGGAGCGAGCCTGCCACGCGGCTCAGACCCTGCGCCATGGCGTGCCAGTAACGCTCTCCCCGACCCTGAATGGCCGGGCCCTCTCCGTCGCGGAATAATCCCCTCGCTGCGGGGGTTGCGGGCCCCCAGTCGAGACGTGGGCCTAGTGTCCTGGATCAGAAGTCCGTTGCGAAATTCATCGGCCTGGGCAGCCGGGCGCCTGCGGCGCTGATGCCCGCGTTAGGGGGCCCGGCGCAAGTCGTCGCCTATCGCCGGATAGGCTCCTCGTTGCGCCACCCCAGCCTTGGCACCGGCCGCCGAGGCCGCGACTTTCGCCACGAACCTCGATCCAGGACACTAGTAGATGAAGCCCAGCAGATCCAGGTCCTGCATCGAGGTTATGGTCCGGAAATCGACCACGCCCCAGCGGCCGTAGTTCATCTCCGAGACCGTAAAGGAGCCGTCGCGGTTGACCGACTCCACGTAGGCGACGTGGCCCACCGGCGACCAGGCGGTGATGCCCTGCACCATGATGGCGCCCACCTTGGGCACCTGGCCCTCGGCGAAGCCGTACTGACGGCCCTGGTACCACCACTCCCAGGCGTTGCCGCCCCACGGCACGGAACGCTTGTTGGCGACCCACCACGTGCAGTACCCCCAGGGGAAGTGGTTGGCACTGCCATAGACGGCGCCGTAGTAGACCACGGTCTCGTGGCTGAAGGTCACCGTACGCGGATTCCCGGCGCGCCGGGCGATGGCCGGCCCCTGGCCGTCCGGCACCATCAGGTAGCTGCCCACGGCCAGGTGCGCGGGGTCCCGCACGTAGTTGTAATCGATGATGTCCTGGATGGCCACGTGGTACTGCGCGGCCAGCGCCGTCAGCTCCGTGCTGGCCTCCACCTTGACCAGCACGCCGTTGGCTGGCGGAATCACGAGAGCGCGGCCCGGCAGCACGGCGGTATCGTCGGTCAGGCCGTTGGACCACCGAAGCGTGTTGGCGGTCAGCCCGTACTGGGCGGCGATGTTCTCCAGGGTGTCGCCGGTCTTGACCGTGTAAGTGGTCACCGACCGACGCGCCGGCGGGTCCGGCGTGGCGGTGCTTGGCTTGCGGATGAACCCGCGCTCGATGGTCACGGCGTCGGCGGCGTTGGAGATGGGCGCGGCGGCGGGACTAGTCAAGCCCGCGCCGTACGCGGTATCAACTTGCTGGATTTTGCTGAACGCTGGAAGGATTGGGATCAGAGCGGCGACCAGGAGCACAACCGTGTGCGTCATGAACCGGCTCTTTGCCAATAAGCTTCCCCCTTCTGGCAAGAAGATTTGGGCGAAATCCTAGCACAAACTCAGCAGCAGCGCTGTGTTTGGCCCCCCTCGAGCCTATCGTGCCCCGTGACAGCGAGGCTCGATTGTCGCACACTGTGAGATCGAGGCGGCGCCACGCCAGGGGGTGGCCGGGCGCCGGCACGGAGGCGGGGGAGTTCAGGAAGGTGGAGGGCGTAATTTCGTGGTGGATCAGGCGCTGAAGACATGTAAAGACGCGCGGAGAAAGGGTAAAGACTCCCGTGCCGGAGGTCGGCTCTCGGCCGCGCTGGTGGGGGCGCTGCTCGTCATCCTGGCGTCGTCCCTCCCGGCCTTGGCCAGCACCGCCCCGACCAGCCCGCCGGGGCCGTCACTCAGTCCGGCGCCCAGCCCCTCGGCCGCGCCGACGCCGGAGGCCTGGGCGCAAACCGGCTCGCTCCAGAACCGGGAGGCCCAGGGTCAGATCATCGCGGACCTGACGGCCGCCGAGGGCCACGCCCTGATGCTGGAGCGATCCCTGGCCGAGGCCCAGCTGCACCTGCTCGGGCTGGCTCAGAAGGTGGCGGACGCCGACCGGCAGCTGGCCACGCTGGACGCCCAGCTGGATGTGGTGCGAGCCGAGCATCAGGCCGCCGCCGCCCAGCTGCAGCAGGACCGGCGGACGTTGACCCTCACCGTGCGGCGCCTCTACAAGGACCAGCGGGGTTATCTTGCCGCCCTGTTGGAAGTAGGTGGCTTTGTCGGGTTGTTGCGGGCCATGGGATACAGCGACGTCATCGTGGAGAAGGAACACGCCATGGTCCAGGCGGTGCAGGCCGACGAGGTGGCTCTCGAGCATTCGCAGGCAGACCTGGAGCGCACTCGCACACTCCGCCAGGCGGCCCGGGACCAGCTCGACGCGGCCAGCGGTCTGCTGGCCGCGCAGGTCGCGCAGCAGGAGCAGCTGCAGCAGCAGCTGCAGGCCGCCATCGACCTGGCCATCCAGTCGCTGGACGCCGCCCAGACCGACACGCCCGCCGCCGCGGCGACCCGAGCGCAGCTGGTGAAGATGAAGACGGACGCGGTGCTAGCGCTGATCGAGCAGGCCGTATGGGCGCAGAGCGCCGTGGTGCAGGCCGCGGCCCTGCCGCCCCTTGATCCCGAGCTCAAGAGCACGGGCCGGCTGCTGTGGCCGGTCCCCAATGCGGTGGTGTCCCAGGGGTTTGGGCCGTCGCCCTTCGTGTTTGAAGCCGCCTATGCCGGGTTTGCCCATTTCCACACCGGCATCGATCTGGCGGTCCCGCTGGGGACGCCCGTGTTCGCGGCCGCCGATGGGGTCGTGTTGCTCGCCGGGCCCATGACCGACCAGAACGGCGACCTGGTCGGCTACGGCAACTACGTGATCCTGCAGCACGGCGATGGACTGCGCACCCTGTACGCGCACCTGATGACGTGGGCCGTCAAAGCTGGGGACAGCGTCACACGCGGCCAGCTAATCGGGCTGGTCGGCTCCTCCGGCAACTCCACCGGGTCGCACACGCATTTCGAGGTGCGGGTCGACAACTCGCCGATCGACCCGGCCCAGTTCCTCACCACGGCAGCGACCGCACATTAGGCCGATTCGAGCTTAGAGTCGCGAGTCGCCCTGACGAACTTGGTCGTGGCCAGTCGGAGATAAATGTGGAGATCCCCGTCGCGTAGAGGGGATCTCCATTTGGCGGAGCCGTCAGGCTGAGCCTGATAGCGTCTGCCTACGGACTGTCCGCCACCCCGAACGCTCTCGGTCGGTTGAGGGCGAGTCCGGCCTCGCCCACGAACACCTTGAGTACCTTCCAGCGATCGGGGCTCTCGACGGGCTGGATGTCCGCGTTGGTGACGAGCAATGACTCTCCCATGAAGGCCAGACCCCATGGCGAGTCAAACAGCGGGCTCGAGATACGCCGGACCTCATTGCCGGAAGGGTCCAGGACCGCGATCTGGTTGGTGCCGATCAGGCTCACGTAGAGGTTGCCGGACTCCGCGAAGGCCAGGCCAGTGGCCTGCGGCAGCGGCTGGCCGGGGACGACCGGAAAGCGATGCACCACCTCGAGGTCCGCCGCCGACGGATGGTCGACGAGGGGAAGCCGGTACACGACCGCTTCGCCGGGAAACGCCGCCGAGATCGTGATCGAGAAGTAGAGGAAGCGTCCTGAGGGATCGATCCTTCCCCCCAAAGGCCCGCCGGCAAAGCCAAAGAAGCCGAGCAGCCTGGGGTCCTGGAACCAGACCGACGGCCTCCCGTCTGGCGTCACGCGCCACAGGCGTGGCTTGTCGTCGGTCATGAACAGGTTGCCGGGCCGATCGAACACGAGGTCGTTCCACATGGACGTGTGCCAGCCCCCCGCGTTGAACGGTGGCGGCGTCTGGGCGAAGACTGCGGGGGCCGAGGCATCGCGGTCGAGGCCAAGACGGAGGATCCGCCCATTCATGTCGGCGATGTACAGCTGGTGGGTTGGCGTGGGGTTTCCATCCAGCGCCAGGCCAAACAGGCCCATGTCAGAGTTCGGCATGGTCGCGATGCTTGTCGTGCTGACGAGGTTCCCGCTCTTGTCGAAGGCGAAGACCCGCTCGCCGTCCGAGTTGAGATGCCCACCGGTCGCCGGTGAGGCAAAGAAGTCGCCGGCGCTGGTCGAGATGTAGATCCGGTTCCTGTCGACGGCGACGCCGAATGGGTGCCCCGGCGCTGGCACGCTGGCGAAGACGGTCGTGTCTCCGATCGCCGGTCTGCCGGCTGGGGTTTCCCTGGCGAAGGCCGGGGTCAGTCCCTGGCAGAGCGCAAGCACCCCCAGGGCGGCAACCAGCCGGTTAGCTGATCTCGTTCGCTTGCTGATGTGCCTGTTCATCGGTTGTCCTCCACACTCGGGGCCAATTCCAGCGGTATCCGTTTTCCCCCGGTGGTACAAGGACGATCTGGGACGCCGAGAATCGACAGCCTTCGATGCCAGCCGACGGCGAACGAACGGGTCGATCCGCCGGCGTGGTCGAGTCGGATCTCAGTGACGGCTACACTGGCGGGCGGATGAGCACCCAGCCGGCCTGGCTCCGCAACGGTCTGACCTACGGCCCCGTGGCGGCGGTGGTCACCCTGGTCGTCAACCTGGCCGGCCGCGCTCTGCGCGGCTCGGACCTGTGTCATCCGGGCGCGGCCGGCTCCCTACCCTACCTGGGGTTCGCGCTGTTCGTGCTCGTCGCCGCGCTGGCCGGCCGCGCCACCGTCAAGGCGGGCCAGCCGAATAGCGCCGCGGCGCTAGCCGGAGTGGTGGTGGGCGCGGTGTCCGGCATCGCCGGGGTGATCCTCCTCGTGCTGGCGCTGGGCGACGCCAATCAAATGGCGCAATGCGCGAAGTCGCAGACATCGGCGGCCGTCCCCTCAGTCGATGTCTTCCGAACGGTCGCCATCATCGCCTCATTGATCGCGATTGCCGCAGGAGTGGGAATTGGCGCCGCCGCGGGCGTCATCGGCGGGCTGACCGCCGGCGTGCGCGAAGAAACGTCCTAGCCGGAAAGGTCGCGGGCCAGCTCGCGGAAGTTGTCCACGTACCGTTGCACGTCCGACTCGCTGTGCTGAACCGAGAGCGTCCAGTTCTCCTCGGCACCGGGGGCCATCAGCACCCCGCGGTTGGACTGGTACAGCCAGGACACATAGGCCCATCGCTTGTCGATGGTCAGGTAATCGCGGTAGTTGCGAACCGGCTGCTGGCGGAAGGTGACGCAGCCGCGGGCCGCCATCGCGATCACGTGGAAGGGGAGCTCGTACTCCTTGATCACCGCGTGCAGGCCTCCCTGCAGGGTCTCGCTCAAGGCATCCAGGTGCGCGTACGCCGATGGCGTCAGGACGGAGAGCAGCGTAGTCCGGGCGGCGGCCATGGTGAGGGGATTGCCGTTGAAGGTGCCGAGCTGGATCACCTTCTTGTCCTCGATGGTGGCCATCACGTCGGCCCGGCCGCCGATGGCGCCGCAGGGCAGCCCGCCCCCGATGGCCTTCGCCAGCGCCGTCAGGTCCGGGGTCACGCCGAACCGCTCGGTGGCGCCCCCCGGCGCGATGGTGGCTCCGGTCTTGACCTCGTCAAAGATGAGCAGCGCGCCGTGGCGGTGGGCCAGGTCCCGCACCGCGGCCAGGTAGCCAGGATCCGGCGGTACGATGCCCACGTTCATCATCACCGGCTCGAGGATGACGGCGGCCACCTCCCCCGGATGGCGCTCAAAGGCGCGCTCCATGGCGGGCACATTGTTGAACGGCACCACCGTCGTCAGGTCCACCACGGCCTGCGGGATACCGGCGCTATGGGGGACCGACACCGGGGCGTCAGCGGGTCCCATCAGGTCGGGGGGCGG
>VBID01000153.1 GCA_005880615.1 Chloroflexota bacterium
AGGGTCGATTCGGTGCCGCTGTTGGTGAAGCGCCACAGCGGCTGCCGGAACCGCCGCACCAGTTCAGTGGCGACCACCGCGTCGTCGGCCACCGGTTGGGCAAAGTGGGTGCCCCGGGCGGCTCGCTCGGTGATGGCCTGCACGATCTGCGGGTGGGCGTGGCCGACCACCATCACGCCGAACCCGTTGTGGAAGTCGACGTACTCGTTCCCGTCTACGTCCCATACCCGGCTGCCCTTGCCCCGGTCGACGAAGAGCGGCTGGGGGGCGGCGTCCTGGAAGGTGGAGGGCACCCCTCGCGGGATCACCCGGCGGGCCTCCTGCCACATGGCGTCCGACTTCGGCCGGCGCCTCCGGAAGGCGGCCTCCTCCCTGGCGATCAATTCGGCGACCCGCGCCGGCGCGATCTCCTGGACCTGTGTGCTCACGGTGTGGCGACCCTTCCTCTCTTCTTGGCAAGCGCCGAAATGGCTTCGAGCATACAGCGATTGGCATTCTGGGCGGTGACCTCGGC
>VBID01000232.1 GCA_005880615.1 Chloroflexota bacterium
CCAGGGCTCCCAATAGATCTGCCGCTCACGCATTGCCGGCCCCGGGACATCGGGACCTGGCGCGGGCTACAATACGTTCGGCCATGGCGCCGAGGTCGATGCTCATCGCTTCCGTGTCGTGCGCGCTCGGTTGCGCGCTCTGCGCCCCGGCGCGTCCCATCACGGCCCCCACCGAGCCGTCGATGGCCACTGCTCAGCCGAGCCCTTCGGTCACACGAGAGTCGTCCGCGGAGCCCTCACCTCGGGTCGATTTCGACAAGCAGATAAGACCGATCCTCGAGGCACGGTGCCGACCCTGTCATTTCGAAGGGGGAACGATGTACAGCCGCCTGCCCTTCGACCGTCCTCAGACGATCCGGAGCCTCGGCACACGTCTCTTCTCACGCATCAAGGACGATGACGCGCGATCCCTGATTCTCTCCTTCCTGGCCGAGCCCGGCGATCTTTAATTGTTAGATACCCTCCCGAGCGGCGGTCCTCAAGAAGACCCGGGACGGCGCTCCCTGACTTCGTAGTGCGCCGACCGCCGGTCGAACCTCAGGAGCAACGCGCGCGCCGCGTCTGGGACGACCGCCTCCTCATAGTCCGCTCCGGCGAACGCTCGCACACCGTCGAGCGAGTCGAACCACATGATCGTCACGAACTCGACCGCGTCGTCCGACTCGCGCCGCAGCAGGTCGATCCCTCGGAAGCCGGGGATGCGCCGCGCGGCGATGCCGGAGATGATCTCCGAGCGCAGCAGCCGCTCGTAGGCGTCGGCGTTCTGCCGGGTCGTCCACCCGCGCCAGATGCGACCGATCATGGTCTTCCCTCTGCTCGGCCGCCCGGTGTCCCTTCAAGCCCCATCAAGCCTTCTGCGCCAAGAGGAAGAGACAGGGCGACCCGAGCTCGAACGGGTCGCCGCCCAACGACCTGTACAAACCCTGCGTCTCGAGTCCGGCGTCCAAAAGAAATTGCCGGATCTCTCGCACCGTGTAGACCCAATGCAGCCCGGTACGGGTCTGGGTCTCGCCATGGCGTACAAAGTTGTACGCCGTCTCGATGCAACTCTCCGCTTCGTGGTATCTATTCTGCTCCAGGAAAAGGATGTCGCCGACCTGCGCCCATTCGCGCGCTTGGAATCTCGGAAGAATACACTCGGCGGCCATGCCATAATCCAGCGCGAAGCGGGCGCCGGGTTTCAGCGCCCTGGATACGCCCTGAACGAACTCCCGGGTGCCGTCCGCGTCCAGGAATCCGAAGCTGTTGCCGAAACAGAACCCCGCGTCAAACTCGGATTCCCACGGAAGGTCCCGCATGTCTGCGTGGCGCCACTCGATGGCGAGGCCCGCGCCGGCGGCGCCAGCGCGGGCTTCCTGAATCATCGGGAGCGAGAGGTCGATACGCGCAGACCGGGTGGGGCGTCGTCCCTGCTCACTTCGACCTGCCCTGCAACGCAATCAAGGCAGCGAGAGCAGCGTCCTTCTGGTCTCTCCCCCAGGGAGGCCCGACAGACTTGCCGAGCGTCGCAGTCTTCCTCACGAGGCCGCTCACCGGAACCCCGAGCGCACTCGTGGCGTGTTTCGTCAGCAGCCTCTCCGGGATTGCGACAAGCCTCAGTCCGCACGCTTCGGCGGCGCGGGCCAGCGCCTCCCGGAAGAGAACCCCCTCGGCCTTGTGCATGCGGAAGTGCACCGCGAGGATCTCCTCGACGCTCCACTCGGGCATGGGGTTGCCGACGAGCACCGCGCACGCAGTAACTTCGTTGTCCCGCTCCTGCTCTCGCTTCACCGCCCCCCGCATCTCTCGGACCGCGATCCTGTGGGCCGCTTCGATGCCGCGCTTCACGACATCTCGTGCCGCATCCGGTTTCAAGTCCTCTGCGGCGTGATACGGCTGCTTGGCCCACTCGTCTTCGACGAGCTCGATGCGGCGCCGGTCGACGACCAGGTGGCCGCCGTCGCCCATGCCGACCGCGACGAGGGCTGCCCAGCCCGAATGAGCCTTTATCCCGAAGGCAACCTTCATTGTTTCGACATCGTCTTGTTCTAGCCAGTCCCAGGCCCCGAGAGCACACCCATGGAGAAAAAGTGGGCCAGGACCGCCGCGAAGATAATACCGGTTACTGATCTACGTATAAGTAATAGGTCATATGCTAGCATTGCAGCATGTCACGACCGATTGGCAGCCAAGAGCACCTGGAGAAACGACGCCAGCGTGCCATCGCGTTGCTGAAAGAGGGATGGAGCGTCTTGGCGGTCGCGAGGAAGATGGGATGCGCGCGAAGCGCCGTGTATGCGTGGTGGACCATATTCCGTCGGCACGGCCTTGGCGGGTTGCAGGCGGCGCCGGTCCCGGGGCGCCCGCCCAAGCTGACGCCCCGGCAGAAGCGGGCCCTGTCCCGGATTCTGCTGGCGGGAGCGCTGCGCTCTGGTTACTCCACGGACCTCTGGACCCAGAAGCGGGTGGCCAAGGTAATCGAGGAGCGCTTCGGGGTGGTCTACCATTCCAACCACATGTGGCGGTTCCTGCAGAGCCTGGGCTGGAGCGTCCAGAAGCCCGTGAAGCGGGCCCGGGAGCGCGACGAGAAGGCCATCGCCCACTGGAAGCACTACAGGTGGCCGCATATAAAAAAAGGCCGCACGGCGTAAGGCCCACCTCGTTTTCCTCGACGAGAGCGGCTTTCTGCTCGTCCCCACGGTCCGGCGCACCTGGGCACCCCGCGGCCGGACCCCGATCCTGCGTTGCGCCGGGCACTGGACCAAGATCTCGGCCAGCTCGGCCATTACGGTGTCCCCAAAGCGCACGCGGCTGGCCCTCTACGCCCGGTTCCATCCGAACAAGAACATCGGCTCCGCGGAGACCGCCGTGTTTCTCCGCCAACTCGCCCGACACCTGCGCGGCCGCGTCCTGGTCCTTTGGGACGGTGGGAACCAGCACAAGGGCACTCCGGTGCGTCACTTCCGGCTGCGCCACCCGGCCTGGGAGTTCCATCGCTTCCCAGGCTATGCCCCTGAGCTCAATCCTGACGAGTTCGTCTGGGCACTGCTCAAGCGGGCCGTGGCCAACAGCGTGCCCAAGGATAACGCGCACCTCAAGCGACTTCTCCATGGTCCCCTCATGCGACTGCGGCAGTCACAGAGGTTGCTCTGGTCCTGCATCCACGCGTCGGAGCTTCCCTGGTCATGAGATGTCCTGTTGCTTATGCGTATCTCAGTAAACAACCACGTAATTCCAGGCCCGGGATAGTAGATCCCGAGGCTGCCATACCACCTTTCATCCCGCGGCCACAGCGTCACCTTCTTCGAACAGTCGTTCCATTCGTAGATCCGTTGGTAACCTCGCCCTGCTCGGATCACAATCGCGCCTTCGGGCGTCTTGGCGCTGATCTTCATGCCCTCAGTCATCACGAGTTCCGGCCGGACCGTGGATTGCGATCTGCAATCCGCCAGCACGAAAGCTGCGAATCCCAACCCGAGCCAGCGCAGCGGAAA
>VBID01000040.1 GCA_005880615.1 Chloroflexota bacterium
GCCGCAGCTTGAGGGCCGCCAGGCTGCCGCCGTTGAGGATGGCCGCCGCCGCGATCCAGCGCGGCGGAAAGTAGGGCATGGTGAGATTGGCTGCCGGAGCCGCCGCCGTGACCTCGATGACCCGTTGGAACCAGGCGATGATCAGACCGGCCAGCTGCAGCACCGGCCAGCCGGCCGCCTGCCACACCGCAGCCAGGATGGCGCCGGATCCGCCGATGACCATGACCGCGGGCAGTAGAGGAAGCACCAGGGCGTTGGCCACCGGCGCCACCAGCGAGATCTGGTGAAAGCTGGCCAGCATCAGCGGCCAGGTGGCGGCCTCGGCCGCCAGGGTGGCCGCGAACGGGTCGCGGAGCAGCGTGGGGAGGAACGGCAGTCGGGCCGCGATGGCATCGGTCAGCCCGGCGATGCCGAGGGTCCCGGCGAACGACAGCTGAAAGCTGACGTCGTGAGCCAGCGACGGGTCCAGACCCAGCATGACGGCGGCCGTGAGCGCCATCGACGCCACCACCTGGGTTTCGCGATGCAGCGTGCCGGCCAGCACCACCAGGCTCCCCATGGCTGCGGCGCGAAGGGCTGCCGCCGAGGCGCCGCTGACCAGAGCGTAGGTGAGCATGGCCCCCAGGGCGACGAAGGGAGCGATGCCGGGCGCCAGCCGGCCGACGCCCTGGTGGACGATGCGGGCCAGCAGCGAAACCTTGAGCCCGGAGATGACCACGATGTGGATCAGGCCGCAGGCGATCATCTGCTGCTCTAGCGCCCGGGGGAGGGCTTGCCGGTAGCCAAAGACCACCCCCAGCAGCAGGGCGGCCTGCGGTTCGGGTAAGGCGCGATCGATACCGGCCACCAGGGCATGGCGGACAGCGAAGATCGCGGCGTGCAGCGGATCACCGGGGTGCGGCAGGACGCGGACCAGATGCGGCGACTGGAGGATGCCACTGATGCCGTGGTCCGCCAGGTAGCTGGCGTAGTCGAAGGTGTCGAAGCGGGGCGCCGCCTCCAGCCGGCCGGTCAACAGGACCAGGTCGCCGTAGTGCACCACCGGGGCGCCATACACGGTGGCCAGCACGCGGGTATGGAGGGTGGCGACCCTGATGATCAAACGGGTCCCGTGCCGATGGGCGACTGGGTCGTCATCGACCTCACCGGCGACGGTGGTCTCCTGGCCGCGCAGTCCGGCGGCCAGTGTCGGGGTTGACGACAGCGTGCCACGCATCACGCCCAGGCCCAGTGCAACCGCCGCCGCCAGCGCGACCAAGGCCATGGATCGCTGAATCACGGAGACCACTAGCGCGATCAGGAACGCGAGGGCCACCAGCGCCCAGGCAGGCGGGCGGAGCAAGACCATGACCAGGATGCCCACGCTCCAGGCGGTGAGCACCAGCGCACCGATCCACCAGGGAAGCCTCACGGCACGGTGAGGGACTTCTGGAGCTGTTTGTAGAGCGTGCTGTCAACGCCCAGCGCGCTCTTCAGCTCCGACAGGCGCTGAAAGCCGCCGTAGGTCTCGCGGTAGGCGATGATGGCGTCGGCCAATCCTTCGTCCATTCCGGCCACGGCCAGCAGCTGGTCGCGGGTGGCGGTGTTGATGTCCAGCCTGGTCTTCTTGTTGCCCTTGCAGCCCTGGCCTCGCGCCGGCACCCGGTACTCCTTGCCGTCGCGCAGATGCGCCGCCAGGTTGGGCAGGCAGGCGGAATCGGCGTCCTCGGTGATGCCGCCGGCCGCCACTATGGCGTCCGACACCCGCTGCGTCGGCTGCAGCCGGTAAAGGCCGGGATGGACGACAGCCCCGCTGACGTAGACGACGACCCAGCGCTCGCGGGCGGTCTCGATCTCGTCGACGCTCAACGCCGCGGCCGGGGTGGACGATGGGCTCGCGTCTCGCGGCCAGGCCATCCAGGCCGCTGCGGCGACGATCAGGGCCGCCAGCGACAGGGCCAGGCGCCAGTCATGTCGATACAGCCAGCCGCGAGCCCGTTGGGCGATCTGCCACCAGTTCGTCATTTCGCTAGCACATAGCACCAGGACGTGCGGAGGTCATCGGAGTGGGCCTCACACTGGCTAGCGGGTGACCAGGTTGATCAGGCGGTCTTGGACGTAAATCGCCCGAGCCACCGGGCGGCCGGCCAGCGACCGCTGGACCTTCTCGCTCTCCAGGGCTCGGGCGTGGGCGCGCGCTTGGTCGCCGCCGGCTGGGACCGGGATCCGGTCGCGGACCTTGCCGTCGACCTCGACCACCAGCAGGACCGTGTCGCGCTTGAGCAGGGCCTGGTCGACCTCGGGCCACGCAGCAAAGGCAACCAGGCCCTTCTGACCCTGGCGTGTCCAGAGCTCTTCCGCCAGGTGGGGGGCAAACGGCGCCAGCAGGCGGGTGAGATCGCGCGCCACGCCGTCCCAGGCAGCATCGCGGACACCGCCCGACTGGAGGTAGCTCTGCATGGTGTTGGCCAGCTCCATCAGGGCGGACATGGCGGTGTTGAAGTGGAACCCCTCCACGTCGCGAGTGACCTTGTCGATCACCTCGTGCAGTTTTCGGACGAGGTCCGCCGAGGACACCGGGGCCAGGTCCGGGCGCGCCTCGATGCTGTCGCCGACGACCAGGCGCCAGACACGGTGCAGGAACTTGGCGACCCCCTCCACCCCCCGGTCGTTCCATTCCGCATCCAGCTCGGGCGGCCCGATGAACAGCTCGTAGATCCGGCCGGTATCGGCCCCATAGGCTTCGACAATGTAGTTCGGCTCCACGCCGTTGCCCTTCGACTTGGACATGGCGGACCCGAAGCGGAGGATCATCCCCTGCGAAAAGAGGGCTGCGAAGGGCTCGTCCACCGAGACCATGCCGGCGTCGAACAGCACCTTCACGAAAAACCGGGCGTAGAGCAGGTGGAGGATAGCGTGCTCGATGCCCCCCGTGTACTGGTCGACTGGCATCCAGTAGTCGACCTTGCGCTTGTCGAAGGGCTGGGTGTCGTCCGGCCCGGTCGCCATCCGCAGGAAGTACCAGGAGGAGTCGACGAAGGTGTCCATGGTGTCGGTCTCGCGCTTGGCGGGCTTGCCGCACCGGGGACAAATGGTGTCGACGAACTCGGGCATGTGCATCAACGGGTTCTGGCCGTCCGACCGGAACTGGACGAAGGGGGGCAGCTCGATGGGCAGGTCGGCTTCGGGGACCGGCACGATGCCGTGGTCCGGGCAGTAGACGATCGGGATGGGCGTCCCCCAGTAGCGCTGCCGCGAGATCAGCCAGTCACGCAACCGGTAGGTGACGGTGCGCGTGCCGATGCCGCGGCCCTCGGCCTCAGCGGTAATCCGGGCCAGGGCCTCCGCGCTCGGCAGACCGCGGTACGGCCCGGAGTTGACGGCGAAGCCCTCGGCCAGACCCAGTTCCAGGGCCGTCTTCGGAATGCCGATCGGTTCCGGCTTGGCGCTAACGACTTCCCGGATGGGAAGCCCATGCTGGGTGGCGAAGTGAAAATCGCGGGCGTCGTTGCCCGGCACGCCCATGATGGCCCCGGTGCCATAGGTGGCCAGGACGTAATCGGCCACCCAGATGGGAACCTGCTCGTTGGTGAAGGGATTGCGGGCGTAGGCGCCGGTGAAGACGCCGGTCTTCTCGTGCTCGGTGGACAGGCGCTCGACTTCGGTCTCCGTCCGGGTTTTCTCTAGGTAGGCAACCACGGCGGCACGTTGGGCGGGGGCGGTGATGGCGGGGACCAGGGGATGCTCTGGCGCCAACACCATGAAGGTCACGCCGTAGATGGTGTCCAGCCTCGTGGTGAAGACGCGGACCGGCGGATGGTTGCCCTCTACCGGGAAGTCGAACTCGGCCCCCTCGCTGCGGCCGATCCAGTTGGTCTGCATGACCTTGACCCGCTCCGGCCACCGGTCGAGGCGCTTGAGTCCTTCCAGCAACCGGTCGGCGTAGGCCGTGATCTTGAAGAACCACTGCTCCAGGTCGCGCTTGGTGGGCGGCGTGCCGCACCGCCAGCAGCGGCCGTTCACGATCTGCTCGTTGGCGAGGACGGTGTTGTCTTTCGGGCACCAGTTCACCGGCGCGAGTTTCTTGTAGGCTAGGCCGCGCTCGAAGAACTTGAGGAAGAGCCACTGGTTCCACCGGTAGTAGTCCGGGTTGCAGGTGGTGACCTCGCGGTCCCAGGCGTACATGACACCCATGATGTTGAGCTCGCCCTTGGAGATCTCGATGTTCTGTTCTGTCGAGATCCGCGGCGGGATGCCGCTCTGGATGGCCGCGTTCTCGGCGGGTAGCCCGAACGCGTCCCAGCCAAACGGGTTCAGCACGTTGAAGCCCCGCATGACCTTGTAGCGGGCGAATGCGTCGCCGAAAACGTAGTTACGGAAGTGCCCCATGTGCAGCGGGCCCGACGGGTAGGGGAACATGACCAGGTTGAAGAACTTCGGCTTGGCGGGATCTTCGGTGACCCGGAAGAGACCGGCCTTCTGCCAGGCCGCGCGCCACCGCGGCTCGATAGCCTGCGGATCGTAGGTGGGGATAGCGGTGTTGGCCATATGTCAGGGGGAATGTTGTGGAGCCGAGCGGATTCGAACCGCTGACCTATTGCATGCCATGCAATCGCGCTCCCAGCTGCGCCACGGCCCCACGCTCGCGAAATGAGGAACCAGTGTAGCAAGTCGTTCCTAATCTCCTCCGCGTACAGGGGGAAGGAAGGGTGGGGGTGTTTCCAGCATGGCCGCTTACCCCCGGCAGTCTAACACAATTCTGTAGTAGTGTCTGAGCAAGCCTCCCGTGTCCGACCCTATGATGTGACGGCCGTGACTCAACCGTTGTGGGCTCCCTGGCGCATGACGTTCATCGGCGCGCCGCGCCCCCCGGGGTGCTTCCTGTGCGAGGCCGGCCAGGCGGCGCCGAGCGAGGACGCCACCCTCCTAGTGGTGGCGCGGGAAGCCTACGCCTTCGCCCTGCTCAACCGGTATCCGTACAACACCGGCCACCTGATGGTGGCGCCCTACCAGCACACGGGCGATCTAGCGAACCTCTCCAGCCAGGTGGCGGCGGCGGTCACCACCTTGAGCCAGCGGGCGCTGCGCGTTCTCTCGGCGGCCCTGGCGCCGGAGGGTTACAACCTGGGGTTCAACCTCGGGCAGGTGGCCGGCGCCGGCGTGGCCGACCACCTGCACCAGCATGTGGTCCCCCGCTGGAGTGGCGACACCAACTACATGCCGGTGCTGGCCGAGGTCAAGGTCCTCCCCGAGCACATCGAGGCCACCTACGTAAAACTCCGTGCCGTTTTCGACCAAACGGCCTGAGTCCAACACGCTCGCCGTAACCGGGCCCGCAATCGCTCCAGTTCAGGCTGAACTCCCGGATGTGCCAAATGCCACGCGCAATGGGCCAGATGGCCGACAGAACGGCGCTGGCCAGCCCGTACAGTCATCGGTGCATGCACCGGAGTACCCGCCTGTCCGGCAGGGCGGGGCAGGCGGTCATCGAGTACACCATGCTCCTGGTCATGCTGGCCACCATTACGATCGGCGTTATGGTCCTGGCTGGCGATCAGCTGGGCGTGGCCTTCAACGACGTCAGCTACGACGTTGGCCATATCAGTGATCCCGCTCCCATGACCCTGTCTCCGCACTCCTGCCCCGACGGAACGGTGGCGGTCGTTCGTCATACCAAGTGGCGCTGCAAGAACGAGTGAGAACCTGATGAGCCAGACCCAGCCCACCACCCGCCGGCGTCTTGGCTCCCGGCTGCTCGGCAACCGGGCGATCTGGAAGGAAGCCATCTTCGTGACCGCCTTCCTGACCTACCTCTGTTCCTTCCTCTTTTTTGGCCTGGCCGCGTCGAACGGCGCGAACCTCACCGGCCTCATGGACCTGGTGGCGGCAATCTACTTCCTGCTCCAGGTCATCTTCCTCTTCGTGCTGGCCTGGTTTGTAGAACGGCGCCGGCAGATCAAGGCGATAGAGTTCCCGGACCGCCGCGAGGAGCGCTAGCCGACTCGCTGGCTAAGGCAGGCGTTCGATGATAGTCGCGATCCCCATGCCATAACCGATGCACATGGTAGACAGGCCGTAGCGGGCCTCTTGGCGCTCGAGCTCATGGAGGAGGGTCGTGAGCAGCCTGGCCCCGCTGGCTCCCAGCGGATGGCCCAGGGCGATGGCGCCGCCGTTGTAGTTGACCTTCTCCATGTCGGCGCCGGTCTCATGCTGCCAGGCCAGCACCACCGGGGCAAAAGCCTCGTTCACCTCGAACAGATCGATGTCTTTCAGCGTCAGCCCGGCCTTCTTCAAGACCTTGGCCGTGGCCGGGATGGGTCCGGTCAGCATGATGGTCGGCTCAGATCCGACGATGGCCTGCGCCACAATCCGCGCCCGCGCACGTAGCCCCAGCTCCCGCGCCTTGTCGGCCGTCATCACCAAGACGGCGGCCGCCCCGTCCGAGATCTGGCTTGAGTTGCCGGCGGTCACCACGCCATCCTCCTGGAAGGGCGGCTTCAACTGGGCCATCTTCTCCAGTGAGGGCGGGATGCGCACGCCCTCGTCGGTATCGAAGGCGTAGGTGGTTCCGTTCTGTTTGACCTCGACGGGGAAGATCTCCCGGGTGAACCGGCCTTCCTGGATCGCCTGGCCCGCCTTGCGGTGGCTCTGAAACGAAAATTCGTCGAGCTGCTGGCGGCTGAATCCCCATTTCTTGGCGATCATCTCCGCCGAGTTGCCCTGCGGGATGATCTCATACAGGTCCATCAGCTTCGGGCTCACGGGGCCTTCGCCCGGGCCGAACGCATCCGAGCCCATGGGGACTCGGGTCATACTCTCCACGCCGCCGCCGATCACGATGTCCTGGGCGCCGGAGAGGACGCCTTGGGCAGCGAAGTTGACGGCCTGCTGGCCGGACCCACAGAAGCGGTTCACGGTTGTCCCGGGCACCTCGATAGGGAAGCCAGCGATCAGGGCAGCCGCCCGGGCGAGGTTCATCCCCTGTTCGCCGGTCTGGGTGACGCACCCGACGATCACGTCATCGATCCGATCCCCGGTGATGCCGGCACGGCGGACCACGTCCTGCAGGGTCAACGCCATCAGATCGTCCGGACGGACCGGGCTCAGTTTTCCGCCCCGACGACCGATCGCCGTCCGAACCGCTTCAACAATGACCGCTTCAGGCATGATACTCGCCTCCCCAATTGTAAACCCGCCGGAGTCCCAAAGCCTTCCATGTACAATACGCAGCGTTCGTCCGCTCAGTAGCCAGCATCAGGAGTCTCATTGGGTTCGGTCGTCAAGAAGCGCCGGAAGAAAATGCGCAAGCACAAGCACAAGAAGATGCTGAAAGCTACCCGTTGGCAGCGGCGGACGAAGTAACCAGCGCGACCTGCAACTTCGACACGATCAATTGGCGCAGGAGCGGCTCCCCCACCTCACCGGGCACTCGGCCCACGATGATCCCGCGCCCGTCCACCAGCACGATGGCCGGCGGGCCGTCTACCTCATAGGCCGCCGCCGCTCGCCCGGCTTCGTCGTACAGGCTCGGGTAGGAAACGCCAAACTCCTGGACGAAGGCGCGCGCCAGGGCCCGGTCGTGGTCCAGCATGTCGACCCCTACCACAGCGACCCCCTGAGGCGCGTAGTCGGCGGCGATCCGGTTGAGGACCGGCTGTTCCTTGCGGCAGGGCCCGCACCAGGCAGCCCAGAACACGATGACGGTGCGGCTTCCGCTGAGGCTCACGTGCAGCGTCGAGCCATCCAGCGCCTCCCCCGAGAGGGCCGGCGCGGGCGCCCCGACCGCAACTCCCGGGGTGACGGTGGCGATGTCCCGCTGGAGGGCGCACCCGCTCAGCAGCAGGGCGGCTCCGAGGAGGAATGAAGGTCTGAGCCCGGATCCACCGATCGGGCGACGCAGATTGGGACGCGGGGCGAGATGAGCGGCGCCCGGATCTACCGGTCGGGCGCCGCAGATCGGGATGAGGGGCGTGCCGAGCCGAAGGAGGCGACGAGCACGTGAAGGAGCGCATCCGTCGATGCGTGATTGAACGCGCGCAGGAGACGACGCCCGGGTCGGCCGCATCCGCACCCGAGATCCTAGCTCGAGCCGGTGGATTCGGGCTTCAGGAGGCGACGAGCACGCGCAGGCGCGCACCCGTCGGTGCGTAACTGAGCGCGCGCAGGAGACGACGACCGGATCGGCCGCAGCCGCGCCCAAGATGCGAGTTTGTTCCGGCGGCCTCGGGCTCAGCTCGCCCCGCGCCCAATATGCAAGTTCGACTCGGTGGATCTGGGCTAGCCCAGGCGATTGACGGTGCCTGGAGCCGGCGGCGGGACGGCCGACGGCGTCCGGTAGCCGATGGCCTGGGTGGCTGCCTTGGGCGAAGCTTGGAGGAGAGCCCGCTCCAGCACCTGGTCGACGTGCCTGACCATCACCAGCTCCATCGCCTGCTTGACCTCGTCCGGTACCTCGGGCAGGTCCTTGCGGTTTTGTTCCGGCAGGATGAACGTCTTGATGCCGGCGCGGTGG
>VBID01000041.1 GCA_005880615.1 Chloroflexota bacterium
CTCCGCGGCTGCGGCACGGATGGCGGCCTCCACAGCCGGATCCACCGTCACGTAACCCAGGTCGATACTCAGGGCCAGCCGCAGCCCTTTGACCGACGACGAAACCGGCTGGCTCAGGTCGAGCGGACACGGGATCGACATGATGTCGGCGTCGTCCGGGCCCTGGGTGGCCGCCAGGAACAGGCGGGCGTCGTCGACCGTCCGGGCCAGCGGGCCGAGATGCGAGATGGAGTCGAACAGGCCAGGCAGGGTGTCCATCGGGATCCGGCCAAAGCCCGGCTTGAGGCCGACCACCCCGCACCAGGACGCGGGGATGCGCACCGACCCGCCCATGTCACTGCCTTCGGCCAGCGGGACACAGCCGGCCGCGACCGCCGCCCCGCTGCCTCCCGACGATCCGCCCGGGGTGCGCTCGAGGTTCCAGGGGTTTCGGGTCACGCCCCACAGGGGGCTGTCCGTGACCAGCGTGTGCGCGAACTCGGGCGTGGTCGTCTTGCCGACGATGATCGCGCCCGCCCGCCGCAGGGCTCCGACGATGTACGCGTCGCGATCCGGGACCCAGTGCTCGTGGGTGTACGAGCCGAGGGTGGTCCGATGGCCCGCCGTCGGTGTGGTGTCTTTGAGCGCCACGGGCACACCGTGAAGTGGACCCACCGGCTCACCGCGCGCGATCGCCTGCGCGGCCGATTCAGCAGCGCGCTTGGCTTCCTCGTGCCAGACGAAGGCGAAGCAGTTGAGCTTCGGGTTGACCTGGTCGATGCGGGCCAGGCTGTTGGCCACCACCTCGACCGGAGACAGTTCGCGGCTGGCGACGCGGCCGGCAATCTGCCCCGCCGGGCTAAAGGCGAGGTCTAGGTCAACCATGCGCGACGACAATCGCGGTTACTCGCTCCCCCTTGCGGAGAGCCACTGTCGTCAGGGTCGCGGGATTTCCCGCGTGGGCAGGGTCGGGGAGGGGTTCTCGGTCACCCTAAATTGCGCCCCGTGCCTTGTCCAGGTTGTCCGCCCCGACCACCAGCCGCGTATTGGTGGCCAGGTAGATGAGGTTCAGGTTGACGCCCGCCTTCGCCAGCTTGCGGGTGAGCTGCCCCAGCGTGCCCGGGCGATCGGCGACGTCCACCACCAGCACGTCGCGGTCGGCCTGGACCTTGGCGCCCACGCCCTCGATCGCCTTGCGAGCCTTGGTGGCGTCCTCGACCAGGAAGTGTGCGACTCCGCGTCCGGAGACTGGGAAACCGCAGATCCCCTCGATGTTGATCCCCGCCTTTCCCAGGGCCTCCGCCGCATCGGCCATGGTCCCAGGCCGGTCCTCCAGGCTCACCGTCAGGTCTTTGAGTGTCTTGGTTGCCATGCAGATCCCTCCCGTGGCGAGTAGTCGTGCTCGCCATTATGGCTGCTAGGGTTGTGAGAGTGGACCGCCTGATCGTCGACGGCTACAACATCATCTATGCCTGGCCGGAGCTGTCGGCAACCAAGGACGTCAGCCTGGAGGATGCGCGCGAGGCGCTGATCGCCATCCTGGCGGACTATGCGGCTCTGGGGCGATTGCAGGTGACCGTGGTGTTCGACTCTCACCGTCGACCAGATGCCGCGGGCTCGACGCAAACCATCTCCGGCGTCCGCGTCGTCTATTCCGGGCGCAAGAGCTCGGCCGACTCGGTGATCGAGCGCCTCCTCTTCGAAGCGGAGAAGGCCGATGAGGTCACCCTGGCAACCTCCGATGGCGTGCAGCGCGACCTGGCCCTGGGCAAGGGCATCAAGACCATGTCCGCGCTGACCTTGAAGAGCCAGGTGGAAGCTGCGACTTCGCGGCGAAACAGTCAGATGCGTGACCGGCGGGACCGGTCCGACCTGTCGCGCCGCCTCGAGGACCGGCTCGACCCAGGTAGTCGAGAGCGCTTGGACCGGCTGCGCGGGCTCAAACCTCCCGACCAGAAGCCAACGTGATTCAAACCGTCCTGGGGCCGATTGATCCTGCCGACCTGGGGACGACGCTGGCCCACGAGCACGCGCTCATCGACCTGCGCTGCCTGCTCGAGCCCCCGCCCGACCCCGAGTTGCAGTGGCTGGTGGACCGCCCGGTCGATGCCGGGAGCCGTATCGCCCTGCAGGAGCGGCCATACGCCTCCAAGGACAACCTGATGCTGCAGAGCGAAGAGCAGGCTGCACTCGAGCTGCAGGCCTTCCGCGATGCCGGCGGCCAGGGCCTGATCGACCTGACCGTGGATGGGATCGGCCCGGACGCGAGCGCGCTGCGCCGCCTGGCCACCCGGACCGGACTGCACATTGTGGCCGGCGTCGGGATCTATCGCGCCATCGCCCACCCGGCCTGGGTTCGGACGGCGAGTGTCGCCGACATCGGTGACTATTTCATCAAGCGGCTGCAGGTCGGATTCGACAGCACCGACGTGCGTGGCGGAGTCCTGGGGGAGATCGGGACCTCGTCGCCCCTCCACCCGGACGAGATCAAAGTGCTGCGCGCCGCGGCGCGAGCGCATCGCGAGACCGGCGTCCCGATCAACGTCCACCCGGCCATCTGGCATCGGGAGGGGCCGCGCATCCTCGACATCCTGGCCGCCGAAGGGGTCGACCTGCGGCGGGTCGCGCTCAGTCACATGGACGAGCTCCTCGACTACGACTACCACTGCGCGCTGGCCGTGCGCGGGGCCTTCCTCAGCTTCGACACGTTCGGATCGGAGTTCTACTTTGCCGATGAGGACGCCCGGGAGCCGACCGACCGGGAGCGGCTCGGCGCCCTGCTACGCCTGCTGGCGGCCGGCTGGGCCGGTCAGATCCTGCTCTCCCAGGATGTCTGCACCAAGCTGCAGCTGACCCGCTATGGGGGCAAGGGGTACGCTCACGTCCTGCGCAGCGTGGTCCCGGCGCTGGAGGCGTCGGGCGTCAGCGCGGAGACCATCCATGAGCTCCTGGTCGTGAACCCGCGCCGCTTCCTCGCCGGAAGCTGACTCCTCGGGGGTCCCTCCCCCTCAGCTCAGGGGAGGGGAGGGAGGGGGTGAGGGGTTCTGCGCTACAGTGCACACCATGAACTACGGAGCCCTGATCGAACGGGCGGGCCGGATGATCCTTCGCCACCGCTATCTCTGGGTGCTCGGCCTCCTGGGTGGCGGCGAGGCCTTCAGCGCGCCCACCGGTTTCCCCGGGTCCTTTGGCGGACCGGTACCCGGCAGCGTTCCACGATCGAACGTGTATTACTTTGGGCCGAGTCCCGCGCCCAGCTGGATGCCTTTCACGAACCAGGGTGGCTCCGTGGACATGGGCAGCTTCTTTGCGGACCACCCTGGGGCCGTGGCGGCCATCATCGTCGGGGTCCTCCTGGTCTTCGTCATCGGAGCGTTGTTCTTCTTCTTCCTGGGCCCGGTGAGCACCGGCGGCTTGGTCCGCGCGGCGGTTGAGCACGACGATGGGCGACCCTTCGCATTCGGGCAAGCGTGGCAGGCCGGCCTGCGGACCTTCTGGCGGGTGCTCGGCCTTCGCCTGCTCGAAATCGTGGTCCTCTTGTTCGCGCTGGGCATTCTCGGGATCGTCGCCCTGATCAGCCTGGCGGCCTCCGGCTTCACGGCGGGCTCTTTCGGTTCGTTGGGCCTTGTGTTCGTGCTCATCCTCCTGGTGTCGATTGCGACCCAGGTCGTTTTCACCCTCGCCGTGCGAGCAGCCGTGATGGACGATCGGAGCATCACCCAGGCCCTCGAGTCGTCCATCGCCCTGGTCCGTCGGCGGCTGGGCCCGGTGGCCCTCGTGTGGGTGATCTCCATCGCGATCAGCATCGGCATTGCGATCGCCCTGTTGGTGGCCCTCGCGATCATTGCCATCCCGTTCGTGCTCCTGGGGGTCATCACCTACGCCGCCGGGGCCGGTATCGGGATCCCGCTGGTTCTGGGCATTCTGGTGGCGGTGGTGGTCCTTCTGGTGGCCGTGGGTGGCAGCGGAGCGTTTGTGTCCGTGCTCTGGACGCTGGCCTACCGGCGGTTCGAGGGCGAACCAGCTTCCGCGGTGGCGCCGGCAGCCAGCTGACGCGCCGCCGTCAGCGGCTCGTGGCTCCCCGAAACGTCACGTCGGGACGTTGAAAACCAGGGTCTCCTGCGTCGAGCGGGCCACCACCATCCGAACGGCCTCAGTTGCGCTGGCGTTCTCTTCGATGTGGGCGATGTGGGGCGGCACCCAGACGAAATCACCGGCCGCGGCGGTCTCCACACTCTGAAAGCGTTCGCCGGTGAGGAATCTCGCTGAACCGGAGATGATGTAGATCGCGCTCTCGCAGTCGCCGTGGTGGTGCGCCGCCGATTTCATCCCGGGCGGTAGCTCGACATAGCCGACCCAGAGCTGCTCGGCCCCCACCAATCCCTGCGAGATGGCGGCTTCCCGCACCATGGCGCCACTGGCCGTGTCTGGCCGCCGGTCACTCGCCCGGACGACTCGCAACCTCTGGCCCGTAGCCCGTGCCATATTGCTATTGTCCCTCCCCGTGGGGGTGGCGCCTGGAAAGGCTCTCTCAGGCAAGGTCTCCCTCCCCCTTGCGGGGAGTCACTGTTGTCAGGGTCGCGGGATTTCCCGCGTGGGCAGGGGCGGGGAGGAGGTCTCGGCTAACCTCGCTCTCCCGGTCTCCCTCCCCCGTTCCCGGGGTGCGGCAGGGTGGCGGTCAATCGAAATTCACCTCGCCCTGTCATTGGGCTCCACGTGCATGGGTGCCCGCGGCAGCGTGTACGATATGGGCTCGCGGCCCGGCTCCGGCGCCGCCGAGGCCGCTCCGTCGCTGGCGCCGAGTCTGCCCTGGGAGGGGATTCCATGTTCGGTAAGCGGTCGCTTCTTCCGCTATTCATCCTGGCGGCCCTGGTCCTATCCGCCTGTGGATCATCAACCCCGACGACCAGCACGAAGTACTCGGGAACCATTCACATCGCCTCCTCGACCTGGACCGGGTACGCCCTGATCTACCTCGCCAACTCCAAAGGCATCTGGAAGAATCACGGCCTGGACGTCAGCTTCAAGGACGTCGAGGACCCCAACGACCGGTTTATCGCCCTGGCCGCCGGACGCCTGGAAGGCATGGCCTCCACCGTTGACGCGTTCGCCCGCCAGCAGTCGAACGGCGTGCAGGCGGTCGAGGTGTTTCCCATCGACGCGTCGGTGGGCGGCGATGGCATCCTGGCCAAGAACACCATCCAGACCGTCGCCGACCTGAAGGGCAGGACCATCGCGGTCAACCAGGGATCGGTCTCGGAGTGGTTCCTGGCGCAGGTGCTGCTGAAGAATGGTCTGTCCCTGGCGGATGTTAAGGAACAGAACATGAAGTCGGGCGAGGCGGGCGCCTCCTTTGTGGCGGGCAAAGTCGACGTCGCCGTGACCTGGGAGCCCTGGCTGACCAAGGCCACCAAGGCGCGGGCGGATGGTCGCGTCCTGGTCTCATCCAAGGAGTACCCCGACCTGATCATGGACAGCTTCGCCTTCCGCAAGGATTTCGTCCAGAAGTACCCGGATACGGTCAAGGACTTTATGAAGGCGTACTACGAGGCCTTCACCTGGATGCAGCAGAACCAGGCCGACGCCCTCAAGATCATCGGTGACGCGGTCGGTGAGTCGTCGGATGATGTCAAGGCTGACCTGGACACCATGACGCTCTACGACCTCAACACCGGAAAACAGATCATGGGCACCACCAGCAGCCATGGAAAGATCTTCGACAACGTGAAGGCGGCGGCCGACTTCTGGAAGACCCAGGGCAAGGTCGATACCACCGTGAATCCGAGCGACGCGGTCGATCCCAGCTTCATCAACAGCCTGTAAGTACATCGTGAGCCAGCGGGTCCCCGCGGCCCAGGCGGCGCCGGCGGTGTCTGCCCCCCAGCAGCGCCGGCGCCGCGGCCTGCTGCGCATCTACCTGACGCCCAAGCAGGCAATCCCTGGCCGGGCGCGGCTTACCCTCGGCATCGGCAGCTTCGTCGTCATCCTCGCGGCGTGGCAGGTTGCCTCGGTGATCATCAGCAACCCGCTCTTCGTGCCCAGTCCGGTGCAGGTCTGGAGGGCCTGGGTCGACGCCATCCAGCACCGGCATTTCCTGGACGACGTCGCCTGGAGCGCCTTCCGGATCATCGCCGGCTTCCTGATCGCGGCCGTCATGGCGGTGCCCCTCGGCCTGCTGATGGGGTCGTTCGAGGTGGTGCGAGCCTTTTTCCAGCCCCCCATCAACTTCATCCGCTACATGCCGGCCTCCGCCTTCATCCCCCTGCTCCTGCTCTTGATCGGCCTGGGCGAGAACGAGAAGCTGATGATCATCTGGATCGGCGTCTTCTTCCAGCTGGTGCTGATGGTGATGGACATCGCCCATCGGGTCCCGGACGAGATGCTCAACGTGGCCTACACCCTCGGCGCCTCACGCTGGACGGTCTTCTACAAGGTGTTCTTGCCCGCCACCTTCCCCGAGGTGGTGGATGCCCTGCGGATCACCATGGGATGGGCCTGGACCTACCTCATCGTGGCCGAGATCGTGGCCGCCGAGCGGGGGATCGGCAGCTTCATCCTCATCTCGGAACGCTTCCTCCGGTCTGACCGGATCATCGCCGCCATCATCACCATCGGACTCCTCGGCCTGATCACCGATTACGCGATCGCCGCCATCCATCGAGCGGCCTTCCCCTACGTGGAAAAGGTGCACCGATGAGCGAAATCCGGCTGATCGACGTGGCCATGCAGTACGTCACCCACAAGGCCCAGGTGCGGGCCTTAGACCGGATCTCGCTGACCGTGCCCGACGGCCAGTTCGCCTGCATCGTGGGGCCATCGGGCTGTGGGAAGTCGACCCTGCTGATGGTGGCCGCCGGGCTGGTGACCCCCAGCGAAGGCGAGGTGCTGGTGGACGGCAAGCCGGCGACCGCGCCGGGTGCCGACCGTGGCATGGTCTTCCAGTCCTACTCGCTCTACCCCTGGCTGTCGGTGCGGCGGAACATCGAGTTCGGGATGGAGATCAAGCGAACGCCGCGGACGGAGCGCCAGCTGCGCTCTGGCGAGCTGATCCATCTGATGAAGCTGGACGGGTTCGCCGAGGCCTATCCCAAGGCCCTCTCCGGTGGCATGAAGCAGCGGGCGGCCATCGCCCGAGCGCTGGCCAACGATCCCCAGGTGCTCCTGATGGACGAGCCGTTCGGCGCCCTGGACGCCCAGACCCGCCAGATCATGCAGGAGATGCTGACCGACCTCTGGCAGCGATTCCGCAAGACGGTGCTGTTCGTCACCCATGACATCGACGAAGCCATCTTCCTGGGGGACGTGATCTACGTGATGACCAACCGGCCGGGCCGCATTCGGACCACGTTGCGCGTCGATCTGCCGCGCCCGCGGACGTTCGACATGGTCGGCGGCCCCCACTTTGCCCAGCTGCGCAACCAGGTGGTGGGAATCATCCACGAGGAAAGCCTCAAGGCGGTGGAGTCGGAGCTGGCCCGTGCCTGAGCGCGGGTACCGACCTCTCGATGCCATGCAGTCCCCCCGCTTCACGGGGATCGGGACCTTCATGCGCCTGCCTCATGTCGCCCACCTGGAGGGTGTCAACGCCGCCGTGCTCGGGATCCCCTTTGACACCGGGGTCACCTACCGCGTGGGCGGCCGCTTCGCGCCGGCGGCCATCCGCGAAGCGTCCCGGCTGCTGCGCCCCTACCACGTGGAGCAGGCCATCGAGATCTTCGACTACGTCTCGGCGGTCGATCGGGGCGACCTGGCCGTCATCCCTGGCAACGTCCAGGCGACCTACCAGGTCATCGAGCAGGGACTGGCGCCGGTCTTTAAGGCGGGCGTGGTGCCGCTGGTCCTGGGCGGGGACCACTCCATCACCCTGGGCGAATTGCGCGCGGCCGCCAAACAATTTGGCCCCCTGGGTCTGATCGACTTCGATTCCCACACCGATACCTGGGACAGCTACTGGGGCGAGCGCTACACCCATGGCACCTGGTGCCGGCGCGCGCTTGAGG
>VBID01000231.1 GCA_005880615.1 Chloroflexota bacterium
AAGAACGTGGAGTCATCGAGCGCGTGCGTGACTTGGGCGATCGTCGTGAGCTGACGTGACCGCGCACGCTCGATCGACGCGAACTCGGCCAACGTGCGCCGTGCCGCGTCGAGCTCGCGGCGCTCCGTCAGCGCACTGTCGACCGTGGCCGCGCTCACCGCCAGCTCTCGGCGCGCCGATCTCCCAGCGATCGTGAGCCGAGCGGTATAGACGACCACGGCAATGACCCACACGGATATCGCGAACAACCCGAGTCGCAGAGCGGAATATCGAGCTTTAAGCTCACGGGCCGCCCGTGTACCCGCCGGCAGTAGCTGCATACTTGGCGCCTTCAGCGCGGCGCCAAATGCAGACGCGAAGTGCATAGCGTCGGCACCGAGCGCTTCCAGCGCCGGATGCAGCGTGGCGCGGGGCTCGTGGGTTCCCTGCACCAGGCGGCTGCGCCACGCGCCACCAATCCCGATACTTACAAGTTCTGACGTCCCGCCATTGGGAAACGCGAGATCCAATGCCGGCTTCGCGTCTAATGCCGCGTGCCCAACAACTTCAGCGGCGGGACCGATCGTATCGACCGCGATTCCCGCCTCGTCGCAGCCGGTAAGAACCGCTTCGAGCATCTGCTCGGGAGCCGCGGCAGCGAATAGCGCGCGATTCTGTTTGTCGATTGAGACGAGTTTTGCATCGGTGACAAGCGAGTCGCCGTTCCTACGAAACAAGCGCTCGGCCTCGAGCGCCACATAGCGCTGCGCGGCCGCCGGCTGCAGAGGAGGCGCCGGCGCGAGTGTGCGAAGCTGGACGACGTCCCGTTCGAGAACGATGCACGCGCGCCGCACCATCTTCCCTGACTCGCTGGCCAAACGACCGATGGAATCAATGAGCTCGGGACGGTCCGACCAGTCTGCACTTCCAGCCCATGCGACGCGCGAATCTTCAACCAGAATCGCGCGCACGACTCCGGCCCCAACGCTGATGGCGAGTCGCCTCTTCACCACATCCTCCGCCGAATTGCGGCCAGGCGTTCGGGCAATGGGACGGTCATGAGTTCGATCGTTGTCCGGGGCGCCTGGCCATCCACCCAGCCAGTCGCGGTAACGAGGAGACGATTCGGTGCGAAGGTGACAAACGAGCGACGATCCAAGATTCGCTCGACCGCTTCTTGCCCGATGCCGGGGAGACTCAGGAGAACCGTCGCAGGAGCCGCGTTTAGATTGACCGTTCCGGGGCCTTCTTCGGGGCTGTGGTTGATTCGCGCGCCGGGGTCGTCCACGCGCCAAGAACAGCGTGTCCGGCCACCCAGGTTGATCGTCCCCGTGTCCGCCAAGCGATGCTGCCTCCATCGACCTTCAGTGATCGCGAGACACGCTTCGGCCGCCCAACGTCCCCGCGTGAGCACGATGCGATTGATGCTGGTTTGAAGACCTAGCCGAGTCAGCGACAACCCGAGACCGACGACCGCGGACACCGCGGTGATCACCCACAGGACGGTCAGGAGCGCAAACCCGCGTCTTCTGTTATCCACGTGGACCGATGAGCAGCAACAGGGTGTCCACCACCGAGCCACGGTTCAGGCGCAGGCGCACGGCGAGCGGTGCGGAGACCGGCGAGATCCACTCGTGGACCCAGACACTGTTCGCGCCCGGCTCCAGGAGGTAATCGAGATCCAGTGATCGAACGGGCGTCGCGAGCGGAATGCGCCTCGCGCCAGCCAAGATTAGTGAGTCGGCGACCAGAGCGAGCATGACGCGATTGACCGCCAAGGTCCCATTTACCGTTCGCTCCCACGTAGCAAAATCGATCGCGTGCGCCCGCCCCACGAATCCCCCGGAGGTGGCGCTGATATCGAGCGACCCAAATGCCTCCATCAACCACCGCCGCGCGTTCATGTCTCGTGCAAGCGCGTCCTGCGCGTCTGCAGCACGTCGCGAGGCATCCAGGACCTCCGAAAACATCCGATGCGCGAGCAACGCCACCATTGCTGCGACGGTCAGCGCAACCATCATCTCGATCAGCGTGAAACCGTTACGGCGCATTGGAGGGTTCGTCGCGCTGGACGACGGTCACGAGGTCGGCGACCGCAATGCGATAGAGCTCGCGCTCAGGCCGTTGAACATTGACGACATACGGGCCGACACGACGATCGCCGAGGCGCTGGTCGAGTTCGGTACGCTTGAGCAGCGTGTATGCACTGAGGAGTCGCTCGGCGTCCGCCTGCTCGTGCTCGCGAGCCTCCGCTGCGATGGTGGCGCGCAGCCCCCCGCCACACAGCTCCATGAGCGCGAGGCCAGCAATGCCCAGAATCAAGACCGCTACGAGCACTTCGACGAGGACGACACCCCGCTCAGCGCGCACGTGCAGCCCCAGTGAGCGGATCCACACCAGCGCCGACGGCACGTCCATCTGGAAGGAACAGGACGCTGTCCGCCACGCGTGGCGATCCAAACCGAATTGCGTCGGCGCGAGCCACACGCGCCGAGTGCCGCTGCTCGTCCTTATCGGGCGCCAGCGACGTGATTGCGAGGGCGCTCAGCGAGAGGACCAAGCCAAAGAGTGCCAGCACGACAATCATCTCGAGCAACGTAAAGCCGGATCTCATCCTGGCCTCAGCGAGTAGACTGCCTGGAGCAGCGCCGCCGCGACGAAGGCAACGACGCCGGCAAAGACGAGGATCAGCGCGGGCTCGAGAACAGCAACGAGTGTCTTGAGTCGTCGCTCGGCTTCCGCGTCCTCGAGATCGGCCGCTTTGGCAAGAAGGCGTGGAAGGCGTCCAGACTGATCACCGATGACCGCGAGCTGCTGCGCTGCCAGCCGCAGGGCTTGCGTCGCGCCCAGCGCCGCGGAAAGCGCGGCTCCTTCCGCGACTCGACCCTTCGCATCGAGCAGCCGCATGGCGATCGCCGCATCGCCCGCGGCATCGCGTGCAATGTCGAGCGCCGCGAGCGCTGGAGTCCCGGTCGACAGCAGCGCGCCGAGTGTGCGAGCGGAACGTGCACCGGCAAACGCGTGGCGAATTGGACCGATGAGTGGCAGCCGCAACAGGCAACCGTGCCATGCGGCCTGTCGGTCGGCCGTGAGCTTTACGGCGGCGGCAACACCAGCCACAACCAGCAAGATCAGAATCACGCCGAAACGACGTACGCCATCTGAGATGACAAGCAGCAGGCGCGTGGCCGTCGGGAGCGATTGTCCCAAGTCTCCGAGCAGCGATGCGAAGCGCGGGACGATGA
>VBID01000117.1 GCA_005880615.1 Chloroflexota bacterium
TCAGCGTCACCGCCGTCCCCAAACAGACCAATGATCCCTTGACCATAGGCCGCCGGCCAGACGGGCATTTCACCAACGCGCTCATCGACGAGGTCGCGATCTACCCGACCGCCCTGTCCGCGGATCGGATCGCGGCGCACTGGCGGATCGCTTCGGCAGCGCGATAGCTTGCCGCCGGAGAAGAGGGCCGCAATGCGGATTACTTTTTGATCCAGTTGCTGCCGCCGCCGGTGGCCGCCTCGATTTCGCGCTTGTGTTCGAAGGCCTCCTCCCGCGTCTGAAAGGTCATGAAGTGGCCGCGCCCATGCAGCACATAGATCCCATCCGTATCTCGGGTGACCCTTAGCTCCGGGATATCGACGTTGTAGACCTGCCCGGAGTCGGTGGCCCGGAGTCGCGGCATGAGCCGAGTTTATAGTCCGGATCCACCGAGCGGACGAAGCAGATTGGGATGCGGGGCGTGCCGAGCCGAAGGGGGCGACGAGCACGTGAAGGAGCGCATCCGTCGATGCGTGACTAAGCGCGCGGAGGAGCCGACGCCCGGAGCCCGGGGCCGCCGGACGAACGAAGCAGATTGGGATGCGGGGCGTGCCGAGCCGCAGGAGGCGACGAGCACGTGAAGGAGCGCATCCGTCAATGCGTGACTGAGCGCGCGGAGGAGACGACGCCCGGAGCCCGGGGCCGCCGGACGAACGAAGCAGATTGGGATGCGGGGCGTGCCGAGCCGCAGGAGGCGACGAGCACGCGAGGGAGCGCATCCGTCGATGCGTGACTGAGCGCGCGCAGGAGCCGACGCCCGGAGCCCGGGGCCGCCGGACGAACGAAGCAGATTGGGATGCGGGGCGTGCCGAGCCGCAGGAGGCGACGTGCACGCGAGGGAGCGCATCCGTCGATGCGTGACCGAGCGCGCGCAGGAGCCGACGCCCGGAGCCCGGGGCCGCCGGACGAACGAAGCAGATTGGGATGCGGGGCGTGCCGAGCCGCAGGAGGCGACGAGCACGCGAGGGAGCGCATCCGTTGATGCGTGACCGAGCGCGCGCAGGAGACGACGCCCGGATCGGCCGCATCCGCGCCCAAGATGCGAGTTTGTGCCGGCGGCCTCGGGCTCAGGCCGCATCCGCGCCCAAGATGCGAGTTTGTGCCGGCGGCCTCGGGCTCAGGCCGCGTCCGCGCCCAGGATGCGAGTTCGTTTCGGTGGATTCGGGCTTACCCCGGCTGGTCGTCGACGCGACCGGTCAGGGTCGCCCGCAACAGGACGATGTATTCGGCGTGGGCCCAGACCAGGGGCCGGGCCGAGCCGGTCGGGGCTCCGGTCCCCTCCCAGACCTGCTCGGAGAGCAGCTGTTCCGGTCCCGCCCAGGCCTCGAGCTCCCGCACCAAGGGCGCCACGTCGTCACCGGCCAGCACGGCATACACCCCTCGCTCGCCTGAAAGCAGCGGCCACAGGTGCCCATGCCCGTCGGGCGGTCCGCCCAGTGTGCTCTCGCCGTAGCCATCGTGGGGGTACCGATACCACCCCGACCCGCTGCGGCTGTCGCCCCGGTCAACCGCATCCAGCACCGCCAGCGTGCTCCGGATCCGCGGGTCTGCCGGCGGCCGGATGCCCAGCCGAACCAGCTCCAGGAAGCTGGGATCGACGATCAGCCGCTGATCGAAGGTGCCGCCCCCATTGGCGATGGTGAGCGGCTCATCCGCCGTGGGGTGGCCATCGGCGCTGATCCGCAGGTAATAGCCGCTGCCCAGGGGACCGCTGGTCACGTAGGTGAGGGCCTCCACTTGTGCATCCCACTGATCGGCCACCGCCTGCCAGCGCGTCGCCTGGGCAGTCTGCTGCCCGGCTCGAGCCCATTGCGCGGCCGCCCGCAGGGCGGCGATCTCGGCCGCCATGGTGGCCGGCGAGTACCCGCTGTTCTCCTCCCAGCGCTCCTGCTCGGTGGAGGGGCCGCGGCGCAGCAGGTACTCCGCGGCAGCCGCGATGTCCGGCCCGCTCCCCGAGGCGATCCGCGGGGCCAGGCGCACGGCCAGCAGGATGGCATCGGCGGTTTCGTCGAGCTGATCGCCCGTCCACTGCCGGCGGCCGTCCAGGTCCGTGTTCTGGGGCAGGCTGCCGTCCGCCAGCTGCTGGCTTCGCATGAAGTGGACCACATCCATGGCGGTCCGCTGGTCGCCGGCCGCCAGCAGACCGCTGGCCGCGTGGTAGAGGTCGCGCGGCCAGACCTTGCGGTAGCCGACATCCACCGGCGAGTCCAGAGTGGCGTTCCCCCAGGGAAGCGCGAGCGAGGCCACGATCGCGCCCGGTTGCTGCCGGTCCTCGGCGGCTTTGATGATCTCGGCGCTGTGGTAGTAGAGGGCAGTGGCCCGGCCGCCAAGCGAGTCGAGGCGGGCGGCATAGCGCAGCCAGCCGTCCCGATAGGCGGCGCCCACCGCTGCGAAGCCGGCCTTCAGGCTGTCCGTGACGCTGCCGTCGGCCTGCGCCTGGCTGCTGCCCATCCCTAACGCCACCGTCCACTCACTGGCATTCGGCACCTCCCAGGTCAGCGTGATATGGCCGGGACCGGCGCGGTCATCCCGGTGCACGAGGTCGAAGTGGCGCAGCTCCTCGAACCCGTCGTTGACGCGCAGGTAGCCGGCCGTGTGTCGGGCCATCGTGGCCGTGCTTCCGACGGCCAGCCAGCGGTCGAGCCTGGATACGTAGGCGCGGTTCGGCGCGAACCAGCCGGTTTGCCCCCGTCCGCCATCGAGGAGATGCGGCACCAGGTACGCGTAAACGTGAAAACTGCGGGGCCCGATGTACTGGGTCTGCATGAGCACCACCGGCCGCGCCGGGTCGACGACAAATTCGGAGACCAGCACAAATCCATGGACCGGATCGGTCACGGTGGTCTGATACAGCAAGGCTCGGTCGTCGATGACCCGGCTGACCGCGAGGCCATCGCGCATGCTGTCGAAGAGGAAACTGGACCCGTCGGTGACCAGGTATCCGAACTGGCGCAGGTTGTCCTGGTCGACTCGGGGATAGAGGAGGTCAGCCAGGCCACCCCGGACCGCCGTGAACCAGAGGGGTGACGCCGGACTCTCCACTGCCGTACCGACGGCGACTTTGTCGCCGGTCGTCCAGACGTCCGCCGCGACCGAATGGCCGGGGGCGGTCGTGCCGGGCGACGGGGACAGGGGTGCCGTCAGCGCCAGGCTGACGACCCCCAGCCCCGCCAGCGCGCCTGTGCGTAGCAGCCCGAGCGGGTATCGACGCCGGCGCATCAAGCCACCGGTCTTACGTTTGTCGTCCTGTCGATCCTCGCAGGATTAGTTCGGTCCGCAACGGCTTGGGGGAATGGACCGCCTTGCCGGCGAGGCTTTCGATCAGCAGCCGGGCAGCCTGCCGGCCTTTTTCTGCGATCGGTTGGCGCACCGTAGTCAATCCGGGATGGGCCCAGGCTGCCATCGGCAGGTCATCGAACCCCACCACCGAGAGGTCCTCCGGGATGCGGACTCCAGCGTCACGGGCCGCCGCCATCAGCCCCAGCGCCGCCATGTCGCTCATGGCCAGGACCGCGGTGGGCTTGCGGCGCGCCCGCCAGAGATTTCGAAACGCCTGGATGCCCGCCGCGAAGGTCACCCCGCCCGGGTCGACCGTGGGAGCCGGCACCCCGGCCGCGTCGATGGCCCCCCGGTAACCGGCCAGCCGCCGGGCACCGATGCCGAGCTGCGCCCGCTGGGGGCTGGTCCTGCCCAGTCCGATGACGGCGATCCGTCGATGGCCGAGCTCTAGGACATGACGAGCGGCCAGCGCGGCGCCGCCAAAGTCATCGACGTTCACGGTCGCCACCCCCGAGGGCGCCTCGGCGTCGATCAGGATCCAAGGAAGGCCGAACCGGGCAAGCGTCTCCAGCGCGGGGTCGCCGGCGTTGAGGCCGAGACTGATCACCCCGTCGACCGGAGCCCGTCCCACAGCGCTCTCCAGGGATCCGTTCAGGGGCGGAACCAGCAGCAGGGTCATGTCGTGCTGGGCGCACACCGCACCGATGCCCTGCAGCAGTTCGGATACAAACGGATTCGCAAACACGACCTCCAGGGGCTGGGGGGTGAGCAGCCCGATCGAGCCATGGCGCTTGGTCGAGAGCGAGCGGGCGGAGGGGTGGGGGGCGTACCCCAGCCGGCGAGCCGTGGAGAGGACCCGCGTGCGGGTCGCCACGCTCAGCTGCTCCGGCTGGTTGAAGGCAAACGAGACCGTCGTAGCGGAGACCCGGGCGGCCTTCGCCACATCCTGGATGGTGACCCGGCTCATCCCTTGACCCCGCCGACCGTGAGCCCAGATCGGAAGTAGCGTTGGAGCAAGAGGAACAGGGTCATGATCGGGACGGAGACGATCAGGGCGGCCGAGGCGAAGTAGCCCCACGGGATCCGGTAGTCGTTCTGCAGGCCCCACAGACCGACCGGGACCGTGTAGGTGTTCTCATCGGATAGCAGCGTCTGGGCCATCACCCACTCGTTCCAGCCTGTAATAAACATCAGCAGTGCGGTGACTGCCAGCGCCGGCACCGCCAGGGGCAGCGTCACCCGAAGGAAAGCCTGGGTCGGCGTGCAGCCGTCCATCAACGCGGCCTCATCGATCTCGTGCGGGATGGTGTCGAAATACCCCTTCAGGTTCCAGGCGGCAAACACCAGCGCCACCGAGACGTACGCCAGGATCAGCCCGAGCGGCGTGCCAACCAGGTGGACGAGCCGCAGGATGATGTAGATCGGGATCAGTGCCAGCACCGTGGGGAACGACTGGATGGCCAGCAGGAGGATCAGGGTCATCCGCTTGCCGGCGAACCTGAACCGCGACAGGGCGTACGCCCCGGTGGCGGAGCCAACCAGCCCGGCGAACATGGTGGCAGTGCAGACGATCAGGCTGTTGCCCAGCCAGGTCGGGAACGGGATCTGGGTCAGGATGTAGTGAAAGTTGTCGAGGGTGGGGTGGTCTGGCCAGAGGCTCAGGGTCAGCGTGTACAGCGACTGCCCCGGCCGGACCGCGGCCTGGAGCACGAAAAAGACCGGGAACACGGCGATGACCAGCATCGCCACCAGGAAGGCGTGAATGAACAGGCTGGTCGCCAACCGCCCTTGCCTCATCGGGCTTCCTCTTCCACGAGGCGGGTAAACCGCAGACTGAACATGGTCACAGCGAAAAGGAGAGCAAACATAACTACAGCGAAGGCCGCGATGTATCCGAACCGAAAGAGCTGGAACGCCTGCCGGAAGGCGTAGATCATGACGAATTCGGTGGCGCCGGGCTTCAGCGCGCTGGTGAACGGCCCGCCCTGGGTGATCAGGTAGCCAGTGTTCAGGACCTGGAAGGTCAGGATCGCACTCAAGACCGCTGCCGGCAGGATGGCCGGCCGGAGGAGCGGAAGTGTCACCCGCCAGAACCGCTGCCAGGCATTGGCCCCGTCGATCGCGGCCGCCTCTAGCAGCTCGAGGGGAATGCTCTGCAGCGCACCAAGGAATACGACCATAAAAAACGGGTAGGACATCCAGGTGTTGGCGATCACAATGGAGCCAAACGCCCAGGTCGGATCGCTCAACCACGGGAGTCCCGCCTTCGGGCCAAAGACGACCCGCACCAGCTGGTTCAGCGTGCCGAACTGCTCGTTGAAGAAGAACTTCCAGATGAAGGCGGTGATATAGCTCGGGACCGCCCAGGGCACGATCAGGGAGACGCGCCAGAACGCCTTCCAGCGGGTGAGCGGGTGGTTCACGGCCAGCGCGGTCAGCATCCCGAACAACAAGAAGAGCGGGATACAGATGCCGACGAACAGGAATGACTTGAACAGGACGATGAAGAAGTCGCCGTTCAGCGAGCTGAAGAGGGTGGCGTAATTGGCCAGCCCGATGAACTGGAAATGCCGGAAGTGGAAGAGGCTGCGATTCGTGAGCGAGACGTAGACGTTGTAGACGATCGGGAAGAGGCTGATCAGGGTGATGCCGACCAGCATGGGAGCGAAGTACGCCAGGATGGTTCGCGCAGGGACTCTATTCATAGCGGGGTGTCCCGGAGGGCGGCCCAGCCGGCCTCCGGGACACTGCTTCTCCTACTTCAGTTGTGCCACGTTCTTTTCCGCGGCCGTTTGCGCGTCGTCCATGGCCTGGTCGGCGCTTTCCTTCCCTGTCCATGCGGCCTCGAGGCCCTTCGAGACGGGATCCCAGAGGGCGGTCATGTATGGCGTATTCGGCAGGGGCACCCCGTTGGCGACCTGGGCGCCAAAGGCGGCCACTTGCGGGATCGCCTTGACTTGAGGATCAGCGAGGGCAGCCAGGTTGGAAGGAATTTCCTTGTTGTCCAGGGCTTCCTTGATCTGATTGTCCTTGTTGCTGAACCACTTCAAGATGTCGACGGCCAGGGGCACGTTCTTGGCGTTGGCCGAGACCATCATGGTCTTCACCCCCACGAACGGCGACGCCGGCTTGCCGGTACTGGAAATGGTGGGCAGCGTCGTGATGCCATAATCGACCCCAGCCTTTCCATAATCGGACACGGACCAGGGGCCGTTGATAATCATGGCCGCCTTGCCATCCTTGAACAGCTGATCGGCCGTCCCATAATCGGGCTTCCCCGGGAACACCGACTTGAAGCTGTCGATGTACTTGACAGCATCCTTGGTCCCCTGCTCTTTCAGGCCGACGGTCCCGTCGGCCTTCACGTAGAAGCCCCCAAACCCGTACACCCAGGGAGCCTGGAAGTAGGCGTCGTTGAAGGCGTTCCACACGATGCCGTACTGGCCCGGGTGGCTCTGCTGGTACGTCTTGGCGAAGGTCAGGAGGTCAGTGGTGGTCTTTGGGATATCGCTTTGCTGGATGAGCTTCTTGTTGTAGATGAGCGAAATGGCCTCCACCGTCTCGGGCAGTCCGTAAATCTTGTTGTCGAAGGTGACCGCCTCGACTGCTGGCTTGCTATAGGTCGAAGTCAGAAAGTCCTTCGAGACCTGGTCGTCGAGCGGCTTAATGATCTCGAGCTTGGCCATCTTGCCGACCCAGTCATCAACCCAGGCGATGATATCGGGACCCTGGCCGGCCGGAACGGCCGCGGTGACCGCCGTGTCAAGGGTCGGCTTGTGGACCAGCTGGATTGTTACGCCGGGGTATTTCGCCATGTAGGCGTCGAAGATCGCTTTCTTGGTGTCGAGGTAACTCCCCTCCCACCCATGCCAGATCGTGATCGTGCCGGTTCGATTGATACTGGCGGACGGCTGGGTCGTGCCGGTGGTTCCCCCGCACGCCGCCAGCGCCATGCTGACCGCGGCGCCCAGGGCCAGCACGCCGACCGTTCGCTTTCGCACTGCGTCGAACATAAGCCTTCCCTCGCTTTTGTGAATTCCGTTCTGTCGGTGTCTCGTTAGCGCTCCCGAAGCCTTACCCCCATCACCTCCCCGCCGTGGCGTCGCCGAGGATGGCTCCGGCCTGGGGCGGTATCAGCACTTCCAGGTCCGAACCATCCCGGCCCACCGTGGCCGCGTCCATCCGATCGATCCATTGCCCGGCGCCGGCCTCCAGCCGCCGGCGCTGCGGGCGATCACTGCGGTTGAGCACGACGATGATCGATTCGTCGCCCGCGGTGCGCCGGTACGCGTACACCGCATCGTCGGCGAGGAGGGCCTGCCGGGTCCCGCGGCGGAGTGCGACCGATTCCCGCCGAAGCTGGCCCAGTCGCTGGAAGTAGACAAGCAGCTCCGCGTCCTGATCAGTTCCCCAGGGCATGGGCAGTCGCGCTTCGGCATTCTCCCCGGCGCCATCCTGGCGCTGGGAGAGGCCGACTTCGGTGCCGTAGTACAGGATGGGGAGGCCGGGCAGGGTGAGCAGGGCCAGCGCTGCCAGCCGGAGTTTTGCCTTGTCGCCGCCAGCCAACCACAGGAACCGGTTCATGTCGTGGTTGTCGAGGATCGTCCCCCGCACCAGGCCCGCCAGCGACTGCTCGTGACGCTGCAGGGCTCGATCGAATTCTTTTAGTCGGATGGTCCCGTCGGCAAAGGTGCGGCGCAGCAGACCAGCCAGCCCGAAGTCGACGACCCCGTCCAGCCGGCCGCGGTACGGGGCGACGTCGGCGTCTTCTCCCGCCACCTCACCGAGGAGGAAGGCATCGGGGCGGACCTTTCGCAACTCACGGCGCAACCGGACCCAGAAGGCGGGATCGACTCCGGGGACGTGGTCCAGCCGGAAGCCATCGACGCCGAATTCGGTCACCCAATGCCGCGCCACCCCCACCAGGTACTCCTGCACCGTGTCCTGGCTGGTGTCGAGCTCGGGGAGAACGATGTGATCGAAAAACGACCGGTAATAGTGCGGCCACTGCCAGAACCGGTAGAAGCTGGCCGGCCCGGCGTCCTCCTGCACGGCCTTGACAAACAGCGGGTGGGTTCGCCCGGTGTGGTTGGGCACAAAGTCGAGGATCACGCGCACACCCCGGGCATGCACCTCCTCCACCAGGCGATGAAGGGCGGCGTCGCCGCCGTAGCGAGGCTCGACCGCGAAATGGTCGGCCTGGTCGTAGCCGTGATGGCTCGGGCTGCGCAGCACCGGGCTGAGCCACAGCACGTTCACGCCCAGGGCTGCGATGTGGTCGAGGTGGTCCCGAATGCCATCCAGGGTGCCACCGTAGAGCTGCGTGGCCGAGCCCAGCGGCGGCCACGGCTGGCCACCCGCCATGGCGAACCGATCCACCATGACGTGGTAGGCAAGGGCGTCGCTGGCCCAGTCCGGCGGGTCGGCCGGTTCCACCTCGACAGCAAATTCCTGGCCCCCAAGGCGGGGATCGGCGTCGGTGGCGTAGAGGGGCGGGCCATCCGGCCGATCGCCCCGGATGCGATAGCGGACCACCGTGGCGGGCTCCGCGATGGGCAGGGTGGCCCGCCACACCGTCACCCCGTGGCCGTTGGAGGCAGCCTTGACCAGCGGCAGCGCAGCCCCGCCTGCAATCTCAGCGGTGACCGACTTCAGCGCCACTCCGGCCCGCGATTCCACCTCCAGCTCTGGTGCCGCCCCGGCCGTGCCGGCCGGCACTGGCAGCCCGTAATGGAACAGACCGCCATACAGAGCCCGGGCACGCCGCAGTCGTTGGGCTGATGGGTTGTCGTCGAAGAAGTAGTCCCGGCTATGTTGAGCCGGCGGCGGGATCATCGCGTGCACGACTTCGAGGAACCAGGCGTGCGCCCAGGCGAGCGGGACCACCCAGATGGCTGCACCGGTCCTGGCATCGACTTGCTCCCCCAGCAGGCCGGTCGCGGTGCGATCCTGCAGGACGCGATCGATGAGCGGAAGCGCGTCGCGGGTCCGGCCCGTGCGCAGGTAGTGCCAGGCCAGCCACAGGCTGAACAGGGGCCAGGGGTTGCCGCCGCGGTAGGTGTCGCCGCGGTAGCGTCGCACCCGGCCCGAGGGCAGGACCAGGGCTTTCTCGATAGCCTGGACGGTGGCCATCAGGCGCGGGTCGTCAGCGGCCAGTACGCCGAAGGGCACGCTTAGCCCCAGCAGGCTGGCATCCGGCGTGAAGTCCGGGACCGGCTCGACACTGTGATCCTGGACCAGGGCCCGGGCCAGCGCCCCGCTCCGGGGGTCGACCGGCCAGGCGTCCAGGGCCATGCGCAGCCGTTCTTCGCATCGCGACAGCAGCGAGCCGGCTTCGCGATCGTGGGCGTCGCGAGCACGTGCCGCCCAGGCGGTGGCGGCCGCCAGCAGGGCCGCCAGCGTGTAGAGGTGGGCGGCGTCCTGGTCCTCCCACAGGTTCTGCGTCACCGGCGGCCAGCCCGTTTCGGCGGCCAGCTGGGTGACGGCGCGAAACGTGCGGACCGCGGCCGGCAGGCCTCGCTCCGCCAGCGAGCCGTCCCACGCGACGCGGAGATGCTGGTCCAGTCCCCAGAGAACGGCGGCGCTTTCGTCCAGCTGATGGACCGCCCACGACGGCGCCCGGACACCGTCGGCGAAATAGCGCTGCTCCCAGATGCCGCTATCCGGCTGCAGCGCCAGGATCCATTCGTAGAAAGCACGGGAGGCCCCCCGTTCGCCCGCGACATCGAGGGCGTGGGCAATGAACGCCCCATCGCGCGGCCAGCTATACCCGTAGCCGCCGCTGCCCCGGTACTGGGCGTCCACCGGCGGCGCCGCCATCAGGGCGCCGCTGCGGTCAGTCAGTTGGGCGATCGTCAGAATGCTGCGCGCGTAGCCGTCGGAGGCCGGGGCGCGAACCCGGGCCAGGCCCGCGATGCCGTCCAGCGCCGCCGCCCGGGTTGCCCCGCTCAGCGGCGGTGGCGCGAATTCCGACGGCCACCCGGCGGAGCCGTCCAGCTGGCGGCGGAGCTCGACCAGGCGATCGATCACCTCCGGCGACGAGCCCAGCGCGATAAGCAGCAGGACAGGGCGCCCCGACTGGGCCGTGACGTCAAGCGTCGCGGCGACCTCGCCAACCGCCGCCAGCCGGGAGCCGGCCGGACGGCTCACGCCACCCCCACCCGCACCCTTCGCCTGGGCGCGGACCTCCGAAGCCCGCGGGCTCGCCCCGATGGCCAGCGCGTATTCGCGGAAGTAGGCGTACAGCACATCGCGGTCGGGATGGTAGATGAGGGCATTGGCCAGCACCTGGCCTCCCACCTGTGGCGCCAGCTCCCACCGGAGCCGGGCCGCGGCGGGCCCGTCGATGCGGACCGCAATGGCCAGGGCATCCCCGATGGCCGCGGCCCGCTGCTCGATCCGCAGGCGGCCTCCAGCTCGCTCCGAGCGGGTGGTCAGGACGTTGGTGCCCGGCACGTAGGTCTGCACGTGGCGCCAGCCGGGTCCGTCCAGCCAGTCCAGCGTCCGGGTACCGATCGCGATGCGGCTCGACCGCACGTGCTGCGGATAGTCCAGGTGGGGACCGGTGAGCATGCGCAGCGACCCGGCCCCGTCGAATCCGGCCAGCAGCCGGCCGTTCCCCACGATGGCCGCAACTTCCAGCGGTGTCGGCGCGGGCCGGACCACCTTCCCTCTTCTTCCCCTCTTGTCCTAAAACGCTTTACTAAAGCGCTTTAGGCGACTGTAGCGGGCTCCCCGAGCCGTGTCAAGCCGGAAACAGCTGTTCGGGCTGGGCCGCCGCCACCCTCCCCTACCATTCCCAATGGAGAGGGGAACCTTTAGGCGATGGTTACCTGGTCCATCAGGTAAACGTCCTGGACCGCATTCAGCAACGCCACGCCGTCTTTGAACGGTCGCTGGAAGGCCTTGCGCCCGGTGATCAGGCCCATCCCGCCGGCCCGCTTGTTGATGACGGCGGTCTTAACCGCCTCCTTGAGATCGTTGTCCCCCACCGAGGCGCCGCCCGAGTTGATCAGGCCGCTGCGGCCCAGGTAGCAGTTGATGACCTGGTAGCGGGTGAGGTCGATAGGATGGTTGGTGGTCAGCTTGTCGTAGACCTTGGCGGTGGTCTTGCCGAATTTCAGGACCTCAAAGCCCCGGTTGGTCTCCGGCAGTTTCTGCTTGATGATGTCGGCCTCGATGCTGACTCCCAGGTGGTTCGCCTGGCCGGTCAGGTCGGCGGCAAGGTGGTAGTCGACGCCATCCTTCACAAACGCCGCATTGCGGAGATAGCACCAGAGCACCGTGGCCATGCCCAGCTGATGAGCTTCATGAAAGGCCACCGCGATCTCCTGCAGTTGCCGGTCGGCCTGGTCTGAACCGAAATAGATGGTGGCCCCCACGGCCACCGCACCCAGCTCCCACGCCTCCTTGACCGTGCCGAACAGGATCTGGTCGTACTTGTTGGGGTAGGTGAGCAGCTCGTTGTGGTTGAGCTTGCAGATGAAGGGGATCCGGTGCGCGTACTTGCGCGCCACCGAGCCCAGCACCCCGAAGGTGGAGGCCACCGCGTTGCAGCCGCCTTCGATGGCCAGCTCCACGATTTTCTCTCCGTCGAAATAGGCGGGGTTGGCCGCAAATGAGGCGCCGGCCGTATGCTCGATCCCCTGGTCCACCGGCAGGATGGACAGGTAGCCGGTGCCACCCAATCGGCCGTGGTCGAACAGCGACTGCAGGCTGCGCAGGGCCCGGGTGGGCCGATCGCTGCCGATCCAGATCCGTTCCACGAAGTCCGGACCGGGCAGATGCAGTTGAGATTTGGGAATGGTGTTCGAGGTGTGCTGCAGGAGATCCTTGGCATCGTCGCCGAGGATGGACTCCAGCGCGGTTAGCGAGGTCGCGGTAGCGGTTGCCATCCAGCTCGTCCTCCAATGGAACGGTTTGCTTTCAGTTTAGTCTGGATTCGGGCTAAGTCCGGCGCTGACCCTACACTGGGGCGGTGCGCAGGCGGACGGTGACGGTCGCCGTCGGGGTGGCCACCGGTCTGCTAGCCGGGCTGCTGGGCGTGGGGGGCGGCCTGATTATGGTGCCCGGGATGACGCAGCTGCTGAAGATGCGCCAGCACGAGGCGGTCGGCACCTCACTGCTGGTGATCATCCCCATCGCCCTGGTGGGCGCCCTGGTGCTGGGCCAGAGCCACGACGTCGATCCCCTGGTGGGCGTGATCCTGGCGGTCGCCTCGATTGGCGGCGCCGTGCTGGGCGCCAGGCTCACCCGGACGCTCTCGGACCGGACCCTGCGCCGCGTGTTCGCGATAGCGGTGCTCGTGGTCGCGGTCATCATGCTCGTCAGTGCTGGTGCCACCATGCTGCACGAGGGCATCGGCTTCCACCCGGGCTCCCGCCCCTCGGGGGCGCTGCTGGTCGTCCTCGGGCTCGCCATCGGCCTGCTGACCGGCATCGTCAGCGGGCTGCTCGGCATTGGCGGCGGCATCGTCATGGTCCCGGCGATGGTGCTCAGCCTGGGGCTATCCCAACACCTGGCTCAGGGCACCTCGCTGTTCGTCATCGTTCCCACCGCGGCCGCGGGCTCGGTCACCCACTTCCGGCTGGGGAACATCCGGCTGGTCGTGGCGGGCTGGCTCGCCATCGGCGGCGTCGCCGGGGCCCTCGCCGGAGCCATGCTGGCCCTGCTGGTGCCCGACCAGGGGCTTCGCCTCCTGTTCGCGCTCTTCCTGCTCTACACCAGTGCTCGCTTGTTTAGAGACCCCGGTGCGGCAGCCGTAGAATGAGACCCCGATGTCTCTGACCGACGCCGCCGTCTACGTGTTTGGCGGGTATGTCGTCTTGATCATTCTGGTGGCGGCGTTCCTCAGCATTTCGAGTGGGGTGGGCGAGCAGGCAGCTGTTGTCGCCGAGCCGGAGGATAGCGGCCCACTGGTGCTCCGTCAGCAGCAGGGCGTGATGCCACCCAAGCCCTGGGGATTCCGACCCGCCGTCAAGCACTCGCACTATGACCCGGCGCCCTGGCAGGTGCGCCCTCCCGAAGGCGAGGAGGACAGCCTGGAGAATGTCGACCGCGCCACCGAGATCAAACGCGAGCTGGGCAGCGAGCACCCGCCCTGGGACCGGCTGGACCGGCGCGGCCTCTAGACCCGGGCTACGCGCCCGCCGGCCTGTCCAGCTGTCCGACCAGCTCCGTCACGCGGTGCCCGATGTCGTCACGGGTGGCCCGTACTTCTGCCAGCGGCCGTCCCGCCGGATCCGGCAGATCCCAGTCGACGTACCGCTTCCCCGGGAGGTAGGGGCACTCGTCACCGCAGCCCATGGTGACCACCACGTCAGCCCATTCCGCCAGGTCATCGGTCAACGGTCGCGGCACGCGTCCGGAAAGGTCGATCCCGACCTCCCGCATGGCCTCGACCGCGGCCGGATGGACCCGCGGTCCGGGTTGCGTGCCCGCGGATCGGGCTTCGTGCCGCCCCTGGGCGGCCCGCTCGAACAGTGCCTGGCTCATCTGCGAGCGGCCGGCATTGTGCAGGCAGACGAAGAGGACCCGGGCCACGGCTCGGCGCTAGCCGACGACGTCCATCAGGGCTCGGGTGGCGGGCTCGAGCTGGGGGCGAAGGCGGTAGTAGGACCAGATGCCCTTGCGCGACACCTCCACCAGGCCGGCGGCGCGCAACTTGCTCATGTGGTGCGAGATGGTGGGCTGCGAGAAATTGAATGCCGCCGTAAAGTCGCAGATGCAGACGGGCTGCTGCGCGCGTTTCAGCATCCCGATCATCTGCAAGCGGGTGGGATCGGCCAGCGCCTTCAGCACGTCAACCGTGCGATCCACCCGGCCTGGCGAGAGCGGCATGGGCGGTGGGGAGCAGACCCCCTTCGCCCGGTCGGGTACCGCGAAGGCCTTCATCGATTTCAGTGTAGCATACCCATTGACAAACGTCTATCGATGCGATAGCCTATGGCATAGATCGTTGTCGATGGAGACGGCGAACTCCCACTCAGGAGGTCGGACATGGACTCGATCCGCGACGCGGTGCGCAGCCGATACGCCAGGACTGCGATCCAGATGCAGGAAACCGGCAGGTGTTGCGATTCGGCGTGCTGCGGGGGCACCGACGCCATCTCCGGACCCATTCACGAGGCGGACTACGTCACCTCAGAGCTGGCGGAGGTGGGCCTGACCACCGGCGCCAGCCTGGGCTGTGGCAACCCCACCGCCCTGGCGGAGCTCCACCCCGGCGAGATCGTGCTCGACCTCGGCAGCGGGGCCGGCCTTGACGTCCTGCTGTCGGCCCGCCGGGTGGCGCCCGATGGTCACGCCTATGGGGTCGACATGACCGACGAGATGCTCGCCCTCGCCAACGCCAACAAGGCCAAGGCGGGCATCCAGAACGCCACCTTCCTGAAGGGCACCATCGAAGCCGTGCCGCTTCCAGATGCCTCCACCGACGTCGTGATTTCCAACTGCGTCATCAACCTGGCCGCGGACAAGAGCGCTGTGCTCCGGGAAGCCTTCAGGGTGCTCAGACCGGGTGGACGGCTGGCAGTCGCCGATATGGTGGAGGTGGAGCCGCTGCCGGCGGAAGTGAAGGGCGCCCTGGATGCGTGGTCGGGTTGCGTGGCCGGGACGATCCCGGTGGCCGCTTACGAGTCGGCCCTGGTCTCGGCCGGTTTTGTTGACCTGGAGGTCGAGATCACACAGACCTTCGGTCCCGGCGAAGCCGGGCTGCCCGCCGGCGACGGAAAGATCGCCAGCGCCTACATCCGCGCCCGGAGGCCTTAGCCCGGATCCGGGCTTAGCCCCACTCGCCGGTTAGAGGTGGTCGAGCGACTCCAGCTCCGCTGGGATGAGCTTCAGGCTGGCGGCGACGACGTTCTCCTCCAGGTGCGCGACCTTCGACGTCCCCGGGATGAGCAGCGTTGCCGTAGAGTGCGCCAGTAACCAGGCGAGAGCCACCTGCGATGGCGTGGCGCGGTAGCGGGTCGCGATCTCATGCAGCGGCCCACCCTGCCGTTCGCTGCTATCGGCGAGCGGCCGCCACGGGATGAAGACCAGGCCCCGTTCCTCACAATCCTGTAGCACTGGTTCCGACGAGCGATCGGTGAGGCTGTACTTGTTCTGGACCGACACAATCGGGGTCATCCGCTGCGCCCGTTCCAGCTGATCGACATCGACGTTCGAGAGTCCGATGTGGCGGATCTTTCCCTCGCGCTTGAGCTCGACCAGGGTCCCCACGGACTCCTCGAAGGGAACCTTCGGGTCCGGTCGATGAAACTGGTAGAGATCAATCTGGTCGACTCGCAGCCGCCGGAGGCTACCCTCGCACGCCTTCCGTAGGTACTGCGGCCGGCCGTCGGGCTCCCAGCGGCCCGGGCCTGGTCTCACGAGTCCCCCCTTGGTCCCGATCACCAGCTCCTCGGGATAGGGATAGAGAGCCTCGGCGATCAGCCGCTCGCTGACCTCCGGACCGTACGAATCGGCGGTATCGATGAAGTTCACCCCGACCTGGATGGCCCGCCGAAGCACCCGCTTGCACTCCTCCGGATCGCCGGGCTCCCCCCAGATTCCCTCGCCGGTGATCCGCATCGCCCCAAACCCCATCCGCCGCACCGGCAGATCGCCGCCCAGGGCGATGATGCCGGCCGCCTCCGCGGTGATGGTGGTCGTTCTCTGCTGAGCCATCTTGCCTCCTGTTATTCGCCTAACTCGCGGCTGACACGGTCGAGTACGTCCAGCATGCGGCGCGAGGTCGCATGGAGCGAGTCCTGCAGCAAGCTGAGCGTGTGATGGGCGTCGGCCAGGATGTCGGCCTCAGCGCCCAGTTCGCGGCCGTCGGGCTCTCCAAAGCGGGTCAGGACCTGCCGGTAGAGGAGCAGGAACCGCTGCTCCGCGAGGGCCAGGCAGGCTGCCAGGGTGAGCGCCGCTTCGTCCTCGGCAGTGGGGTCGAGGCTCTGCAGAGCCTGCCAGGCCGGCCCAGACAGGTTGCTGTGGCCCGCGCCCTCCTCCATATCGGCATTCTAGTGTGGTGTTTGTCACCGCCGCCGACGGCACCCGGCTGCATTTCATCAGCGCCGGCGCGGGCGTGCCGCTGGTCCTGGTGGGAGGCAAGACGTCGACCATCGACGGCGCCTGGTGGCGACAGGTCCCGGTGCTGAGCCGCCCTTTCCGCGTCATCGCTTTTGACAATCGCGGCGCCGGTCAATCCGACAAGCCGGATGTGCCCTACACCACCCGCCTGATGGCAGAAGACGCGCTGGCGGTGCTGGCGGCCAGCGGCGAGACCTCGGCCCATTGGTTCGGCCTCTCGCTGGGCGGCATGATCCTGCAGGCGCTGGCGCTGGCCCACCCGGAGGCGGTGCGTAGCCTGATCCTGGGGGCGACCCATTGCGGTCCACCGGCGACCCTGACTCCGCTGTCGGCGCAGGAGGCCCAACGGGTCAGCGCCAGCCCGCACAAGCGACTGGCAAACCTGTATAGCGTGGACTTTCTGCTCGCGAAGCCCAACTGGGTGACCGAGGACGCAACCCACTTCGGCAAGATGCCGTTGCACGCGATCCACCGCCAGGACCAGGCGGTCCGCCACCACGACTCCTGTCGCCGGCTCGGGGAGATCCGGGCTCCGGTCCTCATCCTGCACGGCCGGCAGGACCGCATGGTGCCGATCGACCGGGCGGAACAGCTCCACGCCGGCATCGCTGGGTCCGACCTGGTGGTGCTGGACGGCGCCGGCCACCAACTGCAGTCTGAACGGGCCGAGGAGGTCAATCGCCTGGTCATCGACTTTGTCACCCGCGTGGAAGCCCGCCGCATCGGTCACCGCCAACAGTGAGGTGGTGCGCGCGAGGTCCGTGAGGCGTTCGCTCCGGTGGCTCGCGCTGGAGCCAGACGGAATACCTCCACCCCTACCCTCTCCGCAAGGGGGAGGGGGATTCGGCTACCGGAACTAGGCGGCCGCCCACTGAACGCGGTCGTCCGCATTCATCCGTTTGATCAGCCGGCCGTCCTGGGCCAGCGACTGGCAATGGGCCAGGGTTTCCTGGAGCGCAAGGCGCTGATGGAAGACACCGCGCTGGGCCAGACCGGGAAAGAGTCCCGCAGCCAGCTCCCACCCGGTCTGCGGCGCGGCCGCCAGGCGCAGCAAGGCGGCCAGGCGCTCCTGGTGGTGCTGGAGGATCTGGCTGACCCGTTCGCGCGGCTCCCGAAAGCTGGGGCCGTGAGCCGGCAGCACTTCGTCAATGGCCAGGGCCGCCACCCGCCGCAGTGACGCCAGGTAATCGTCCAGCGGATCGGCGCTGGACTGCGGATGGAGCCCGATGTTGGGGCTGATCTTGAGCAGCAGATGATCTCCCGAAAAGAGCAGCTTGCGGGCCGGCCAGTAGAAAGCGCAGTGTCCCGGTGAGTGGCCGGGCGTCCAGACCACAACCAGGTCGTCGCCGTTCACCGCCAGCCGCTCGGCACCCTCCAGCAAGACGTCGGGGCTGACCACAGACACGAACTCGCGGGCCGCCATGGAGGCGGTCTGCAGGAAATCGCGCTCCTCGGCCGGGACGCCGTTGACTTCCAGCCAGCGCGCAACTTCGCGCACCAGGTCTTCCGCCCTCGCGTAGCGGGGCTCCATCAGCGCCACCTCGAGGCGGTGGATGACGAGCTCAGCCCCGGTGCGCTCGCGCAACTCCCGCGCCAGGCCGAAGTGATCGGGATGGATATGCGTGATCAGGATGCGGCGGATCTGCCGCAGCTCGACGTGCGCCGCCTGCAGTCCGGCGTGCAGCGCAGCGCGCGACTCATCGGTCCGCAGCCCGGTGTCGATCAACGTGTACCCCTCGCCGTCGCGAAGAAGATAGACGTTCACGTGCCGCAGCTCGAAGGGCATGGGCAGCTGAAACTGGAAGATGCCGGGCAAGATCTCCACGCGAGAAGTATGAATATCCGGCTGGCCGGATTAAGGGGTCAGGCGGCTCACGCGGCCGTGCGGGCGGTGGCTTCGTCCGGACGGGCGGGGATAGGCTTCTGTCCCTCTTCCAGGGTGGGCAGTGGGAGATGGACCGTGTCGTGGTCGATCATGTCCACGAAGACCTCGACCACTTTGGGGTCAAAGTGTGTGCCGCTGCCGACCCTGATCTCCTCCATAGCCTTCGCCAGGCCGAGCGAAGGCCGGTAGATACGGTCCGCCACCATCGCCTCGAAGGCATCGGCGACCGAAATGATGCGAGAGCCGAGCGGGATGGCGTCGCCCTTGAGCCCATTGGGGTAGCCGGAGCCGTCCCATTTCTCATGGTGGTGCCGGATCAGCGGGGCCACGTGGTGCAAGCCTTCCACCGGCGCGATGATGTCGGCGCCGATCTGGGGATGACGCCGCATCCAGGCCATCTCATCTTCCGTGAGCGCCATCGACTGCCGGAGGATCCGATCGGGGATGCCGATCTTGCCCACGTCGTGGAGGATGGCTCCCAGCTTGATGGCCCCCACCTCATCCGGGGTGAGGCCCATCCGGGCGGCGCAGGCCCCGGCGAGCTTGGCCAGCCGTTCGGAGTGGCCGCGGGTATAGCTGTCCTTGGCTTCGATGGCGTTGGCCAAAGCCATGTTGACCTCGGTCATCAGTTTGGCTTCCAGGTCCCGCCGCACCACGACCTCGCGATGCTGGCCCAGGGCGCGAGCCATCACGGCACCCACCACGGCCACCACGACGAAGAGGAACAGCTTCTGCAGAATGACCACCCGCTCGCTGGCGACAGTTGCGAAATAACTCCCCTCCTGCAGCGGCGCCACCGCGCCGGCCACCAGGTAGAGGACGCCGACGATGAGCGCGCAGAGCAGGGACACCGCCACCCCGAAGCGGAGGGCCGACACCGTGATCACCAGGAAGAATGTGCTGGCCAGCGGACTCACGTAGCCGCCCGACAAGTAGGTGACCATGGTCGCCACCAGCAAGTCGACCCCAGTCGTGACATAGCCAAACAGGCGGCCCGGGCGGTGGCGCAGGAAGAGGACACCCAGACTGGTCAGGCAGACCACGCCCCACATCGCCAGGATGGCATTGATCCGGCCTTGCGCCTGGCTGCTGACCTGATTGTTCAGGTTGTTAAGGATCACGGCGAAGATCAGCAGGGTCCACCGAAACAGCCCCGTCAGACGTTCGTTGCTGGCGGTGATCAGGCTCTCGTTGGGGTCCTTGACCAGGGGACGTAATTTACGCGGCAAACCGCGGACGGCGGGCACGCCCAAATTATGTGGGAGCCCTGTGACGGGAACCGTTACAAAACGGTCGCACCCCTGCCACAGGCCGTCAAGGCTTCACGAAATACTCCGAATCACGGTGGGAGCGTGAGGCCGAGAAACTGCGACAGGAGGCCCTTGGGATCCTGAAACTGCCGGAAGGCCTCATCGGCCGCGGCCAGCGCCATGTCGACCTGGTCGTACGCGGCGCGCAGGGGCGGCACCAACCCCGTGGTGGTTACCTGGGCGCGTTCGTGGTGAGCCAGCAGCAACTGCTGTCCAATGGTGACGGCCGCGGCCGCGTAGCGTTGGGCCAGGGCGTCGGCGTCGTGGGCGAGGGCGGCCAGGTCGGCCGGGGTCAGGGTCCGACCGGCATAGGATTGCCGGAGGGTGAACACCCCCTCGGCGATCTGCTCGGCCGCCGACCCGGCCTGCGCCATGTCATCACCAATCGCCGCCAGGTGGATCACTGCGGCGACCTGTTCCTGGCTGGCCGATACGCGGGCCCCGGCCATGAGAGCTGGATCGGTCCGCAACCGGACGGATCCACGCTGGAAGTCGGCATCCGCGGCCTCCAGCTCGGTGGCGGCGGTGCGTAATGTCGCCAGGTCTCCGGTCTTCACGGCCGCGTCCAGGTCGGCCTGACCAGCGATCAGATGGTCTCGACCGCCGCCGAGGTCCTGGTAGACGCGGACCCCGGCGTACACGGTATAGCCGGCCGCGGTCAGCCCCGCGAGTAGCAGCACGGCGATCAGGCGGAGCACCCGGACAGTATCCGGGATCCGGAGCAATGAAAAGGCGGGCGCGTCACGCGCCCGCCCTCACGGAAAGAGGTCCGGATTCAGCCGGCTAGACGCGTTTGGGGGCGACCAGACGGATGACCCAGAGAAGGACGATGGCCCCAACAAAGGCGGCGATCAGCTGCCAGATCAGTCCGCCACCGCCAACCCCAATGAGTGAGAAGAGAAATCCGCCCACGAAGGCTCCGATGACACCGACGATGATGTCCCCCAGGATCCCGTAGCCGTGGCCGCTGACGACCCGACCAGCGAGTGCTCCCGCGATCAGACCGATCAGGATGAAGAGCAGAATTCCCATTCAATTTCCTCCGTTCTCGCCCACATCCGGGCAATCTGACGTGTCTTTACCTCTTGTACCCCGTTCCAGGCAAACATGTCAATAGAGCTATCAGGATACATGTATCTGGCCGAACGGAGTGCGCCCGATTGGGGCTTAGCTCAGATTCTGGCTTAGCTCGCCTGGCGCTCGACTGGGGCGCCCGACGCCCGGCCGGCCAGGAGGTCGCGTTCGATCACCCCGGTGATCCAGGGATGGGGGAAGCCCCGGGCGAAGAACTCCTGCCCCCACAGGTCCGCCAGCAGCGCCGGATCGATGCCGTCGAAGGCGGGATCGAGTTGCGAAGCGTGCGCCCTGATGGCCTCCAGCTTGCGTCCGAGGCTGGCCCGCACATCGATGATGGTGCTCACCCCGGCGGCACTCTCGATCGTGCCCCGCACCCCCGGAATGGCGCTGGTTGGGACGCCGCCGGTCTCGAGCACCCGCAGAGCCCGTCCGGCATGCGGCTCCGGCCAGAGGGCGAAGTAGAGCTTGTCCGGTCCGGAGAATCCATCGCCCGCCAGCGTGCGGGCGGTGAAGAAGGCGCCGGACGCGGCCGCGTGGACCGCTCGGTGGTCGGAGTCCCCGTTGAGCCCGTCGCGACCGAAGGTCACCACCACCTCCGGCTCGACGGCGCGAATCAGGTCGGTGAAGAGGTCCTCCAGGAGCTCCGGGTCCAGGCTGGCGAGAGCGCCGTCCGCGTAGTCGAGCGACACCACGTCGCGCACCCCGAGGATCCGCCCAGCGGCCTGGAACTCCCGGGTTCGAATGACTCCCAGCTCATCGCTGGCGGCCATCCCACGCAGGACAGGGGCCGCCTCACCCCGGGTGGCCGACACCGCGATGACCTCGCAGCCCGCCCCCGCGTATCGGGCCAGCGTACCGCCGGTCAGGAGGCTGGCGTCCCTGGGATGGGCGAACAGGGCAAGCAGCCGGACCGGCACAAGCTGGATAACCGGGAAGCGCGCGGAAACTTTCGAGCGGGGTTCTACCGGGCTTTAAGCGATGGCTCGGGAGCTGGAGAGGAGCCGGTCGTAGGCCCGCTTCAGCTCCGGGTAGCGCAGGAAGATCAGGTGGGCAAACTCCTGGGTCAAGGCGCGCGGCGAGCGGACCAGGCGCATCCCCGCCTCGCTCAACAGCCGGTTCCCTTTTCGTCCGTTGCAACGGCGGCAGGCAATCACCTGGTTTTCCCAGCTGCGACTAGAGCCACCGCGCGAGGTGGGGACCACGTGGTCGACAGAGAGTTGGGAGGAGGGCATGGTCTTGCCGCAGTACTGGCAGGTGTTGTCGTCCCGCAGGAGCAGGTTTCGCCGGTTGGCCCGCAGCATCCGGCGCGGGATCTGGATGTTGGTCAGCAGGCGGACGATCACGACGTCCTCACCCAGGCAGCGGCGCGCCATCGCCTCTTCCACCAGCTGCCGGGCCAGGTCGTCCACAAACGTGACCCGCTGCTTGGTCAGCAGGATAACCAGGCGCCGCTTGCTAATGACGTTCAGCGGCTGAAGTGAGGCGTTCAGCAGCAGGACGAGTTTAAACGACCTCCTTTTGCCGGTCCTGCGCCTTCCGGGAGCAGGGGCGGACGGTTACCTAATATAACGAAACCGTTCCGGCAAGTTTGGCAGGCCCGCTAGATTCGGGCCAGAGCCCGGCGGATTTCGGGCTTAGGCTTAGCTGGCGGCCGCCACCCGCTGGTCGATCGGCACGTAGGGAACCTTGCGCTCGCCCACGTACTCCGCCCGGGGCCGGATCAGCCGGTTATCGGCATATTGCTCGAGGACATGGGCGGCCCAGCCAGCAATCCGGCTGACGGCAAACACCGGCGTGAACAGGTCGATGGGGATACCCATCGAGTAGTAGCAGGTGGCCGAGTAGAAGTCGACGTTGGCGTAGAGGTGCTTTTGCTGCATGACCACCTCTTCCAGCCGGCGGGAGATCTCGTACCAGCGCGTGTCGCCGGCACGCTCGCCCAGCTCTTTCGACATCTGCCGCAGGTGGGTGGCGCGCGGGTCCTCGGTTCGGTAGACGCGGTGGCCGAAGCCCGGGATCTTCTTGTGGGCCGCCAGCGTTTCCATCACATAGGCGTCGGCGCGATTCACCTCACCGATTGTCTTCAGCATCTTCATCACCTGCTCATTGGCGCCGCCGTGCAGGGGCCCGGTCAGGGCGCAAATGGCCGACACGACCGCCGCGTACAGATCGGCCAGCGTGGCCGCCGTGACTCGGGCAGCGAAGGTGGACGCGTTGAGCTCGTGATCGGCGTGCAGGATGAGCGCCAGGTCCATGGCATGCACCATTAGGGGGTCCTGCTCTTTGCCAAAGAGCATCCGCAGGAAGTTCGCTGCATGGCTGCCGGCGGTGGTGGGCGCGATCGGTTCGCGGCCCTTTCGGATGCTCTCCGACGCCGCCACCAGGGTGGCCAGCTGGGCGGTCAGCCGGCCGGCTTTGGCGACGTTGGCCTCCCGCGAGTTGTCCTGGGCCTGGGGATCGTAGAAGGCCAGCGCCGAGACCGCCGTGCGCAAGGCGTCCATCGGGCGGGCCGTCCGGGGAAACGCCTTCATGAGGGCGATGACCTCGTGGGGCACCTGCCGGTTCGCCGCCAGTTCGGCGCTGAAACCCTCCAGGGCGCCGCGCTCGGGGAGGTGGCCGAACCAGAGGAGATACGTGGTCTCTTCGAATGATGAATGCTGGGCCAGATCGTGGATGTCGATCCCGCGATAGGTGAGCCGGCCCTCTGATCCGATGACCTCGCACACCGCCGAGTTGGCGGCCACGACGTCCTCCAGACCAGCCTTGGTCAACGGCATGGCCCTAAGTATAGGAAGCGTCTGTTGGCCGTTACGACGTGGGCGGCAGGGCGATGTGTTGCACCAGCATCCGGTCGCCGTCGCTCACGCGCAGGTCTACCACGCCACTGTGGTCAGCCGGGTCGATGTGGATGGCAATGGAGCCCGAGGTATCGCCGGCAGCCGGCAGGCTGGCGATTACGGTTTGCAGTCCGCGGTGGCTATCAGCCAGCGAGACCGCCAGTGGCAGGGCGTAGCCGGCCGCCCGGCGGACGGAGGGACAGATGGTCACGGTGGTGGAATCAACCCGCGTCACCGACGCCGGACCCAGCACGAATGCCCGTACCAGCTGGTCGATCCGACCCGCATCGAACTCGGTCACAAAGAGGTTGCCGGCGCTGTCCAGCGCGATGCCCTGCGGGTTCCGCAGTCCGCTGAGGAGGCTGGTAATGGAGCCATCGGCACCCACCAGGTGGACCATTCCATCCCCGAGGGTGTTCACGATCAACGCCCCATTTCGATCGACCAGCACGTCATCGGGAATGCGCAGGCTGGCCACCCGCATCTGGGTGCGCGGCGAGCCGGCGATCTTCCAGATGGCACCGCCCTCGTCGGCCACGAAGACGTTGCCGCGCACGTCGACATCGGCGCCCACCGGCCGGACCATCCCCTGACCGATCTGGGTCGCCCGCGAGCCATCGCTCGGCAGCCGCCAGACGACGCCGTTCGGACTATCCGGGAGAACCACGTCGTGCGTAGCTCGATCCAGACCGAGCCCATCAATCCCGTCGCGACCGGTCCGGTTGGGGAACACCCGCCAGCTGCCCACGGTGTGGGTTTGCGGGTCGACGACGTCTACCCGATTGAGCAGCTGCTCGGCCACCAGCAGCGTGCCGTCAGCCTGGACCACGATCCCCTCCGGGTTGCGGATGCCCCTGGCCAGCGTCTGGACCGACCCGTCCGGTTCGCGCCGGGAGACGGTGCCCGCCTGGATATCGCTGAACAGGAGCCGGCCCTGGGCATCGAACGCCAGGTCATCCGGGGCGGGCAATCCGGTGAGGATGGGCTGCGCGCCGGCCGGAGCGGCTGGCCCCGCGGCGCAGGTCGGCAATGGCACCGGGGATGCGCTCGGCGCACTCGGCTCGCTCGGCGAGGGGGAGGTTCCGACGCCGATGGACGATTGACAGGCCGTGATACCAGCCCCAACGATGATCGCGATCAGCGCGTGCGAGGGTCTTCTCACCGCGCCTAAGCCCGAATCCACCGAGACAAACTCGCAGCTTGGGCGCGGATGCGAGCGATCCGCGCGTTGGCTCCTGCGCGCGTTCGGCCACGCATCGACGGATGCGCTTCCTCACGTGCTCGTCGCCGCCTTCGGCTCATCTCGCCCCGCATCCCAATCTGCTTCAGCCGTTCGGTGGATCCGGGCTAAGGGTAGCGTTTGACCCTCTCTCCGGGCGGGACTACGATGTCGTCGTGCTCAAGGTCATCACGCCCAAAGAACTGGCTCGCAACCTCGATCCGATCCTGGCCGCCCTGGAAGAGAGCGGCTCTACCGTGATCATCAAGAAGGAGGATCTACCGAGCGCCCTCCTGCTGCGCTTCGACGCCTACATGGCCATGCTGGCCACCATGGATTATTCCGGCTGGGAGCGTTGGGTGGAAGAGGTCCGGAGCGCATTCCCGAGGGCAACCTTGAGTCCGCCCCGGCGGCCGAAGTCGCTGGTGCCGTCGTTCATCGATCCAGTGGACCTGGGATACGATCCGAAGTCGGGCCAGGTCGGGACGGAGGGCGGCCGCCGGCGGCTCGCCGACGAGCTCACCGAAATGGGCATCACCCTCGATGAGGCCGGCCTCAGCGCCGCGTACTCGCTCGTCCTCAACCTGGCCGAGCGCAAGCGCGTCCTGTACCCCGAAGACATCCGGCTCGCCGCCGACGAGGCCCAGGGTCGGACCACGCCCGGCCGCTACGCCCTGGACGAGATCGACACCCACTTGCAGAGCGGCCTTCCGTGCACCGCTTCGGTGACGGTCCTGGTGGAGGGCACCCGCAAGAGTGCGAGGGCCTCCGGGGCCGGGCCGCTGGATGCCTGCTTCAAGGCAGTCCAGGAGGTCACCGGCATCGCCCCCGAGCTGGAAGACTTCAGCCTGGCGGCCGCCACCCGGGGCAGCGATGCCCTCGGCGAGGCGGTCGTCACCCTGAGCTTCGGCACCCAGGTGGTCGTGGGTCGGGCCGTTTCGGTGGACGTGGTGGAGGCCGGTGTGCGGGCGTACCTGAACGCGCTCAACTGGCTGACACCCAGCCCGGCCGGCACCCATACCGCCGCCAGGGCAACTGAACCGAACCGATCGGCTGGCTAACCGGGCTAGCCCTAATGCTTGACCAGCTTGATCACTGGCTCGAGCAGCGGCTCGACGACGAAGTAAATCCAGCCGAAGATCAGGAGGAAGATCAAATAGACGAAGAAGATGCCGCCCACAATGATGCCCAGCAGCAGGCCCTTGGAGAAGCGGTTCATCTCCACCCGGACCCCCCTCAGCAGCAGGCTGGCCATTAACAGGCCGAAGGCGGCACCGAACGGATTGGGCCCGTTCCAGAGCGCCAGCAGGGGCACCGGCAGGTAGCAGGCCAGCTCCGGGAGGGTGCGCGGGATCAGGCCTGAGCGGCGTGGCCCGGCAACGGCGAGCGCGCCCCCAGCCGGGGCGGCCCCTGCCCCCATCCAGCCCTTGCACTTGCCGCAGTACTGGTTTTCGGGCGCGTTGTAGCGGTACCCGCAGAGCGGGCAGACCTTGAGTTCCATTGTGGCGTCAGGCCGCTCCGCGCAGACGGAAGATTTCCTGCTCCAGCTCGTGGATGCGGTTATCGCGTTCCACGATCATCCGCTTGTGTTCGGTGAGCACCTTCCGGTTGTGGCGGCCGCCCAGATACAGACGCAGCCGACCGATCAGGGCGATGATCCCGACCATCAGCGCTCCCACGGCGGCGGAAGCCAGCACCAGCGACCAGACGGGCAGGACCTGGGACGGCACGCCCCAGAAGCTGATGGGCACGGTCCCCGGGTTCTGGACCGCGAACAGAGCCAGGCCGATCCCCAGGGCGAGCGCGATAATCCAGCCGACAATTACCACAGTAATAAACCCCCGCGTCGTATAACCCGGGCTCCGGGGTGAACTTGCGGACGGTACACTGCCGAACGTGCCGTCCCTCAGCCCGCCCGGAACGATCTGGAATACGCCTACGGACGCCGAGGCGATCCGGCCATTCCGGCTTCGGGGCGGGAGTCGCGGCTGCCTGCTGCTTCATGGCTTCGCCGGCACTCCTCCCGAGGTGCGCGAGCTGGGTGAGTTCCTGGCCGCCCACGGGTACGATGCCCTGGGCCCGGTGATGGCCGGCCATGGCGAGACCCCCGAGGCCATGGCCCGGACCCGGTGGACGGATTGGGCGCGGTCCGCCCAGCACGCGCTCGACCGGCTTCGCCAGGACTGTCGCGAGGTCTTCGTGGCCGGCCAATCGCTGGGCGGCACCATGGCCCTTCACCTGGCGGCCAACAACCCGGACATCCGAGGCATCGTGCCCATGGGGGCGATGGGACATCCTCGGTTCTTCCCCGACCGGCGGCTGTGGATCATCCGGTGGCTCAAATACCTACGGCCCTGGCACGTTCCATCGGCTGACTGCGACCTGGGAGACCCGTCCCGACTGCTGGCCCTGCATAGCTATGCCCGCCGGCCCTCGGTCTGCATCGAGAGCCTGATGCACTTCCTCCGGGTGGTGCAGAAGGAGCTGCCCTCGATCCGGGTCCCCACGCTGCTCCTGCACGGGCGCCGCGACCGCACCGTGCCCGTCCAGAATGCCCCCTACATCCTGGAACGACTCGGCTCCGCTGACAAGCAGCTCATCTGGTTCGAGCGATCAGGTCACACCATCACCGTCGACCTGGAGCGAGACCAGGTCAACCGCACCGTGCTGGCCTGGCTCGAGCGCCATTGAGTTCGGAGGGCTCCTGGCCGGCGCAAGAACCCCGGCGGGCCCCGACCGCCATGATCGCCAGCCTCAATGTGCTGGCGAGCTCAGCCGGCCTGGACGTCCTTCGGCGAGGCGGCAACGCCGTGGACGCCGCGGTTGCCGCCGGAGCCGTCCTCACCGTGACCGAGCCCTGGAGCGGCCAGCTGGGCGGCGACGGGTTCCTCCTGGTCCGGTCGGGGGAGACCGGTCAGGTCACCGCCGTCAACGGCAGCGGGGCTGCCCCCGCCGCCGCCCGGCTGGATGCCTTTGCGGCCCGTGGCGCGATTCCGGAGACCGGCTGGTGGGCATCCACGGTCCCCGGGTTGGTCGATGCCTGGCGGGTGGCCCTGGAACGCTTCGGCAGCCGTTCCCTGGCCGAGCTCTTGGAACCGGCCATTGCCTACGCCGAAGACGGCTTTCCGCTCACCGCCCGGCAGTCCCGCAGCATCGAGGCCATGGCTGCCGGGTTTACCCCGGAGACGGCCGCCGTCTTCCTACCCGGCGGGTCCGCCCCCCAGCCGGGATACCGGCTCCGGCAGCCGGCGCTCGGCCGAACGTTGCGGCGCCTGCAGACGGCCGGGCCGGATGATTTTTACCGGGGCGAGATCGCGGCGGCGCTGGTGGCGGCGTCGGACCAGGGGGGAGGCCTCTTCAGCGCCCAGGACCTGACCGAACACCGCACCGTCGTGCTCGAACCATTGCGGGCCACCTACCGCGGCTGGACCGTTTATGAGCAGCCGCCCGTCTCCCAGGGCATCGTGGTCCTGCTGGCACTGATGACGCTGGAGCACTTCGACCTGCCCCACCTGGACCCAGCCAGCCCGGAAACGATCCACCTGCAGGTGGAGGCGTACAAGCTGGCCCTGGCCGACCGCCTGGGTCACCTGGGCGACCCCCGTTTCGAGCGGGTCCCGATCGCGTCCCTGCTCTCCGCCACCCGAGCCCGGCTGCAGGCGCAGCGGCTGGACCGCCGGCGAGCGGCCGCGCTGGTGCCCGCGCCGGCGGGGCCCCCCGATACCACCTACCTCTGCGTCGTCGATGGGGCGCGGACCATCGTTTCCTACATCCACAGCCTGTACAGCGGCAGCGGTGTGATGGCCGGGGACACCGGCATTCTCCTGAACAATCGGATGGCGGGCTTCTCGCTGGACCCGAACAGCCCCAATAGCCTCGCCCCAGGCAAGCGACCGATCCACACCCTGAACTCGTGGATGCTCTTCCAGGAAGAGCAGCCGCGCGCGGTGGGCGGGACCCCGGGCGCTTTTTGGCAGATCCAGACCAACCTGCAGCTGATCAGCCAGCTCGTCGATTTCCAGGCCGGCGCGCAGGCGGCCGTCGACGCGCCGCGCTGGACGATGGGATCACAGACCGACTGGTCCGACACCAGCCTGAATCTGGAGGCCCGGGTCGGCGCCGATGTCCTGACCGAGCTCCAAGCGCGAGGCCACGCCGCCAGCATGATGGGCGGCTGGGCGGCGGGCGGCGCAGCCCAGCTGGTCACGCTCGAGGCTGACGGCACCTTGTGCGGCGCCGGCGATCCACGGCCTGGGACTAGCGCCGTACTGGGCATGTAAGGGCGGCAGGCGTGGCCCCACCCGCAGCTTGTCTTTGCAGGGGCACGATGCTATAACACGCAGCGTAGGTCGACATCATTCGTGCCTTGTGACACGAAAATCCCAGCGAGCGAGTGGTGAACTCGCAACAAGGAGGGTCTTAGGAATGCCGGCGAAGAAGAAGAAGTCCGCGAAGAAGGCGGCGCCCAAGAAAGCGTCCGCCCGGCGATCGGGGGGCAAGGCGAAGAAGACCACGGCCAAGCGCAGCACCGCCAGGAAGGCCACTGCCAAGAAGACCACCGCCAAGAAGAGCACGGCCAAGCGGCCGGCGAAGAAGACGACCGCCCGGCGACCGGCAGTCGCCAAGGCGGCCGCGCCCAAGGTGGCCGTCGCCGCTGCCACGCCGGCCTTCGTCGCCCCCAAGCCAGCTCCGGCTCCCGCACCGGCCGCGTTCCGGCCCGCACCGGCCCCGCCTCGGCCGGCTCCTGCACCCCGGCCGGCCGCCAGCCCGGCGCCGTCGCCAGCTCCTACCCAGCGGCCGGTGGCCCGACCCGCGGAATCCCCGTTTGGGAGTGAAAACGCGGGGTCGTTCCCCGGATCCGAACGGGTGAAGATCGGCGAGCGACCGCCCGAACAGACCTGGCCCGGCGGCGGCCAGAGCCGCTAGCCGAGAGCCAATCAGAAAGAGGCCTCCGCGCGCAGCGGAGGCCTCTTTGTAACGAGGGGCGTTACGACTCCGCTAAGGCCATACGGACTGCATCGTAGGTCATTGGGACCACAGCCACTATCAGGGCCGACCGGGGCACCGTTATCCAATTTGAGGAAGCTTTTCACAAGATGAACGCCGCACGACGTCTGCTGGCAGCCGCCATGCTCCTGGGGTTCGCCCTGGCGTGCACGGTGACCACGGCTGGCGCTGTCGATCACCCCACAGCGGCCATCCCGCGGAAGACCCCGAAGGTTTTCATGGTGAGCCCCGCCACGGTCAACCTTAAGGTCCAGCCAAACATCGTCTTGATCGGCCAGAACCTCGCCACCACGACCCGGGTGGTCATCGGCGGTCGTGCGGCCACGACCATTGAAGCCCCGGACACCAACCACTTGATGGTCCAGGTCCCGGCCGATCTCGAGGACGGCACCTATATCCTGCAGGCCAGCAATGGCGACCTGTCGTCGACGGCGGACGAGATGCTGACGGTAAAGGCCGGGACGATCATTGACCAGAAAACCATGCTGATCGTGGTGGGCGCCATCGTCCTGCTGCTGCTGGCGGCTCGCCTGGCCCACTTCCAGACGTTTTAGGCTAAGCCCGAATCCACCCGAATCGAACTCGCATCTTGGGCGCGGGGCGGGCTAAGAAACGAGTCGAGGTCGGCCGGCGCCATTATCGGGACCGTCTGCCTGGATGGGCAGCAGGTCGGCCTGGTCGTGCTCGCCCACCAGGCTAGCGTCTGGGACCGATCGCAGGGCGGCGACGGCCCCCCGCATCTGGCCCAACGTTCGCTTGGAATCGGTGTAAGCGTTCTGGATCATGGTGCTGCCCCGGGAGATGCTGTTCTCCAGCGAGCGATCCAGGGTGGTGATTCCGTCTTCGATTTGCTGCAGATACCCTTCCAGGTTCTCGATATCGACGGTCCTTAAGTTCTGCAGGTGCAGGCGGAACAGGGCCAGGATGAATGGCACCGCCATGCTGTACGGCATCAGCACGACGCCCTCGCGGTGGGCCTCGATGTGGGCCCGCCGGCACGCCTGGAACACGGGATCCGGGACCGCCGCGATCGCCCAGGGCAGGGTCACGGACGGGTCGATGTACTGGCGGACTTCCCGGATCTTATTCTTCAACACCCGCTCGACCTCATCGGAGATGGCTGTGCCGGCCTCGTCGGGATCGTCCCCCTGAGCCAGCCGGTCCAGGAGCTCGGGCAGCGGCCACTTACTGTCGATGGGCAGCCGCTTACCGTTGGCGAGCACGAGCGCGTACTCGACGACCTTCCCGTTGACCCGGAAATTCAGGTCGATCATGCCCGGCGGAAACTGCTTGAACGCGTCGTGCAGGATGTTCTCGCCAGCCGCGCCCCGGGTGCGACTGCCCAGCAACACCGTCTCGATTCGCCGCGAGGATGCCTGGATCTCTTCCTCGAGGCGCTGGCGGGCCATGGCGTCCGCCTTGAGCCGTTCGACCGCGACCCGCGCTTCCTGCACTTGCCGTCCCAGCGTTTCCTGCACCCCGGCCGAGCTCTGCACGATCCGCGTCTCCACGCCCTGCAGCGCCGTCTGAAGCCCGCCCAGCGTCTGGGTCAGCCCAACCTGCTGGGCCGTGAGGGCATCCATCTGGGCCCTCACCCCACCGAGGTCGGCCAGCGACCGGAGAAGGGAGTCGGGCGGGGTGCTCCGCCGGCCACGAGCCAGCAACCCGAGAGCCAGGCCCACCGCGCCTAGGGCGACGCCCAGCAGGACCAGATCCATGACGTTCACTGCGACTCCTTCAAGACGTGGGCAGGACCGGTATTGCGGTCCATCCTGTCGTGGCGCATGGCGAAAGTCAAGCAGGGCCCTGTGACAGCTGCCTGTCACGGCCGAGGCCCAGATCAAAGCCCGGATCTACCGGTCGGGCGCCGCAGATCGGGATGCGGGGCGTGCCGAGCCGCAGGAGGCGACGAGCACGGGAGGGAGCGTACCCGTCGGTGCGTGACCGAGCGAGCGCAGGAGACGACGCCCGGATCGGCCGCATCCGCGCCCGAGATGCAAGCTCGATCCGGTAGATTCGGGCTTAGCTTGGTTGCGGTTGGGTGCCGAATCCGGCATATTGGGGCTCAAGTAAGTGGCACGGGTGGAAATTGAGCGAACGATCCTGGCCGAGGATCTCGCCATCGAGAAAGTCAAGGCGCTCCAACTCTCCCCAGTGGAGGTTTCCAGCAACGGAAGCCGGATGATCCTCGAGGGCCCGGACATCGTCGTGGCTCGCGCCTGGGTAGTGGACCCCGAGGCCTGGAAGGGCCTGGCCAGCAGCGTGGTGGCCGGCCGGGTGCTGATCTTCGACGCCACCCAGCTAAAGGTCGGGAGCTAACCAGCCGCCCACCAGGGCCCGGCGCAACCTGCCGGGATCCCCTACCGCTCTGTGGGATATCCCTTCTCGATCCAGGCGGCGGTGCCGCCATCCACGTTCGTGACGTCGGTGTAGCCCGACGCCAGCAGAAAAGCCGCGGCCGTCCAGCTGCGGACGCCACTGTGGCAGACCGCCAGCACCGGCCGGTCTCTGGGCACTTCGGCGACGCGACGGTCGAGCTCTCCCAGCGGCACCAGCACGGCGCCGGGAAGATGGCCGGCCCGGTACTCCCAGGGCTCGCGAACGTCGAGGACGTAGGGAGGCCGCTCTCCCTGGAGCCGGCGCCGGGCTTCTACGACGTCGATGCCCGGCACCTGGGGCGGCGGCGGAGACGCGGCTGCGCCGGCTCTGGGCATTCTCCAATCGTACGGACGGACCGCGCCAGCGCAAGGATAGGGTCGCCGGGTGCGTCGAACCACCTAGCATGAGCAGAGCCCCCCAACACCTCCAATTCTTCGGATCCCAGCCCCTGCACCTTCTCCACGAGTGCGCGGCCACCGAAGCGGCCAAAGGTGCCCAGAGCCCGTGCCAGCAGCTGGCCAGGCTCGATCGCCGCCCGCAGCTCGGCTTCGGCAACCCGCACGGTCCCCTGCTCTTCCTCAGTCCCAGCCCCCTGGATCCGGAAAGCGCCTCCGACGCCGCCTTCGAAGCCTGGCTGGAGCGCGAGTCGAACCTGGAACACCAGTTCCGGTGGGAAGTGGTCCAGCCCTATTTCCAGTTCAGCCAGAGAGTCTTCGCCGGATTGCGGGAGCGATTGAGCCTTCCGCACGCGAAGCGCGACGCCCTGGATTTTGCCTTCCACACCTGGGCAGTCCGCTGCCCGACTGGGAATCCCGATCGGGTCACCGACCCAGCGCTCACCCAATGCGTGACCCGGCACCTCGAGCCGATCGTGAAACGGGTCGCCCCCCAGGCAATCGTGGCCATGGGCGGGACGACGGCCGCCTACTTCTGGCAGCGTACCATCAGCGGGTGGAAGGCCTGGCGCCCGATCGAGCAGCTGCATGGCAAGACGCTCGCCTACCGCTTCGACGGGCGCTCCATCCCGGTGATATTGAGCGTGCATCCGTTCCAGCGAGGCCTCGACCTGCATCCAGAAGTCATCGCGCATGCCCTCTCCACCTGCTTGCGCCCCGAGGATCTCGAACCCCATATGCTCCAAGCCGCGTAAATAGGGATTGGGTACGGCCGAAGGCCGAGGGGGGAGCGGCCGGTAGGCGCTGCGATCCACGCAGCGCCGGTGCGCAAGGGTCGCGTCTCGGGCCGGCGATGGCGGATCGCGGCCCAGACCGTCGAGGCCAAGGAGGCGACGAGCACGCCAACGCGCCTATCCGTCGATAGGTAAGTGAGCGCGCGCAGGAGCCGACACCGGCACCGGCGGAAATGGGCCGATGAGACGCCAAGCAGGCCCCGGGATGCGACCCTGGGGTCAAAAGAAGTAGCCGTGGCGGCTTTTGACCGCCCTCAACATCGGCCAGCTGGGGGGATCTGCCCCCTAGCCCGTATCGATGCCGCGAGGGCCGATCTCTGAGGCGCGGCGTGCGCCGACGCCGTCACGTTGGTGGCGAGCCACCTCGCTGGCCGCCACCCCGGCATGCACTACGAAGAAGAACAGCCTCGCCGGCTCACGCCTGGCTCGCCCCGTTTCTACGCGGCGATGCTCGATGGTTTCTGGCCGCACTTGGGGCACGCGGTGCCCGCTTTCAGTTCGACCCGACGGAAGGCGTGACCGCCGCAGGAGGGACAGAGCGCACCCGGACGTAGCGGCTGCTGCCGGGCGGCCCGCTGCGCTCGTTCCCGGACGTGGCTTACGGACGGGTCGTCGATGACTTGGGGATCGAAGGGCTCGGGCTGCACGGGGCTCAGGATAGGCGGCGCACCGAGCACTGGCGACCGCAATGCACTCACGGGATCGTGACGGATCCGTCGCAACCGAATATTTGCCTGGATCTGCTAACGTTCGGGCGCCGTGAAGGAGCCAGGCGCCTTTCTGCGCGCGGCGATCGAGAACCAGGGGGAGCAGGCGGCCCGCCTGCTGGCGGACACCGAGCCGGTGGCGGCGGCCGCCAACCGGCTGCAAGGCGTGCGCCGGCTGTTCATCGCTGGCACCGGCACCAGCTACCACGGCGCGATGGTCGGGGAGCACCTCTTTCGGGCAGCCGGCTACGAGGCGTGGGCGGTCCCGGCCTTCGAGTTCAGCCAGTACCCGCCGGCGCTCCGTCCCGGGGACGGCCTGATCGTCCTCAGCCATCGCGGCACCAAGCGCTTCAGCATGGGGGCCCTCCAACACGTCAGCGGGCTGGCCGACCGCTGGATCGCCATCACCGGCCAGGGCTCGCCGTTGACGGGCGCCGGCGTCGTCCAGACCGTGCCGCAGGAGCGCTCCTCGGTCCATACCGTCAGCCACGTCGGCGCGCTGGTGCGCCTGGCCCAGCTGGCGACGCACGCGTCGCCCGATCTCCACTCGGCGTGGGCCGAGGCGATGGAGGGGCTCCCCGCTCGCGTGCAATCCGTCCTGGAGGACAGCCGCGACCCGATCGCCGCCCAGGCAGAGCAGATTCGCTTCGATCGCGGGACCTTTTTCATCGGTGGCGGCCCGGCGACCGCCACCGCATTGGAGGGCGCGCTCAAGCTGCGCGAGGCATCCTTCGTGTTCGCCGAGGGCCACGAGGTCGAGGCCGTCCTCCATGGACCGCTGATCAGCATCGATGCCGCCGACCGCGCCGTGATGATCGCCGAGCCGGGGCCGAGCCTGGCGCGGACCCAGGATGTGGCGGCCGGCCTGAGCGCGATCGGCGTGCCGTTTGCGGCGGTTGGCTCAGCGGCCGCAGCTCTCGATGCGGCTGGGTGGACGTTTGCCACCCCGCCCCTACCGGAGCCGCTGGCCCCCATCCTCAACGTGATTCCGTTGCAGTGGCTGGCCTATTTCGTCTCGCGCCGGCGGGGCGTCGATGCGGACCTGTTCCGGGCCGACAACCCTAGCTACGCCGCGGCGCACGCGCGCTACGAGCTGTAGCGGGCCGCCCGGCGGCCGGGGGCGGGGCGCCGGTCTGGCCGTTGGCCGGTCTGACGCCGCCCACACCGGCGTGGCGCTCCGCCAGCGCGCGACCGATTTCGACGATGCGCAGGCGCAGGTCCGGTGGTTCCAGCACCTCCACGGTCTCGCCCCAGCCAAGGATCCAGGGCGTGATCTCGACCGTCCCCGCCACGGTCACGCTCATTTCCAATGATCCATCGGCCAGTGGGCGTAGACGCTGGGACGGATGCCAGGTCGACTCCGTGACCCGGGCCGCGGCGGGCGGAAAGAAGCGGAGGCGGACTTCCACGGGCTCACCGGAATGGAAGATGCCCCAGGCCCGCGACAGGTAGGTGTTGATGTCGAAGTCGGGTGGGATCTGATAGGTGTCGGCCGTGAGTTCCGCCCGCACGATGCGCTCTACCTTGAAGGTGCGCATTTCGCCAACGCCGCGATCCCGGGCCACCACGTAGAGGCTGTGGCCGATCTGGGAGGGCTCGAGAAAGTAGGGCTCGATCAGCCGCGGCGGCGCGTCGGCCTCAGCCGCCCGGTACCAGATTCGCGCCACCCGGCGGCCGGCCCACGCCAGGGCCAAGGTTTGCACGGTACGCGAGTACCCCGGGTTGGCCGGGCGTTTCAGCATTTGCGCGACGGTGGCGTGCACGTACTCGGCTACCGGTGCCGGGAGCACGGCGGCCAGCTTGCTGAACGCGTCGGCGGCGTCCGGGTCGGCCTCATCCGTGTAGCGCGACCACAGCCGGACGCCAATCAGGAGGGCCATGGCTTCGCCCAGCGTGAATTTCACGGGGGCCACGAAATAGTTGGGATCGATCAGGATCCGTCCCCCTTCCTCGTAGACGGGAACGTTCATCGCCTCCAGCGCCCGCACGTCACGGTAGGTCGTCCGGACCGTAACTCCCGTCCGGCGGGCCAGCTCCGCGCGAGTCAGGCCGCGGGGATTGCCCTGCAAGAGGGTCTGCATCTTCAGGATGCGGGCCCCTCGGTCCCCCTTCTCAAACGACCCCATGACCTGTCACGTTAACGGACGCACGCGGACACCGTATTCCCAGCCACAACCTTCTATAATGTCGGCAACCTCGAACCGAATTTCTCGGCAATTCGCCTTTGCGGGAGATCTTTGGCCCTTCGCCTGCTCCATTTCGCCGACCTGCATCTCGACCGATCCTTTGCTCCGCAGCGACTCTTCGGGGTCGCGGCACAGCGGCGACGCGAAGACCTTCGGGCCGCGCTGCAGCGAATTCTCGAACGGGCCGATCACGAGCAGGTGGATCTAATCACCTGCGCCGGTGATCTGTTCGAGCACGATCACATCACCCGGGAGACCGCCCTCTTCCTGGCCCAAACGCTGGGGCAAACCTCTCGGCCGGTGTTGATCGCGCCCGGGCATAGCGACCCGGCCACGGCCAGCTCCCCGTATCGATATCTCCGCTGGCCCGCCAATGTCACCGTGGCCACCCATGAGGACCTTCGCCCCTACGTCTATGGCGGCGTCAGCGTCTGGGCGGCGGGCTTCAATCCGGCCAACACCTCCGAGACCCCGCTGGCGGCCACGCCGTCGCTGGGCGATGGCGCCCACCTGCTCCTGCTGCATGCCTCGGACATGCACACGGTCCCCGACGGCGTCACGCCGGTGGCGCCCATCGTGCAAGCCCAGGTCGAGCAGGCGGGTTTTCGCCATGCGCTCCTCGGCCATTACCACAATGCCATGAGCCAAGGCTTGCTGACCTATCCAGGAAGCCCGGAGCCGCTGGGATGGGACGAGACCGGCCGTCACTGCGTGGCCTTCGTCACGGTCGCCGATGATCGCAATCTGTCGGTCGACTTGCAGGACATCAATCACCGCCGCTTTGTGGAGGAGACCCTGGACGTCACTGGTATGACCAGCCGGGAACAGGTGCGTGATGCCATGCTGGCCGCCCGCGAGAGCCGGCACCTGGACGGCGCCGTCCTGCGCACCCGGCTGGTTGGCGAACGAACCCAGTCGCTGGACCTGGATCCGCGGGCGCTGGCCCTGGAGTGCAATGACGGGTTCGCGCACCTGGAATTCCTGGACGAAACGCGGCGGATCCACGACCTGGAGGCGGTGGGCAGCGAATTCACGAGCCGAGGAGAAATGGTCCGGCAGCTCCAGGCCCACCGGGGCGACGCGGAAAAAGATGAGACGGTCGGCCGCGCCCTCCAGCTGGCCCTGGATGCCTTCGAGCCATGAGCCCAGCGTGGATCCGGGCATAGCATGCAGCTGACGCGCATCCAGGTCGACGGCTTCGGCGTGCTACGCGCCACCGACTTGCGTTTCGGCAAAGGGATGAACCTGGTGATCGGGCCCAACGAGGCCGGCAAGTCCACGCTGCAGGAAGCCATCCTCACCGGCCTGTATGGCTTCCAGTCGGAAAAGACGCGCGGCCCCGCCGCCGCGGCGGCCGTGGAGCGGTGGCGGCCGTGGCACGACAGCGCCTTTCGGCTGGCGCTGGAGTTCGAGCTGGACGATGGCCGCCGGCTGCGGGTGGACCGCGACTTCGATGGCGAGACGGTCGTCGTACAGGATCTGGAAACCGGCGAGGACCTGACGGCGCATTTCCTGACCGACGGCGAGACCGGTTCGCTGGGGCGGCGCATCCTGGGGATCCCCAAGGACATCTTCACGGGCACGGCCTGCATCTCGCGAGCGGAAGTGATGCGGATCGAGGACTCGGGGGCGATCCGGGAAGCGATCACGGCGCTGGCCGACTCGGCCCATCCCGATCGCACGGCCCGCAAGGTCCTGGACCGGCTGCGACAGGAACGGATCGAACGGGTGGGCCGCCCCCGCGGCCGAACCGGCCCCCTGCACCTGCTGGCCGCCCGTCTGGCGGAGCTGGAGCGCCAGCTGGCCGCGGCCCGGCAGGCTCGGAGCGCGGTTGAAGAGCTGGCCCTGAAGCGAGAGGCGGTGGCCACCCTGACCGAGGCCGAGCTCTCCGTGGTGCAGACACTGGAGGCGGCGGTGCTGACCGCCCGGTTCGAGGACGCCCGGCGGCGCCTGGACCGGGTGCAGCAGATCGACCAGATGATCGCCGATGAGAATGCCCGCCTCCAGGAGCACGCCGCCTTTTCCGGTTTCCCGCGTGCGCGCGACGAGGAGGTGCGCGGCCTGCGGACGCGCTTGCGGGCGACGGAGGAAGCCGAGCGAGAATTCGCCACCCGGGCCGCGGAGGCCGCCTCCGAAGTGACCTCGCTCGAGGCGGAGCGCGCGAAACTCGAGCAGGAGTATCAGGGCCAGATCGCCCGCGCGCGCGGCGTCAGCCCGAGCTCCCTGAAGGAAGAGCCGATGGTGCGGGAGCTGGTGTCCTCGCTGAGTCTGATGGATGCCCAGGCCCCGGAGGCCCACCTGCGCGCCCGCACCTGCGCCGACGAGGTGCAGCACCTGGCCGATCGACATCCCGGCCTGATCGGCCAGGGCGCCGAGTGGACGTCGCGGCACGTCGAGTTCCAGCGCGTCTATGCGGAGTGGCGCGAACGGAGCAATGCCGCGACCGAAGCCCGGCGTCGGGCCGGGGCTGAGCTCCCCCCGCGCCTCGAGCAGCTGAAGCAGGACGTCTCTCGCTACAAGGAGGTACCGGAGACAATCAAGGCGGCCCAGCAGGCGGAGGATGCGATGCGGCACGAAGAGACGATGGCCGAGCGTTCCCGCTCCCAGTACGGGACCTGGGGCATTGTGACGCTGGTCGGGGTGCTGCTGATGGCGGTGGCCTTCCTGGTCATGTTCGTCGGGCTCAGTGTCGGCCCGCTGGCGTTTATCGTGGCCGCCTTCCTGCTGGGCATGGGCCTGCTGGGGGCCATCCTGGGACTGGTCTTGCGCGGCGCGGCCAACCGGCAGGTCGACCGGCGGCTGCGCGCCAAAGATGATGCGCGGTTACGCCGTCGAGAGATTCTCGGTCCGTGGGGCGTGCGCAGCTCCGGTGAGCTGCAGCAGGCGCTGGTGGACCATCTGCAGCGAATTCGGTCCGATGCGACCCGCTTGGAGCTCGACCGGCAGGCGGCGGAACTCGAGGAACGGTCTCGCGCCGCCGGCCGCACCCTCCGCGAGCTGATCGGCAGTTGGGGCCTTTCCCAGCCGGCGCCCACCGAGGACTCGCTGGAAGGGACCGCCCAGCTGATGCAGTCCCTGGCGGATGATGATGCCCGCTGGAAGGCCGCCCAGCTGCGCTGGGAAGAGGCCACCCGAACCGAGAAGGCGCTCGACGACCGGCGGGAAACCCTTCGGCAGCGGCTGCATGGGGTCCTGGACCGGCTGGGCTTCGATCGGCGGGAAGCACTGGCGGCCGGTCAGGATTTCCTGGGAGCCTGCGAGGCGGGACGCGCCGCGCAGCAGCTGCGCACCCGGATCCAGCAGCTGGAGGCGCAACTTGACCAGCTGCGGCAGCCGGCGGACCGGGCCATGGCCGAGCACGAGAAGGCCACCCAATACCGAGCCAAGCTGGAGGCCATCTATCGACCCGCGGGGATCACCGACGCGGATCCCGAGGGGTCGGCCCGGCGCTGGGACGACGCGGTGGCCCATGTCGACACCTACGTCACCTCCATCGCCAGGCTCAAGGAGCTCCGGGACTCGCATATTGCCGTGGCGGGCGACCAGGACATGGCCGGACTGGTCAAGCTGGTGGGCGAGCTGGAAGGGCAGTCGCAGCAAGCCCAGCAGGGCCTGGCTGCCGGCAGCCTGGAGCCATACCGAGCGGTTCCGCTGGCGGATCTCGAGCGCCAGCTGGATCAGCATCGGGCGTCCAAAGAGCGGGCACAGGAAGAGCGTGCCCGAGCGGAAGAGCTCTTGAATGACCGGTTGCTCCAAATCGGTGACGTCGCCTCGCTGGAGGAGGAGATGGTGACCGTCCAGGAGCAGCTGCAGGAGCTGGAGGCGCAGGCCCATGCCTACGACCTGGCGATCGACACCCTGGAGGAAGCCGCCAAGTCGGTGCGACGAGCCGTGATCCCGCAGATGAAGGCCCAGCTGCAGAGCCAGCTGGCACCCATCACCAACGGGCGCTACCGAGAAGTCCAGGTGATGGACGACCTTGGCCTGCAGGTGCGCACGCAGGATCATCGCGCCTTCAAGGATGTGGACCACCTCAGCATGGGTACCCGGTCGCTGATTTACCTGCTGCAGCGGGTCGCCCTGGCCCGCATCATCAGTGGCAGCACCGAGTCGCTGCCGCTACTCCTGGACGAGGCCCTGGTGCACGCCGACCGCCGGCGAATGAAGGCGGCGCTGGACGAGCTGGGACGGCTCGGACAGGAGCACCAGATCCTGCTCTTCTCGAAGGATGAAACCCTGGCCGAACGGGGTGAGCGGGCCGGGAACTGGACGATCATCCGGCTGCCGGGCCCGTCGGTCGCCTCACCACACACACCGCCCGACCCCAGCCGCAACGGCGATCAAGCCGATGTCGCCAACGAAGAGGTCAGCGCCTAAGTCCAAACCTTGGGGCTAGGCCAGGCTCAGGAGTCGGCGCCGCCGGTAAGGACCCGAAGCATGGCTGTCCGCCGCGAGGGGCTGGAATAGTCGGGAGCTTGGCCGCGGCGGGCGGTGCGATAGGCCTGGGCAACCCGGGCTGCCGCCTGCTGCGCCGAGGCCACCAGATCTCCGGCCGCCGCGTCCGGCCCACTGAGACTTTCCGGCTCGAGGTCGACGAGCTCGCTGAGGCACAGCTGACGCTCGGGGTCGATCACCACGACCCCCACGAAGGCCGAGCGCGACTTGATGCTGGGATGGATCTGAGACCAGGGAATGACGTTGTCCATACCGACAGCCTAGAAGGGGTCTTTGACAGCTGCCTGTCACGACCCCGGAACGCGTTTGGGTATCATGTTGGGCGCCCGCCGGCCGCCCCAGAGCCACTCAGGCGATCCCCGGCGACGGCCCATTGCCACCAATGAAAGAGAAAATCGTCCCGCCCGAAAAGAACGACGAGATCGTCGCCACCTACGACCGGGTGGAGCAGGTCGCCTTGCGCGAAGGCCTGGGAGCCGAGCAAGACGCCTACTACGTGGCGATTGCCGACCAGTTCGAGCACGAATGGTACGGCAGCCGGGAGGCCGACAAACGCTATGCCAGCGACCTCCAGGAGATGGCGGACGCGGTCGACGCCTTCGCCCGGGGCGACCTGCTGGAGGTCGGCGCCGGCAGCGGACACTGGACTATCCGCTGTCTCAACGCCGGCGCCCGGGTCACCGTGGTGGAACCGTCGGAGACCATGCGCTCGGTGACCAGGCGGCGCCTGACCAGTGCCGGCAAGACGGCCCGCTTGATGCTCGGCCGGTCCGAGGCGATCCCGCTGGGCGACCACAAGATGGATCGGTGCCTGATGGCCTTCGTCTTGAGCCACCTGGACGGCGCCACCCGCGACGCGACCTTCAAGGAGATCGCGCGGGTGGTGCGACCCGGTGGCGAACTGCTTCTGATGGACAGCCTGCGGGAACCTGGCGATCCCGGGGTCCTCGTGGTCCGGCGGGTGGTGAACGCCCAACCGTTCCGGGTCCTGAAGGTCCTGCACAAGCCCGAGGAAGTGGCCGCCATGATCGACCCCGTCGCCCGGGTGCAGGAGATGAAGACTCTGAACCACGCCTGGGTCCTGCGCGCCCGGCTGGTTTAGCCCAAAAGCTAGAAGGGTCGCGCGGTCATCAGGAAGACGACGACGACCAGGAGCGCCCAGGCGGTGACCTCAACGACGGTCCCGCTGGCATCCGCCGCCGCCGGCGACGTGCCGCTGCGGGCCGCGGCGTGTAGCCGGCGCAGGTTGGGAGCGAGGAAGGCTCCGTCCAGGGCCGCGGCCGCCAGATAGAGCAACACGCCCAATAAGAGCCAGCCAGTCAGGAACTTGATCCGGTCCGTGACCCAGAGCGCGATCCCGGTCACCAGCACCACGGCCGACCCCGCCGAGACCATGGCCAGCTGGACTCGCCGGGCCACCGCGAGCAACGGCTCGGATCCTCCTGCCACTCCACCCGCTTGCAGCCGGACCAGCAACTGGGCGCTAATCCCACCCAGCATGAAAATCGCGCCCATCACGTGCAGTCCGCGCAGCACACCCATGGGCCTACAGGATAAGGCACAGGGTTAGCCGGTATCCACCGGTCGGGCCGAGCCCGATATAGTTGGCGCGTGCCCGACCCACGTCCGGAGGTCGAGGTGGTCATCCCGCAACCATGGCTTGTTCCGAACCTCACGCTCGACGCGGTACGCGCGTTGCAGCGCAGCGATACCACCTCGGACATGGACCAGGGCAACCTTCGCCTGACCGGCGCGGAAGTGCTGGTCGCCCGCAACTGGGTGCAAGACGAATTCTGGCCGCGCATCCAGGACGCCATCCAGCGCGGGTATGCCACCGAGAAGACCTACACCTTCCTGCGGGTCCGGAGTGATCGGCGCCGGCGGCGGCGCGCGAAAGGGCAGCCGGGACACTAGTTTCGGATCGGGCTGAGCTCTTCGTTCACGCCCATCGGCACCAGGACCAGTTCGGGCGCCGCGTCCAGCCGGTCCTCGAACACGAAAACCCGGTTGCGGCCGAAGGCCTTGGCCTGGTAGACCGCGCGATCGGCCGCCTGCAGCAGGTCGGTGGCGGTCTTCCCATCGCGCGGGAAGTGCGCTACCCCGACACTCACCGTGATCGGCAGCGACTGTCCAGCGGCCGTGTCAGAGAGGCTCTCGACTTCGCGCCGGATGCGCTCGGCGACGACCACCGCGTCCGGCAATGTACTTTCTGGCATCAACACCGCGAACTCGTCACCGCCGAACCGGGCGGCCAGGTCGTACTCGCGCACGGCCCGTCGAATGGCCTCGGCGACCCGCCGGATCACCTGATCCCCAGCCAAATGGCCGCGGCCGTTATTGATCTCCCGCAGGTGGTCGAGGTCGGCCATCAGGACGCTCAGCGGACGGCGAAAGCGGCCCGCTCGATCGATCTCCATGGCGCAAGCCTCGTTGAAATGCTTCATGTTGGCCAGGCCGGTCTTGGGGTCCGTGCGCGCCTCTTCCTGCAAGCCAGGGATTCGCAATGACTGGTAGATCAGGAACAGCGGAGCCAGGCAGAGCGGCACCAGCCAGGGGTCCGTCCGCCACACCAGGGCCGCCAGCGCCCCCAGCGCCGCCAGGGCAAGGTCGGTGCCCAGATTCTCGCGGCTTAAGGTGCCCGCCTGCTTGATCGGGATTCGGCGGGCCCACAGGATGACCAGCGCGGTCAGCAGATGATTGAGCAGCACGAACACCAGTCCGGCCGCGGCCGCCCGGAGAACGAGGCCCGCGCCGGGCGCGGCGGTGGCCGGCTGGCCGACGGTATACATGACGCGGGCCACCAGGCCCGCGATGGTGAAGTTGGCAATGTTGAAGGCCTGGATGTACCAGCGATAGCGGGCGTGCAGCAGTTCGACCAGGTGGGACAGCACGACCGCCGCCACCAGCTCGACCGGGCTGAGGAGGATCGCGCCCGCCACAAAGAAGATGGTGGTCAGGAAATAGGTCTGGTGCTTGGGGCTGCGCACCTTGAACTGCTGGACGCCAGTGGCCAGCCCCAGGATCAGCGCGGCCACAGCCAGGTCGGGCACCACAGGTCGGGCCTGCGACACGCTAACGACGGTCAGGAGCGCGGCAACCGAAAAGACGGCCGCTAGGTAAACGCGGGCCGGCGGTGCCAGCTCACGCATCCTGCCGCCTGGCCCGGGCCAGGGCGCGCCGCCGCGGCGGGCTGCCGGCCTCGAGCAAGGACGCGAGCGCGGGGCGGACCAGGAAGAGCGGCCCCGCCGTTACCAGGACCGCCACCGGCCCGGCCACCGCGATCAGCGCCAGGATGGGCGCCGACACCCAGATGATGATCAGGTCCACCGCCAGCAGCTCGGGCCGGAACAGGCCGGAGCGCGCCGGCGACAGTCCGCGCGCCAGCCACAACACCCCGGCAACCAGTACCCGGTTGACGATCACGAAGGTGCAGCCCGCCGTCAGCGCCGCCTCCATCTGGCCGATTACCGGGGTGCCTAGCTGATGGATGGCGACCCGATACATCACCCCCGCCAGCGCGGCGGCCAGGAAGTATCCCGTGGTGTTGAAGACCTGGATGTACCAGCGCCGGTGGGTGCGCAGCTGCTCCGCCAGGTGAATCAACACGATGAAGATCGCCAGCTCCGGCGTGGTGAAGAGGGCCGCCGCCACGACCACGAACGGCAGCGTGGCATGGTACGCCTCGTGGTGGCGGCCCTCCAGCGGGAACGCGTGACTGAGGGCGCCGGCGGCCACCACCAGAAGCAGGGCCAACGGCGAGCCCGACTGCTGGCCGGCACGCCAGAGGACGATGGCAGCGATCACGGCCAGGCCCGCGACGCTGACCAGGTAGAGCCGGGCAAGCGGCGAGAGGTCGCTCTTGCGCATGGCTAGGACCCCCAGCTCACGGCGGCCCAGTTGATGTCGCCCCAGCTCACGCTGCCCCAGGAGACGCTGTCCCAGGAGACGCTGTCCCAGGACACGGTCGTGCCCGCGATCAGCTGGTTCACGGTTATGAACAGGACCTTCAGATAGTTGTTCGGGCTCAACCCGGCGTTGACGTTGCCAATCGTGCCGTTGTAGTCGAGAGCCACTGCGGCGTCGGCGTAGCCGGCTCCGGCGCCGACCGGGATTGTGCTCAGGAGGCCAAAGCCGTGGGCGGTCGTCCTCAGGACCCCTTTAAGTTGTGCGGGCCGGATGCCCGGGTGGGCCTCGAGGTACAGGGCCGCGATGCCCGATACCTGCGGCGCTGCCATCGAGGTTCCGCTCAGCTGGACGTATTGCGTGCCCACTAGATATTGCGGGTAGGTGGTGGCAATCGTGCTCCCGGCGGCGGCCGTGGAGATGATGTGCCGCCCCGGCACAACCAGATCAGGCTTGGCGAACCCGTCCTGGGTGACCCCGTAGGAGGAGAACGACGCCAAGCTGTCGTCGGCCGGCGTCACGGTCCCGGCATCATCCGTCGCGCCGACGGTGATGACGTAGGGGTCGTTGGCCGGCGCGTAGAGGGCGCTGTTGGGACCCAGGTTGCCAGCCGCGACCACGACCGCAATACCTTTCAGCCACGCATACTCGACGGCCGCGTCCAGGGGGCTGGTGGTGTAGCTCTCTGCGATCGAGGAGACCAGCGAGAGGTTGATCACCCGGACGTTATAGGCGTCTTTGTTGATGATGGCCCACAGGATGGCATTCATGATGTCGGACGTGCCAGCCGCCCCAGTGCCGTCATTGACGCGCAGGTTGAGGAGCGTCACTTCGGGGGCAATCCCGATGTATTGGCCACCGCTGGCGCTGCCGTTGCCGCCGATGATGCCGGCCACGGCCGTGCCGTGGCCGTACCCATCTACCGGGCTGGTCGCGGTTGACGCGAAGTTCAGGTTCACCGCGACCCGGTTGTCAAAGTCCGGGTGGGGCGCGACCCCGCTGTCGATGACGGCCACCCCAATCCCCTTGCCGGTGAGCGGTGCCAGAGGATTGCTCCAGAGGGCGACGGCGTCATCGGTCCAGGGGTACGCGGTCGCCAGGGCGACCGGATTGAGCGCCGTGTCCATCAGCTGGACCGGCGCATCGTAGACGATGCGGAAAACGTTCGGGTCGGCAGCGAAGTACTGGATGGCCGCCGCGGTCATGGTGGTACTGACCCCATGGACGATGGGGACCCGCTTGACCTCCCTGTTGAAGCCCTGGCGATGGAGGTCCTGGATCACGTCGGTCAAGTCGCCGCGGGCGATCAGCATGACCTTGATAGGCGTGCCCGACTGCAGCCGGAGCGCGACTTGCCGGTCGATTTTCTGGCTGCCGCCGGCAGCTGCGAGCGCCGGTGTGGCGGCCAACCCGGGGGCGGCCAGGAAAACAGTCAGGAGAAGGCCAACGAGGCCACGGAGCGCCGGCGAGTGGTAACGGGCCGGGAACAGGCTTGTCACAGTCGGTGACGCCACCGTAACAGCCGTGCCTTACGGAGTTTGTGACGGCGGTGAACTTGTTACAAGCCGGCAGGCACTAGCAGCGGTCGCCCGGCCTGGTGGACGATCGCGCCCCCCTTGACCACCAGCTGCACCCGGCCAGGATCGCTGAACAGACCGATCTCGGCCAGGGGGTCGCCCCGGACGGCCACCAGGTCGGCCAGCTTCCCCGCCTCGAGGGTGCCCAACCGGTCGCCCAGACCCAGCAGACGGGCGGGGGTGCGGGTGCTGGCCAGGATGGCCTGCATGGGCGTCATTCCGCGCTCGGCCATGAGCACCAGTTCCTGCCCGTTGCGGCCGTGGTCTCCCACCCCACTGTCCGTTCCCATGGCGATCTCGACGCCGGCCTCGAGCGCCGCCCGGAAGGAGGCCGCGTGCCGCTCGACCGTGTCCCGGGCTTTCTGCACCATGGACTCCGGGATGCTGGCGGGGTCCTTGGCGGCATTGCGAATCACATCGACGGGCGCCACCAGGGTCGGAACCAAGGTGGCGCCCCGCTGCCTCATGAGCGCGATGCCCTCTTCATCCAGAAAGCAGCCGTGCTCGATCGTTCGCACTCCCGCCCGCAGGGCATTCTTGATGCCCTGGGCGGACATGGCATGTGCCATGCAGCCCTTGTCCTGCGCCTGGGCTTCATAGACCGCGGTCGCAATCTCCTCCACCGTGAGCTGCGCCGCGTCGGGCGTATCCGAGGCGGAGAGAACGCCGCCGCTGGTGCAGAGCTTGATCCAGTCGGCTCCGCTGCGGAGGACTTCGCGAACCCGCCGGCGCATGTCGTCAACCCCATCGACAACGCCGGCGGGAACGTCCAGGCCGGATCCGAAATCCAGCCCCACGCCGCACGGCATGAAGGGGTCGGCGTGACCCCCTGTCTGACCGAGAATGCTAACCGCCACCTGCAGCCGGGGTCCAGGAAACAGCCCCCGCTCCACGGCGAGCTTCACGCCCGCGGGGGTCAGGCCGGCGTCGCGCACCGTGGTGAAGCCCGCCCGGAGCGTGGCCGCGCAGTTCGGCACGGCGTAGAGGAGGGCCAGCGCCCTGGGGGTCATCAGGATGCGCGGGAAGTTGACCCCCGCCTGCATGCCCAGGTGCACGTGCAGATCCATCAACCCGGGCAGGACGGTCAGGTCGTCTTCTTCGATGACCTCGGCGCCCGCCGGAATGCGAATCTCGGCGCGCGGACCGACCGCGGATATGCGCTCGCCTTCCCAGATCACCGCGGCCGCCTCGATCGGGTCTCGGCCGGAGCCGTCGATCAGCCGGTCGGCCACCAGGGCGACGGTATAGTCGGCCATCGGTGGAAGTTTAAGGCTCCGCGCGGCCTCTTCTGGTACCCTCAGCGTCGTGCCGGCGTGGGCCGAGATCGAGCGAAAGGTCTTCGACGGCTTTTTCCACTTCTCGCCTGGGTACGGTCGCCGGGTCGGCGATCATGCGTACGACGGCCGGGTGGGCGACGCCTCCGCGTCGACCGTCAAAAGCCGCATCGGGGAGATCGATCAGCAGCTGAGGCTGCTGGAGGGCCAGGCGGGTCTCTCCCGCGACCAGGACGTGGATCGGCGGGCGATCATGGCCCAGCTGCGCGCGCAGCGGTTTGAGCTGCACGACCTGCGCGAACCCTTCCAGAACCCGCTGTTTTACGCCGGCTGGGGTACGGAGCTGGACGTCAGCGTCTACATCAAGCGCGCCTACGCGCCTTTACCGGTCCGCCTCGCGGCGCTGCGCCTGCATCTTGAAGGGTATCCCGGCGTCCTCGAGGCAGCTCGGAGCAACCTCGAGCCGTCGTTGCCGAGGCCCAACCTCGAAATCGCGATCGAGGCCACCGAAGGGTTCAGCCAGTACCTGGCCCGCGAGGTCACCGCCGTGGCGCGCGACCACCCGCAAACCGTCGCCGCGGTCGGTCAGGCGATTCCGCAGCTCGATGCGTTTGCCGCCTGGCTGCGGTCGCGGCTGCCGCAAGCCCATGGCGACTACGCGCTGGGCGAGGCGCGCTTCACGAGCTACTTGCGCACACGCGACCTCGTTACCCTCGATCTGCCGACCCTGGAGGCGATGGCCCGCGAGGATCTCGAGCGGAACACGGCCCGGGCGCGCGTGGTGGCGGCCCGCATCGCGGCCGACGGCATTCCGCTGGCGCTGGACGCGATCCAGTTCCGGCATCCCAGCGTCGAGACGCTGATCCCCGAGACTGCTGCCATGCTCGAAGGCATCCGGACCTTCATCGTGGACCGGGACATCATGACCATTCCGTCCGATGTGCGGTGTACGGTAGCCCCGACGCCCAGCTTCATGTCCTGGGCCAGCGCCGCGCTCGACAGCGCCGGGCCGTTGGAGACCGTCGCGACTGAGAGCTACTACTACGTCACGGTCCCGACGCCGGACTGGGGCGCGGCCAAGACCGAGGAATGGCTGCGCTACCTCAACTACGCCGTGCTGGAGAACGTATCCATTCACGAGGCCTACCCCGGCCACTACGTGCAGGCCCTGCACGAGCGGGGCGCCTCGTCGCTGACCCGCCGCCTGTTCTGGGTGCAGAGCACAGGGGAAGGCTGGGCGCATTACTGCGAGCAGATGATGCTGGAGGCCGGCTACAAGGATGACCCCCGCCTGGAACTCGCCCAGGTGATGGATGCGCTTCTGCGCAACTGCCGTTTTCTGGTCGCCATCGGTCTCCACTGTCGCGGCATGACGATGGAGGATGCGGTGCGAACATTCATGGAGAAGGGTTTCCAGACCGAGCTGCCCGCGCGGCGGGAAGCCACCCGGGGGGCCTTCGATCCCCTGTACCTGAATTACACGCTCGGCAAGCTGCTGATCTACGAGGTGCGCCGGAACGCAGAGCGCCAACCGGGGTTCTCCCTGAAATCCTTCCACGACCGCTTCCTCAACTGCGGCAACCTCCCCATCCCGCTCATCGCGGAGCTGGTTTAGCGTTCTTCCGAGCCTGATGTCGTTCAACCCGGTCGACGTCTTGCTGGACCTCGACGGCGATCTCCTGACCGGCATCATCTGCGCGCTGGCCTTCATCGAAGAGATGGGCGTGCCGGTGCCCTTTGCCCCGGGCGACATCCTGCTCATCACCGGCGGCATCGCCATTGCCAGCGGCACCGTCCAGGCCACCGCGTTTGTCCCCGCCGTGGTGCTGGCCAGCATCGCCGGCGCGCTGGTTGGCCGGGAGATTTTTGCCCTCATCGGCCGCGCGGCGTTGCTGCGGGCCGCGGACGCGTTGCGGTTTCGCCACGCGGTGGACCGGGCGGCAGGCATGGTCCAGCAGCAGGGGTGGCGGGCCATCCTGATCGGTCGGCTGATCCCCGGCCTGCGCATCCACACCACTCAGGTCGCCGGCGCGGCCCGTCTGCCGCGGCGCAGCTTCGCCGCCGGACTGGTGCCCGCGGTCCTGATCTACGTCGCCGTGTTCACCGGGCTCGGTTTCGCCTTCGGCCTGCCGGTCATCGATTTCTTCCACCGCGCGGAGCGGCGACTGTTCGTCATCATCGTTTCCGCCCTCCTGGTGGCCGCCTTCCTCGTCTCCCTACGATTCCTCGCCCGCCGGGGTGCATTCGCCACCCTCCAACCCATCGTTATCGGCGTCCCGCGCGAGATGGCGGATACCCTCGAGCGGCGGCTCGGCCGGCACGGCGCGGCGGGCGTTCGCTGGCGAGAATTCCCGTTGGTCCGCCGGGTGGTGGCCGCGGCGATCGATGTGACCCTCATCGTCGGCGCCACCCTCTTCCTCGTCACCCTGGTGGCCAACTTCGCCGACACCGACGTGGTATTCGACCCACCGGGGTTGGCGGCCCTGGCATTCCTAACGCTGGTCTATCGGATTGGGATGGAGTGGCGGTTTGGCATGACCCTGGGCAAGGCGGTGATGGGCCTGCGCGTCTACGGGACAGCTGGGCCACAGGCTCACTGGTGGCAGATCGTGGCGCGCAACCTGTTCGCGGTGATCATCGTGCTCTGGCCCATCGACGCCGTCCTGATGTTCCGCAGCCGCATCCGTCAGCGCATCGGTGACCAGATCAGCAGGACCCTGATCCGGCGGGTCGCCTGACAGCCCGGGCTAGCCTAAGAGCGATAGCCGGCCAGCAGCTCGAGGACCAGGTCCACCTCGCTCGGCCGGTTGTAGTGGGCCAGGCCGATCCGGAGCGTGCCGCCACGGTCCTGCAAGCCCAGCCGTTCCATGAGTCCGGGCGCGTAGTGGTCGCCGTGCGTGGTGAAGACTTGGTGCTCCCCCAGCCAGCGGGCAATGTCCTCCGGGTGATGAGGCGGCCACGAGATTGACACCGTCGGCGCCCGCTCGCCGAGCTGCGCTGGGTCGGTGATCCCGAAAATCTGCACGCCCGGAATCCGGCTCAGGCCCTCGAGCAACCGCGCAACCAGGAATCGCTCGTATCGCCCGAGCCGGCCCATAGCTGCCACGAGCTGGGCACGCGGTGTGCCGTTGCCCTCGGGTGAGAGACCAGCCAGATACTCGAAGGCGCCCAGCATGCCGGCCAGGCCTTCGTGGTTCTGGGTGCCGGTCTCCCAACGGCCCGGTCCCTTATCCGACGCCGGGCGCACCTTGAATGGGCGCAGCCGCTCGAGCAAGTCCTGGCGACCATATAGGAGGCCGAGGTGCGGACCGTAGAACTTGTAGGCGGAGCAGACCAGGAAGTCGCAGTCGATCGCCTGAACGTCGATCGCCCCATGCGGCCCGAAGTGCACGGCATCGACCCAGAACCAGGCGCCGGCGGCGTGGGCCAGGTCCGCCACCTGTCGCAGCGGAGGGATAGTTCCGACCGCGTTGGAAGCGTGGGTCAGCGCCACCAGGCGGGTGCGAGGCGTCAGCTGCTGTTTCAGGCTCTCGACATCGAGCATGCAGGCGGGCAGCGTGATGTCGGCGACGCGGACTCGGATTCCCTGGTCCGCCAGCGCCAGCCAGGGTGCGACATTCGCGTCGTGCTCCAACCGGCTGACCACGATCTCGTCGCCCGGCTTGAGCTCGCGACCAATGGCCCGGCTCACGGCGAACGTGATGGTGGTCATGTTGGGTCCGAACACAATCTCCGCTGGGCTCCGCGCGTTGAGGAACGCCGCCGCCATGATCCGGGTCTTGGCGAGCAGCGCGTCCGAGCGCTGGCTGGTGGCAAAGACGCCCCCTTGATTCGCGTTCATGGTCCGCCAGTATTCGGTGAGGCGGTCGATGACTCGCTGCGCGACCTGGGTGCCGGCCGGGTTGTCCAGGTAGACGGCGGGCTGGCCGTCGATGCGCAAGCTCAGCGCCGGGAACTGCCGCCGGACCGCCTCGACATCGAGGGCCTGGGTGGCGAGCGACATCAGGTGAATTCTACGTGGAGACCGATACCCGACCGACCGCGACCCGGGCCACGGTCAGAATCACCACGAAGGCGAAGGTGGCCCACACGGCGGCCGCGATCACCGGCCGGCCCAGGTCGGTCCCCGACAGCACGGCGTGCAGGAACATCAGCCCGAACATGAGATAGCTGGTGCGATGCAGCCAGCGCCAGGTCGCGGCGCCCATCTGTTTCCGCAGGTAACTGGTGACCCCCACCATCAGCAACACATCAAACCCCAGCGTGCCCAGCCCGATGGGCAGCGGCCCGTACGGCACGCGGAGTGGGATGACCACGTCCAGCGGGGTCAACCGCGAGACCGGATCGAGCAGGCCTGCCAGCACGTGGACCACGATCAGCGGCGCCCAGCAGACGGCCAGGAATCCGTGCACGGCCACTGCCTCTCGCCGTCCGACCCAGCCTTCCAGGACGAAGGTCCGCAGCGCCTGCCCGGTGATGAGAGCGGCGGCGATGACGAAGAAGGCGGTCAGGGCAGCGGTGCGCGAGGTCAGCCAGAGGAGCTCCGCGACGGTCACGCCGCCGCGGCCGGCACCGCGGGCGCCACCACGGCGAAGTGGCCCGCCCGCTGGCTGAGGAAGGGCAGGCCATCGGCCGACCCCATCAGTACGGCAGTCTTCGCGTAGATTTCCGCGTGCAGCGCAGTATCGGTCACCACCGAGACTTCGGTCAGGTCGGTATACACCGGGAGTCCCGTGCGCGGGTCCAGCAGGTGATGCATGCCCTTGCCCCAGCGCCGGCGAGTGGTCCCGCTGGTGGCCACGCCCCCGGCCGTCAGCGCCACGACCGACCCATCGCAGAGGCCGATGTGCCAGCCGTCGCCGCTCGGGCCTGATCCGCGCACCCGCAGGTCACCGCCGAGATTGCAGACCGCATCCTGGCCGAGCTCGGCGATGAGCAGGTCGGCCAGGGCGCCCTTGGCGATCCCGCCCAGGTCGAGCGCCGCCCCTGGGGCGAGGGCGACGGTGCGGGTGGCCGGATCGAGCCAGAGCACCTCGGGCAGGGCCGGCGTCACCGGCGGGGTCAGGCTGGACGGCTGCGACAGACCCAGGCGGAAGGGCCGGTCGTAACCCGCGGCGCAGAGGGCCGGCAGGACAGCGATATTGACCAGTCCCCCGCTGGCCGCGTAGGCGTACAACCCGGCCTCGAGCATGCCGTAGAGGAGGGGGCTGGCTGGCATCGGACGACCCTTGGCGGCATTGAGCTGCGACAGTTCACTGTTACGCACGAAGCGGGTCAGCCGGGCGTCCGCGTCCAGCACCAAAGCCTGGCCGCGCTCCAGCGCCGCCGGGCTGGCTCCCACCGCGATCAGCTCACAGGTGGAGCCCAGCGCCGAGAAGTGACGGGCCTGGAGATTAGGAGACATAGGTCTGGGTGTGGACCTCCGACCCGGCGGGGAGCACGCGCAGGCTCGGGTGCAGGGCGGCCGCCTGGGGCTTGGGCGCGGTCGCGACCGCGGCGCCAAAGACCCCAGTCAACAGCAGGGTGCCAATGATCGCCACTCGCTTGAGCGTCTTCTCCGAGACCAGTGTGCTCATGACCTCAGCCTACCGAGCAGTATCGCGCGCTCGCTGAATGTGCCTGAGAAAAACCTGAGACGTTCCAGCAACCCCCTCCCTACCCCTCCCCGGGGGGAGGGGGAATGTGTCTTATTGGACCTCGAGCGCGATGCGGTGGTATCCGCTGGCCCCATCAGGCAGCGTTGGCACCCGCTGCGCCGTCTGCCAGGCGCCGGTGCCGTCGCGGGCCCGGACTTCGATGTCGTAATGCCCGGTCACCACGGAGGCGGTGAGTCCCCAGAACCGCCAGGCGTACGGCGAGAACTCGGGATCGAGGTCGGCGGCTTGCCAGGGGCCGTTGTTCAAGCGGATTTCTACGGCGCTGATCCGCCGGTTGCCGGCGAAGGCAATGCCCCGCATGGCGATCGGGCCGACCGGGACCACCAGCCCATCCAGCGGCGCGTCGATGCGGGACATGGTCTTGACCACAGCCCGCTCGTTCCACCCGTTCTGCTCCCAGTAGCCGCGCTGGTCCGTCGCCGACAGCCGCAGCCGGGTCACCCATTTGGGTTGCTTCATCCCGTAGTGGCCGGGGAAGATGAAGCGGGCCGGAAAGCCATGGGCCCAGGGCAGGCCATCCCCATTTAGATGGGTCGCCAGCAGGTGGTCGGGCGTCAGCTCCTCCAGGGGCAAACTCTCCGTATAGCCGTCGGCCGCTTCCATCAGCAGCCAGCGCGCGTCGGGATGGTCGCCCCCGTGAGCGGCCAGAAGGTCCGTGACCCGCGGCCCGCGCCAGCGCCCGTTACTGATCAGCGTGCCGCCGATCTCATTGCTGATGCACGAGAGGGTCAGCTCGACCTCGGCGGCCGGGAGAGCCAGCAGCTCGGCGTAAGTGAGGGAGGCGCCGTCGGGGAGGACGAGGAGCCACCCGTTGGCGTCGACGACTGGATCGCCCGCAATGTTCTTGGAAACGACGTAGAAGTCCGCCACCGGCGTGATCTCCGTCATCGACCGGGTGCCCTCCCGGGTGGCCAGGGCCGTGACAAACCGGCGGACGTCGACATAGGCAATCCCCAGCACCGCCAGCCCGACCGATCCGACCAGCAGGTTGCGGAGCAAGACGCGCCGGTCGTCGCTGGTTGAGCCGGGCTGCAGCAGTGCCGTGCTCCAGCTGTAGGCGATCGTGCCCGCCACCGCCAGGACCGTCGCCTCGATCAGAGCCGGGATTCCGTCGCCAGCCACCAGGCCGACGGCCAGCGTCACCAGCCCGATCACGCCGGCAATCGCCGGGCCCCGACTCACCGTGAGGCGCCGGTCGATGATCACGGTGGCGGCTCCGAACAAGACGATCAACCCCACGGTGCTACCAACCAGAAGCAGCGGACGCGCCAGGACCCCCAGGGTGCGGATCACGGCCTCGAAGACGGGCAGGGGCAAGACCTTGACCAGCAGGCCGCCCGCCTCCTCGGGAAGCAGCGGGATGCCGAAAACGGCGCGGGCCAGGTAGCCGATCCCCAGGGTCAGGCAGCCGACGGCCAGTCCAATCAAGACTAGGCGCCGGGTGGCCACCGGAGCGTGAGCCACGGACTACCGCGAGCGCGACTGGCGCGCGACGCCGCGGTACAGGAGATAGACGCCCGCGACGTCGAGGATGATCCCGATGGCAAGCCAGAACCGTGAGCCGGTCATGAAGCTTCCCGCCAAGACCCCGGCGCCCTGCAGCGTCCACACCAGGCCCACCAGCAGACAGAGTCCGCCCAGCGCCAACGTTACGACGCCCAGTCGACGGTCACCCACTACGCCGACCATATCCGGTTCGGCGTTACGGCGCTCGATTGATCGGGTGAAGCTGGTGCTCGCAGATCCGGGCCGCCGGCACCAACCGAGTGCGGAAGGGGCCCTGCGGTGTGCAGGGCACCCTTGCCGCTGCGTAGCCCGAATCGGGCTCAGGCTTGCTGTGCGACCGGTTCCTCGATGGGGGCGTCCTTGCCCGCCGGCCGGACACCCGCCTCCACCTTGGCGAGGGCCAGCTGACCGATGTTGAGTCCCTGAATGGTGGCCAGGTCCCCGAGCGCCCGCAGGAAGTACTGCCGGCGCCGCCGTTCCACCACTCGGTTGATCTCCGCCTCGAAGTTGGCGATGCCATCGACCGACGTGATGCGGAAGGGATCGCTGATCCGGGGGCGCGGCGCGCCCATCTCTTCCTGGACCATCTTGCGGGCGTCGCCTGACATTCCCTCGTTACTGACGATCACGCCTTCGGATGCCTTGATCCGCGAGACCTTGGCGTTGAAGCTGTAGGCGTCGGCCAGGTTGAACTCGCGGTCCTTGAGAACGGCCAGCACCAGGTCACCGCTGACATCCAGGATGATGTCGGTCCCACTTCCGTTGGCTCCGGCGTCCACGATGATCGCCTCGCGCGGCACGCCGATGCGGGACAGGCTGGCTACCGCCATGGTTGTCATCCAGCGACCCCGGTCGTTCAGCTCGCGGGCCCTTTCCGTGGGGATGATCACCTGGTCCACCCGCTCTTCGCTGAGGGATCGTCCGCAGGCGCATTTCATCCAGTCGGGCGCCATCTTGGCGAGCTTGTTGGGATCGTCGGTGCGCAACACCGCGTTCCCGGTGCGCGAGCACACGATGACGTACTCGGATTGGATCAGCCCCATATCGCGCAGCTCACCGAGCCGTCCGGCGACGGCCGCGCCCTGCGACTCACCGAGGACGCGGGGCAACTCCGACGAGGTGAGGGAGCCAACCCGCTCCAGGTCCCGAATCAGGGCCCGGACTTCCGGAATGGCGAAGGCGCCAACGGCGCGAGCCTCGTCCGTCGAGAGCTCGGCGCCCTGGCGATTGCGCCGGATATTTTCGAAGTTGTGGCTGGTGGCTGGGGTCAGCACGGGCCAGCCGGACGGCGCGCCAATCTCCTGGCCCATCACCTCGGCCGCAGCGGTCCGGACCCGCTTCAGAAAATCGTTGCGCAGCTTCTCGCTGCCTGATCGGTGGGCGATGCCGACCTCGGCGAAGGCGGGTTTGCCGGCATGCTCGAGCTCCATGAAGTGGACATCATCGGAGCGAAGCTCGCGCAGCGTGGCCGAGCCGGGTCGCCGCACCCGGAGCCACCCCACGACCGGCGCCGAGCCGAAGAAAATCTCGCCTTCCTCCGGGGCCGACCAGCTGCGAGTGACGTCGAACTGCAGAAACTTGCTGAGCAGGTCGATGGTGAAACCGATCCCGGCGCTGTCGAAGATGGCCTCTCGCGCCCGATAAAGGACGCCCATGAATTCGGGGCCGTTGATCCGCGACACGAGGGTCCAGAACTGGTCGGGGGTCGGGGCGATGTCGAGCCGGCGGACTTCTACGTGCAGCATCCTTTGGCGCTCCTCCGTGTGCAGGTGGGCAATCTCGGCGCCTGCCCCGGAACTTCCCCTCGACCCGGTGGCGCATCGCGCAGCTTAGGACGGCGCAAGCGCGTTGTCAAACGAAGCTGATACCAAATGACCCGCATCACGTCGTACATCTGTTTCTGCTAGTGCCGGCTGATACTGGATGAGATGACGGAGCGCGACCAGTTGGCGGCCGCTGCCCGCGCCGCCGGCCTGCGCGTGTCTCAGAGTGAACTCGAGCGGCTGCTCCCGGCGTGGCGTCGATACCAGGACCTAGTGCAGGCCATGCGGGCCCAGGCGCGCCGACAGCCGGACCCGGAGCTGCCGTGACCGTCGACGACCTGTGCGACGCGCCGCTGACCGAGGTGGCACGCCGCCTCCGCCGCCGAGCCGTGTCCCCCGTCGAGCTGGTGGACGCATACCTGGCGCGGATCGTGAAGGCCCACCGGCTGCGGGCCTTCATCAGCGTGACCGGAGAGACCGCCAAGCGCCAGGCGCGGGCTGCGGAACGCCAGTTGCACCGGGGCGAGACCGGGCCCTTGCTGGGGGTGCCGATGGCCCTCAAGGATCTGCTCGCCACCCGCGGGGTGCGCACCACGGCCGGCTCCCGGATCCTGGCCCGCTGGGTGCCCCGCCAGGACGCGACCGCCGTGAGCCGGCTCCGCCAGGCGGGCGCCGTGATGCTGGGCAAGCTCAACCTGCACGAGTTCGCCTACGGGGTGTCGACCAGCAATCCCTTCTTTGGGATCGCCCGCAATCCCTGGGATCCAACCCGCATCCCGGGCGGCTCCAGCGGCGGATCGGCGATTGCGGTGGTGGCGGGATTGTGCGCCGGCAGCCTGGGAACCGACACCGGCGGATCGATCCGGATTCCGGCCGCACTCTGCGGCTGCGTCGGATTGAAGCCGACCTATGGGAGTGTGCCGGTGACCGGGGTCCTGGCGCTGGGGCCGTCGCTCGACCATGTGGGCCCCATCAGCAGGAGCGTGGCCGATGCCCGCCTGCTGCTCGAGGTGATTGCCGGGCGCCGGGTGCGGCCCGCATCCGTGAAGGGCATGGTCATCGGCGTGCCCGATGGATTTTTCGGGCAGCAGGTCGAACCCGGGGTGGCGCGGCTGGTCGCCGCCACCGTCTCCGGGCTCCGGGCGGATGGGGCGCGCCTGCGCCGGGTGAGGCTGCCGGCGATGGTGTGGTCGGTCGCGGTCCAGCTGGTCACCCTGCGGGCCGAAGCCGCCGCGGTGCACGCCCGCTGGTTTCCCGCCCGGTCGGCAGACTATGGCGTCGAGACCCGCGCCCGGTTACAGCTGGGGCACCTGGTCAGCGGCGCCGACTATCTGCTGGCTCAGCGGCTGCGGCAACGATTGCGCGACGAGCTGCGCTCCGTCTTCGAAGAGGTCGACGTGCTCGCCGTGCCCGCTGTTCCGCTGGTGGCGCCTCGAGTCGGGCAGCCGCAAGTCCGCTGGCGAAACCGCCAGGAGCCGGTCGACGCCGCGCTGGTGCGATTTACGGCACCCTTCAACCTGACCGGCGCGCCCGCGCTCTCGGTGCCGTGCGGCCTCTCCCAAGGACTGCCAGTCGGGATTCAACTCGTGGGCCGATGGAACGATGAGGCGACCATCCTGGCGGCGGGGCAGGCGGTTGAGGACCGGGTCGGGCGCTTGGGGCGGCCGTTTGAGTGACACGAGCAGGCTGAGGACCCCCTCCTCAACCTCGAAAGAGGAGGAAATGCGCGGCACGCGCCGTGATGGAGGGCCGCGGTCGGGGCATTCGGACATGCGCGACAACGGTCAGATTTATTGATCGAGGGAGCAGGGCGCGCACTTGTGCTGGCGAGCGCTCAGGGCCCGACCCTGGAGCCGGCCGTCTGACTACGGCCGGCTAGTAGATAAAGCCGATCAGGGGAATCGTGCCGGGGACCACGCGCCGCGTGTCGACCTTGCCCCAGCCGCCGCCGCTGCCACCGTAGTAGTTCATCTCCGACACCAGCCAGCTGCCGTCGGAGTTGACTTTTTCCACGTAGGCCACGTGCCCCCAGTAGGGGTTCTCCCAGGTGACCATGATGGCGCCCACGCGGGGCGCCGGGCCTTCGGGCCGGCCCCAGGCGCGCGCGCGACCATACCATTCCCAGGCGTTGCCGCCCCACGGTGCGGACCGCCGCGTGTTGACGTAATAGGTGCATTGACCGAACGGATAGAGGCCGCCCCCGCCGCCGGCGGAGACAGGCGAGATCCACACCGGTCGACCGCCGGCCGACACGGTCCGGGGATTGGCTTCGGGGACAGGCGCCGCCTCGGGGCCGACCCCGAAGGGGATCATCAACCATGACCCGACCGCCAGGTTCTCGGGGTGCCGGAGCAGGTTGAACTCGATGATGGCGTCCACCTCGGCCCGGTACTTGCGTGCCAAGGCCGGCACCGTATCGTCGCGCTCGACCCGGACCAGCACGCCGTCAATCGGCGGAATCATGATCACCTGGCCATGCTCAAGGAGGTCGACGGCGCCGGGATTCGACCAAATCAGCGTGTTCACGGTGAGGCCGTACTGGGCCGCCAGAGCGCGCAGGGTGTCCCCATCGGACGCGCGATAGGTCAGGATCGGCCGGTGCTGCTCTTCGATCCCAGCCGCGGTCAGTGACAGTTCGGGCTTCACCATGAAGCCATCGGTCGACCACTCGCGGTGATCGGCCCAGCGGGCGGGCGGCGCCACGACCAGGGTCCGATCTTTGGCCAGGGCCGGCGCCGGTCCGATGGGCGCATGGACAGCCAGCCAGGGCAGGGCCCCGGCCAGTATCAGGACGATCGCGTGAGTCGCGTGCCGCGGCAGTGCGGTGAGCAGTCCGGGTCCCCCTTTTTCGGGATCCGGCCCGGGCAACGCCCGAACCTCTATGCCTGCCAACTGCGAAGAGGCCGCGGGCTTGCGATTTTTGTCGCGCCGCCGCTGGTATTGTGACGAGCTCGTTACGCCCCGAGGCCACTCTCCGTTAAGGCGAAGTGCGCGCTGAAGCCATACAATGCCCTCGCATGGCGGACGAGGCCACCACGCCCGGCCGACGCTACGTCGAGGCCGTCATCAGCGGGGCCGCCCCCCTGCCGGCCTACCTCGCACTCCTCGGGATGCGCGTAACCGCGGCCGGGGATGGCACGGCGACCTACGAAATGCCGGTCACCGAGTCGCTCTACAACCCCAACGACGTGGCCCATGGTGGCGCGCTGGCGTCGCTGCTGGACAGCGCCATGGGGTTCGCCGTGGTCACCACATTGGCATCCGGGGAAAACTTCACCACGGTCGACCTGACCGTCAATTTCATCCGGCCGGTCACCGTCCAGTCCGGAATGCTGCGCTGCATCGGCCGGGTGGTTCACCGCGGCCGCCAGATCGCCGTTGCCGAGGCGGTCTGTACCGACGGCGCCGGTGAACTGATTGCCCGGGCTAGCTCCACCAACCTGGTGCTGGCCGGCACGCCGCCACAAACACAGCCGCAACCGCCGCTGCCCGCACCACCGCCCGCTCCTCCAATCGCGGCCCCCCCGGTCCCCGTCATGGCTCCACCGCCGCCGCCACCACCACCGCCGCCGCCGCCGCCGCCGCCACCGCCACCGCCACCACTACCACCACCTCCTCCTCCGGTGGCTGCCTTCGTGCCACAGCCGGCTGGGTTCGGCCCTCCGCCTTCACGGCTGGAACACGAGCGGATGGCGACCACGCCGGTGACTGAGTCGCAGCCGATCGCCCCCTCGGCATTTACGCAATCGAAATGGCGCGTGCGCCTCTTCGGGGGGGACATGACGTACATCCGGCGGGGGCAGGGACCGCCGGTTGTGTTGCTCCACGGCATCCCGAGCTCGTCGTATCTCTGGCGCGACGTGATCGATCCGCTGACGCACTACTTCGACGTGGTGGCTCCGGACCTACTGGGCTATGGTGACTCCGACAAACGGGTGGATGCGGACCTGTCGGTGGAAGCGCAGGAACGCTACGTGATCGCCCTCATGGAATCGCTGGGAATCCAGCGGGCGCACCTGGTGGGTCATGACATCGGGGGCGGGATCGCGCAGCTGATCGCCGCCGACGAGCCCGCCCGGGTGGGCAAGCTGGTGCTCATCGACAGCATCATGGACGACAACTGGCCCATCCCGGAGATCGCCCGTCTTCACGACCCCTTCTGGGACCAGCGGATGGTCAGCGCCGACCTGCGCAAAGGCTTCGGTGAAGGCCTCCAGGCCGGCATCGTCACCCCCGGCCGGATCACCGCCGAGCTGCTGGACGAGTGGGTCCGCCCCTTCAGCGACCAGGCCGGCCGACGTGGATATCTCCGGGCCGCCCGCGCCCTCAACAACAAGGACCTGGTATCGCGGTCCAACGACATTCGCGAGATCCGGGTCCCGACCCTGATCCTCTGGGGCGCGAACGACAAGTTCCTGGAACGGGGCTGGGCCGAGAAGCTCCATCAGAAGCTGCAGAACAGCGTGGTCCAGATCATCGACCCGGGCGGGCACTTCCTCCCGCTGGACCGGCCGGACGCGCTCGTCCCTCTCCTGCTCCAGTTCCTCACGCAGCCCTAGATCCGGGCTAAGACAACAAGCCGTCGACGACGGCGGCCGGCGTGGCCCGCCAGGCCGCCAGGCGGATCAGGGGTGTCACCTGCGGACCATGGAAGTCGTCGCCACCCGTGGCCAGCCATCCGTACCGTCGGGCCACCTCGGCGAAGCGCTCCATCAGCCTGCGGCTGCCCGGTCCGTATGGATCGCTGGGGTCCTGCGGATAGGTCACCTCCAGACCGGCCACCCCAGAGGCGGCGGATGTGTCGAACGTCGCGCCCAGGTCGGGGATGTGCCGGTAGACTCCCGGATGGGCCAGCACCGGGACGCCGCCCGCCCCGCGGATCAGTTCCACTCCCTCCTCAAAAGAGAGGTCCTGGGCCCGTGGCACGTGGGCGATGCCCCCCGGCCCCATCAGGCTGTACAGGTCCTCTCGCGCGACTTCCGGCCGGACGGCCTCGATCGCGGCGACGATGTGTGGCTTGCCGACGTTCCCACGGGCCCGACCGCGGACGTCCGCCCAGG
>VBID01000064.1 GCA_005880615.1 Chloroflexota bacterium
GAGCGCCGGGTCGAGGTATCCGTCACCACCGAGGACGGTGCGCTCGTGATGCGCGTCCACGATACTGGCACGGGCGTCCCGCCTGACTTGATGGAGCGGATCTTCGTCGAAGGGTTCACCACCAAGGTGCGGTCGAACGGGCGCCGGCGCGGCTTTGGGCTGACCCTGGTGCGCGAAGTGGCTGGCCGCAATGGCGGCGACGTGACGGTCGCCAACGACGCCGGGGCCGTGTTCACGGTCCGGCTCCCGCTCCACGCGGCGGTGCCGGCATGATCCGCACGCTGGTCGTGGACGACGACTTTCGGGTCGCCGACCTCCATTGCGCCTACGTGTCGCGGGCGGCCGGCTTCGGAGTCGTGGGCCGGGCGCACACCGGCGCCGACGCCCTGGCCGAGGTCGACCGCACCCTCCCCGACCTGGTCTTGCTCGATCTTTATTTGCCCGATATGTCAGGGCTCGACGTGCTGCAGCGGCTGCGCGAGGGGGGTCATCCGTCCGTGGACGTGATCGCGATCACGGCGGCCCGCGACGTCAGCAGCCTGCAGATCGCCATGCGCGGTGGGGTCGTCCACTATTTGATCAAGCCGTTTCGCTTTGCCGCCTTTCAGGAGAAGCTCACTTCCTATGCTGCCGCGCGGGCTCGCCTCGCCCGGCTGGCGGAGGCCGACCAGGGCGAGGTCGACCGGATCTTCGCGGCGCTGCGTACCTCGCGGCCGGAACAGCTCCCCAAGGGTCTCTCGGACGTCACCCTGGGGCTGGTGATCCAGGCGCTCGGGAGGTCGGGGTCAGGGCTGACGGCCGCCGCGGTCGCCGAGGCCGCCGGGTTGAGCCGCGTCACGGCCCGACGCTACCTGGACTACCTCTGCCAGCTCAGCATGGCGGAGGTGACGATGCGCTATGGCGGCCCCGGCCGCCCCGAGCATCGGTATCAGCTGGTTGGGGCGCAGCTGCCGCTGGCCCGCTGACTCAGAACTGATTTCATAACGTCGTCGTGAGTCCGCGGCCGATCCACTTTCAACCTATCGCAGAGAGGGGGCTTGCGGCAAGACCCCGGTGCTGGCCAGAATTCGGAGCAATGCGTCTGCTGCTGTCGACCATCGGGTCGCGTGGCGATGTCCAGCCCTTGGTGGCGCTGGTGTTCCGCGCTCCACACGACCTCAGCCAGAACCTGAACGGCGCCAAGACGGCCGCCCGGCGATTGATAGCTGCCGCCGCTTAAAGCTCATTCGACAACGAGGTCTCAGCCCGATTCGGGCTAGGCTGGACGCCGACCAGCGGGCTCTGATAGGCTCCTCGGACCAGTAGCCATTCAACAGAAGGAGCGTGGTGTGGAAGGGCAGACGGTTGTTCCCCAAGTCGACGCGGTCATCGCTGGGCGGCGGATGCTGGCCCACCCGTTCTATCAGCGCTGGCTGGCCGGGGAGCTGACCCGCGATGACCTTCGCCGCTACGCCGCCCAGTACTTTCGCTTTGAAGCGGCGTTTCCGGGCTACCTGTGCCAGGTTATGGCCAAGCTAAACACGGCGGCCGACCGCCGGGTCCTGCTGCAGAACCTGGTGGATGAAGAAGGCGGTCCAGAGACGCACCTGGAACTGTTTGTCCGTTTTGCCAAGGCGCTGGGCCTGACCCGGGACGAGCTGGAGGCAACTCCTGTCACTGAGTCCACGCAGGCTCTGCTCGAGACGTTCGATGACGCGACCCGGCATGGCTCGGCGGCCGAGGGGCTGGTCGCGCTCTATGCCTACGAATCCCAGGCTGCCGAAGTCGCCGCCAGCAAGACCACCTCGCTGATGGCCAGCTACGGCATCGCGCCCGGGGACGGCACCGCGTTCTGGGAAGTCCACGCCGAAGCCGATGAGCTGCACGGGGCCTGGGAACGGGAATTGCTCGAGCGGCTCCAGCCCGAACCCGACCGGGTAGTCTCGGTCTCCAAGAAGGCGGCCGATGCGCTGTGGGGATTCCTGGACGGCTTCAGCTCGCCCGCGCCGGCGAAACCAATCGCGCTCCCAGCTCCCGCGTAATCGGCAGCACCAGGTCCACGTCCGCCTGGGTGGTTCGCCAGTTGGCGATCGCCGGCCGGAAGGCGACCTTGCCGGCATAAACGGTCGTTCCAAAGTAGATGCGGCCGTCGTCGATGACGGCCTGGCCCAGCCGGCGGTTCAGGTCATCGAGCGACGTATCGGGGACCCCGTCCGGCCGGTAGCGGAAGCACACCACGTTCAGGCGCGGCTCTTCCAGGAGCTCGAAGTCCGGCGCCGCGAGCACCTGGTCTCCGAGCTGCCGTGCCAGCCGGATGTGCCGTTCGACCAGCGACCGGTAACCGCTTCGGCCGTAGGCGGCCAGCGTGGCCCAGACGGCCAGCGCGCGCGCTCGTCGGGACATCTCGGGGGCTAGATACCCGTAGTCCGGATGATCAGCCACGGCAGCTGGGAAGTAAGGTGCGCTCAGGCCAAAGACCTCGTGCAGCAGCCGGCCGTCGCGGACAAAGCCGAAGCCGCAGTCGTAGGGTACGTTCAGCCATTTGTGGCCGTCGGCAATCGCCGAGTCGGCCAGCTCAACGCCGCGCGCCAGCTCGGCGGTCATGGGGGAGACCCGGGCGAAGAGTCCGAAGGCGCCGTCCACATGCAGCCAGGCGTGGTGCCGGTAGGCCAGGGAGGCGAGCCGGTCGATGGGATCAAACCCACCGGCATTGACCTCGCCGGCGGTGGCCACCACGATCGCCGGCGCGCCGCGGTGCTCTCGGAGCGCGCGCTCCAGGTTCTCCAGGTCGACGCGACCGGATGGATCCCGGCTGAAGACCTGGACCCGGGCATGCCCAATACCGAGCATGCCCAGCGCCTTGCGCACGCTGGCGTGCACAAAGCCGCTGGTGAGGACCGGCAGGGCGGGCAGCCCGCTCATACCCTGCTCGGCGATGTTCACGCCCTGTTGCTGGCCCCACCATTGCCGGGCGGCCGCCAGCGCCGTGAAATTGGCCATGGTCGCTCCGGTGGTCAGGACGCCGCCCCAGCTGGCGGGTAGCTGCAGCAAGTCCTTCAGCCATTCCAGCGCCAGCTGCTCCAGCCGAGAGCCAAGGGGAGAGCTCACCCAGAGCCCTGCGTTGTTGTCCAGGGCCGAGGCAAACCAGTCCGCCGCCAGCGCTGCCGGGGTAGACCCGCCAGTAACGAAATGAAAGAACCGTGGACCGGCGGACCGGGTGGCTGCCTCGACGCCCTCGGCCAGCAGCCGGGTCAGCGCCGCGGCGCTCCCCTCGCCCTCCTCGGGGAGCGCGCCTATGAACCGTCCGGCGGCCGCCTCGCTCTCCGGGCTGCGAACCGGCAGCTCATCCAGCCGGGCGAAATACCGGTTGACGGTTTCCCCCACCTGGGCCAGCAACGCCGGAATCCGATCGTGATCCGACAGCGGGTCGGGCATGGCACGTAGTCTAGGTCTGGGATGGCGCAGACGGACACGGCCCGACAGATCACGGACTTTCTCAAGAGCTTGCGCGCGATTCGGCAGTACGAACCCACGCTGGTGCCGGAGGACGTGGTCCGCGACATCCTCGACGTCGCCCGCTGGTCCGGCAGCGCCAGCAACCAGCAGCCCGCCGAAATCGTCGTGGTCCACGATCGCCCGACCCTTAAAGCCCTGGCCGGGCTGGAAGGATACGTTGGGCACCTGGCCAGCGCGGCCCTGGCCATGGTCGTCGTCATGCCCGGCAAGTGGGAGGAAGGCGAGGTCTTCGACGAGGGGCGGCTGAGCGAACGCATCATGCTGGCCGGCCTGGCGCATGGGCTGGGCTCCTCGATCGGGTGGTTTGACGATACCGGATCGAACGAAGCCCGCCGGCTCCTGAATGTTCCGAACGATCGCCGTCTGCGAACCGCGATCGCGTTGGGCTATGCGACGGCCAAGCCGAGACGGGGCCGGCGGAAGCCCCCGGAACGGCTTGTCCAGTGGGAACGTTATGGGGAACCGCGCGGCTAAACCCGGTTTACTTTTCTGCTTCGCGGCCGGTGCCTAGCAGCAGGAGGCCGGCGATCGCGGCGGGCAGCACCAGGTTGGTGAGCGTCGGCACCGGACCGTTCAGGGCACCGACCGGCAGCAAGGACAACAAGAGCGTCCCGACCACGCAGAGGACCTCCAGCACCAGCGTCCAACGGCGCGCCCACCGGCGATGGCGCCGCACGCCCCGGGCCAGCCAGAAGGTGAAGCCGCTGAGCAGCAGCGTGGCCAGACCCTCCAGGCGCATCCAGGGCTCGACAATCCCGAATGGCAGCGCCCCCAGGCCGGCCACCAGGAAGAGGCTGCCCTGGATGGCCATGAGCACCGAGGCAATCTCCGGTGCCCCCTGCGTCTGACGAGCTTCTGCGGTGACCATCTTGTCTTAACTCCTCTCGAGAAGCCGCTGGACCTTCGGATCCAGGTCGGCGGCGAATGGACCTTCCTTGCCGTTGTCGACGATCCACACGTGCAGCATCGGCGGCGTGGTGACGATGATGGCGCCCACTGGACAGGACCAGAACGGGGTGGCGAAGCTCAGCTCGAAGCCAAAGGGGGTAATGCAGATGCCCTCGTGCTGGTGCCACTGGGTGAGCGGCCCGCCGGGGTCGGGCCCCCAGAGGTCCGGGCGAGGCATCTGGTACATGGCGCCGATCAGCATCAGGCCGTGGGTAGTGCGCGCGTACACCAGGGCCTGCGGCCTCATCGGGTCCAGGATTGCTCCGGCATTTGCCGGGTTTTCGAAGTGCAGCAATTTCTCGGCGTCGGACACGGGTCCGGGCTTGAACCCAGCGACGATGGCGGCCTGGGGGTCACGGTACCGGGCAATGCTGGCGCGGGTGTCGGCCAGTAAGCGGGCCGCGGCCGCCTGCTGTGCCGGAGTTGCCGTGCTGGCCACCGGCTGAAGGACCGCCCCGGCGTGGGCGTGCAGCGCATCCGGATGGGCCAGCCCACCGATCCAGATGCCCGCAGTCGTGACAACGATCAACAAGGGCATGGCCACCGACCGCCAGACGAGGCGCGGCCAGGTCCGCCGCCGGTGGTTCGCCAGGCGCAGGACCATCGCCAGCGCGACCAGCTCGACCAGCTTGCAGGCGATCCCGAGCTGATCGGGTGTTTCCCAGCCCGCCACCACAAAGACGACATAGGCCAGGACGTTGGCGGTCAACCAGAGCGCCGCGGGGCGGCGCCACCAGGTGGTGACGAAGGCGGCCCAGCTGAAACCGACAAGCCCGGCCCCGTCGACGACGAACAGGATCCCGGCAGGCTCGCTCAGGTGGCCGGGCGCCAGGGCGAGGTGGACCGCGGCGCTGACGAGCATGAGCGCCACCGCGGTCTTGGTCATAGCCGAGCTGGACCGATACCCGTCGACGAAGCGCATCGCCCAGGCGATTCGGTGCGTCGCCGCTAGCCGGATCAGGCGCAGAAAAAGCCAAGTCATCGGCAACGTGACCAGCGCCGCCACGTAGCCAGCCAGATGTTCGTTTGCCAGGTCGTACATGAGTCGAACGTACGCCGGCGCCGTAAGAAGCCGATAAGAATCTTGAGTCAGCGCGTCGTTGGCAGCTCGACGGTGAAGGTCGAACCGGGTCCGTCGTTGTTGTGTGCCGTGACCGTCCCCTGGTGCTGGGTGACAATCCAGCGGGCGATGGACAACCCGATGCCGGCGCCCGCGCCCGACCGGGAGGGGTCGACGCGATAGAACCGGTCGAAGATGCGCTCCAGGTCGGCCGCGGGAATGCCGGTCCCGTAGTCCGCCACCGTTAGCCGTGCGGTCCCGTTCTGCTCCGCCAGCCCAATCTCGATCTGGCCGCCGGCCCTGGTGAACTTAACGGCGTTGTCGACCAGGATCCAGAGCAATTGCGTTAGGGCGTCCTCATCGCCCAGGACGCGAACGTCAGCAACGCCGACGTCATGAAACTGACGATCTGGATGGGCGACCTGTGCCTGGCGACTGACCGACTCGAGAATTGGCCGCAGGGCGAGCGGCGTCAGCTGCAGGTCTTGCCCGGCGTCCGCCTGCGCCAGCGTCAACAGGTGCTCGACCAGCCGGCTCATACGCTCGCTCTCGCTGGCGATATCACGAGCGGCCGCGACGCGGACGTCATCAGTCAGGCCGGGGCCAAACGCCAGCAGTCCCGCATTTCCTCGGATCGTCGTCAGCGGCGTGCGCAGCTCGTGCGACGCGTCGGCGACGAAGCGCCGTTGCGCCTCGAGGGCAGCGGCCAGCTGTTGGTGCGCTTGCTGGAGCTGGGCGAGCATCTGGTTGAAGCTCTGGCTCAGCTGGCTGAGCTCGTCTTTGCCTTCACGTTGGGGCAGGCGCTGCTGGAGATCCCGGGTGCGGCCGATGGCCTGCGCGGTCTGGGCGACGGTTCGCAGGGGCCTCAGGGCGCGGCCGGTGACCAGCCAGCTGGCGCCCAGCGCTGCCAGCAGGGCGGGGATCGCCGAGATGATCAGAAACGCCTTGAGCCCGCTCAGGGTCGTCGACTGGACGCTGATCGGCTGGCCCGCGACGACAAAGCCGTCCAGGCCCTGGTTGGTGTGTGCCCAGGGTCGCACAAAGACGCGGACCGGAATCCCGGACTCGTTCAGGGTGGTCAGGAGCTGGCCCCGGCTGACGGCCTGTTGCAGGACGTCCAGGGGGACGACTGGCGGCGCATCGCCGATCCGCGCACTGGTGGAGAGCGGGGTCCCCGACGCACTCAAGACCAGAACGAACACATCCGTGTGGCTGCGCAGGTCCTCGGCGCTGCCCAGGCTGGCGAGCGTCGCCGGCCACTCGGCCGGCATCGCCTGCGCCGCCGCGACGGCCTCGACCGCCCGCTTGGTCAGGGCCCTATCCTGGTCGGCGGCCTGGCTGTGAGCGGCCAGCTGATAGACAAGCCAGCCGAACGTGAGTAACGTCAGGGCCACAACGCCGGCGCCGAAGAGCGTAAGCCGGAACCGAAACGACACCGTCAGGCCTCTCGAAGGCTGTAGCCGAAGCCCCGGACGGTCTGAATCAGCCGTTCTCCCCCATGTTCTTCCAGCTTCTGGCGCAGGTACCCGATGTATACGGCGACCACGTTGTCGTCTGCTTCTTCGCCCGGCCAGACGGCTTGCAGGAGCTGGTCGCGGCTCAACACCTGGCGTGGGTGGTGGAGAAAGTGTTCGAGGAGACTAAACTCGCGGGCGGTCAGCTGGATCCGCCGGTCTCCGCGCCGGACGTCGTGGGCGTTCGCATCCAAGGACAGGTCCGCAAACCGGAGGGTCTCGCCCGCTGCCGGCGACGCGCGCCGGAGCAGGGCCCGCACCCGGGCGAGCAGCTCGGGATAGGCAAACGGCTTGACCAGGTAATCGTCGGCGCCGGTATCGAGGCCGCGGACCCGATCGGCGGTCCCTCCCCGAGCAGTCAGAAGGAGAATCGGCACGTCGTCCTCGGCGCGCAGCTGCCGGCAGACCTCGAAGCCATCGACGCCCGGCATCATGACGTCCAGCACCACCAGATCCGGCCGATGCTCTCTGGCCCGGCGCAGCGCGGCCAGGCCACCCAGGGCGATAACGACGTCATAGCCTTCGGGTCGCAGCACGCGCTCGATCGTGGATGCGACCATTGGATCGTCATCCACGACCAGGATGCGCTGGCCCAGGCTCACGTCCATATATCGTGGTCCGACGCGGTAAGAATGCGGTAAGAAGGCGGGCACGGGGCTAACATGACCGAGATCGAGTCGCTCAAGGCGGCAGCAGCAGAGCGGGCGCTGGAACTGGTCCGCCCGGGGATGGTTATCGGCCTGGGTTCGGGGAGCACGAGCGCCCTGTTCATCGCCGGCCTCGGCCGGCTGGTGGCCCGCGGCGTCGCCGTCCGCGGGGTCCCGACGTCGTTGGCGGCCGCCGACCAGGCCGCGGCTGCCGGGATTCCCCTGCAGGACCATGTCGACCGGCCGCTGGACCTGGCCGTCGACGGGGCCGACGAGATCGATCCCCAGCGCAACCTGATCAAGGGCCGGGGCGGAGCGATGCTCAGGGAAAAATTAGTCGCCGCCGCCGCCCAGCGATTCATCGTCATCGCCGACGAGAGCAAGCTGGTGCCACGCCTGGGCAAGGGCGTTCTCCCAGTCGAGATCTCTTCTTTTCTTTGGCTGCAGACCGCCCGCCGTCTCGAGCGGCTGGCCACCCGCTGGCAGCGACGTGCGGAAGAAGATCGT
>VBID01000154.1 GCA_005880615.1 Chloroflexota bacterium
CGTCCCAGCTTTGCCCAGTAGAACACCAGCGCGGCCCTCGGATTCTCAGCCAGGTCCGTACCCTTCTGGCTCTCGTGGTTGGTGAAGAACACGAACCCGCGGGCATCCACGCCTTTCAGTAGGACCATCCGGGCGGACGGGATCCCACTCCGGGTGGCAGTGGCCAGGTTCATGGCTTCGGGCAGCGGATCGCCGGTCGCCCGGGCGTCGGCAAACCAGCGCTGGAACTGGACGATCGGATCCGGATCAACGTCGGCTTCGCGCAACCCGGCGCCGTCAGCCGTCGAGGCCATGCTCCTGAAGGTGGGTGCGCATGCTGCGCGGGGCGAAGCCGAAGATCTTCTGGACAGAGTCCAGATCGGTCGCGTTGTCGAAGTCGAAGAGCTCCAGGGTGGCCGGCACCAGCGGCGGATTCGGGAGCACGCTCATGCCCCCGGCCGCAATTCGGGCCAGCGGCAAGGGCACGGGCACCATGGGTCGCCGGCGATGCGCGGCCTCCAGGATGAGGCGCACCACCTCCGTGTACGGCAGTTGTTCCGGGCCGCCCAGGTCCATTGCCCGGCCGTCCCAGGTTGGCTTTTCAACGCACAGCGCCAGGCACAGGCAGAGGTCCTCCACCCAGAGCGGCTGGAGCTTGGTCCGACCACTTCCCAGGATGGGTACGACCGGACTGGTCCGCGCCAGCTTCGCGATGGCCGCCGGAAAAGGCGCGCCGTTGCCAAACAGGATCGACGGCTGGGGCGACACCCATGCCAGCCCGCTCCCGCGGACGGCTTCCGCCATCTCCCAGCGAGTCCGCATGTAGCTACCGTCCGAGCCGGGTTTTGTTCCCAATCCGTTGAGTAGGACGATCTTCTTGACACCCGCGCGACGGGCAGCGGCAACCAGGTTGCGCGTCCCCTCGCCGTTCACCCTGGCGTACTCGCCGCGGTAGGCCTCCTTGTGATCGGCTGTAATGGCAGCGCAGTGGACGACCACGTCAACCCCCTGCATGGCCACGCTTAGCGTCACCGGCTCCAGCAGGTCAGCCTGAACGATCTCCACGGAGGACTGCAGGAGCCGCTGGGCGGTCATGGCGTCTCGCGCCAGTCCCCGCACCGCAGCCCCCTGGCCCGCCAGCCGCCGAACCAGGTGCCGGCCGACGAATCCCGTACTGCCGGCAACCGCGATCACGCGAACAGACCGTGATTCCAGCGAACGTTGCCCGGTGCTTCGAGCGGCGCGTGCAGTCGGGCGATGATCCAGACACCCGCCTCCTCCAGTTGGGCCTGGGCGGCGACGTCGTCGAGATCGGTGTGGGCCAGCAGGTCCCACTGCCGGGGCTCGATCTGCCAGCCGAGCGCTTCCATTCTGTCGAGCAGCATCGCCAGCTTGCGCAAGCGAAAGCCGAGGTCCTCACTCGGCGCGCGCACCGGTGCGCGGGCGGGTGCGGTTCCCGCAGTCCTCCCGTAGCTGGCGTACAGGCGATGGAGCCACTCCGGCACCTCGCCGTCGACGGTTCTGGCCAGCTCGTCCCGGGGCGTGCCAAATGGGGCAAGCTTCAGGGTAGCCATGGATGATTCAATTATGGTCAGCCCGGACCCGGCCGCCGTCCCGCCACCGTCGGGCGAACAATACGAGATCCGTTGGGGCGAGCAGCAGGCCGTGATCACCGAGGTCGGTGCGGGACTCCGGACGTACGCGGTCGCTGGCCGCGCGATCCTGGACGGCTACGCCCTGGACGAGATGTGCAACTTCGCCCGGGGCGCCGCCCTGATTCCCTGGCCGAACCGCCTGCAGGATGGTCGCTACACGTTCGACGGCCACGACTATCAGACGCCGCTGACCGAGCCGGACCGGCACAATGCCATTCATGGCCTGACCCGGTGGATGAACTGGCAAGCCGGCCGGGTTGACCCGAGCACTGTGGTCATGAGCGTGCGGCTTCATCCGCAGGAAGGCTACCCGTTCACCCTGGACCTGGAAATCATGTACCGGCTCGCCGACACCGGCCTCGAGGTGCGCACCACTGGCCGGAACGCAGGCAGCCGACCGCTTCCTTATGCCGCTGGCCACCACCCGTACGTCGTGGTGGGCACCGACCTGATCGACGACGCCGTCCTGCGCATCCCGGCTCGCCGCTGGCTGGAAGTGGACGACCGGCTGATCCCGACCGGGCGGGCGCCGGCGGTCGACGGCAAGCCGCTCGACTTTCGCCAGCCGCACCCGATCGGCGACCTGCACCTGGACACCGCCTATGCTGGGCTGGAACCCGATCCCGACGGTCGCGTCCGGGTTGAGCTGCGGCACCCGGGCGGGCGGCCGGCACTCGTTCTCTGGATGGACGCGGGCTATCCGTACGTGATGGCATTCACCGGCGACAGCATGACGCCCGAGCGCCGCCGGCGCAGCCTCGGCCTAGAGCCGATGACCGCAGCCCCCAACGCCTTCCGCTCGGGGCTCGGCCTGCGGACCCTCCGGCCGGGGGAATCCTTCACCAGCGCCTGGGGGATTACGCCCGCTCTCTAAGCGCCTTTCGGAGGCATATTATTCGAACTGGCGCCCCCCTTAGGGGGAGCCGCTACTTTCCATGGTTGCTCTGGCCCCCTGACGGTGGCCATGATCGTCAGGATGGGGTTCATCCGCGAGAAGGGCCGCCCTCCGGACCCGATCGCCGGGCACATGCAAATTGAGCAGCAGCAAGACATCTCGCCGACCGAGGGGCTGACTCCGAATCCCGGCTAGAGCAGTTTCCTTTCTTCCTTCTGCCGGCGAAGCTGGGCCCATACCCGACGCCAGCCACCCGTCCGTGAGGCGGGCGTTGGGAGAGCGCCGAAGGCGCTCGGGTTCTGGGCGCGCAGGTCAAAGTAGAACGCTCGCACGAAAACGTTGGCCAGGCCGGCAATCGGCACCGCGAACAGGGCGCCCAGGAGGCCGGCTATCTCGATGCCGACCAGCATGGCCAGCAGGGCCACCAGGGGGTGGAGGTTCACTCGCACGCCCGTGATCCGCGGTCCGAGCACGTATGCCTCCAGGAAGTGGATGACGATGAAATACCCGATCACCAGCAGGGCCAGGTCCACGGACGTGAAGAGGGCAATGGCGATGGCCAGCAGGGACCCCAGCAGGGCACCCACGATCGGAATCAGCTCCAGCAGTCCGACCGTGATGCCGATCACCACCGGATAGGGGACCCCCAAAAGCCAGGTCCCAACGCCGGCCAGCGTCCCGATGATGACGGCCATGGTGACCTGGGCTCGCACGTAGCCACCCACCACAAATGAGAGCGCGTCGACCACGAAGTCGTACCGACCCCGGTAATGGACGGGCAGCGCCTGCCGCAAGCGGCCTCGCAGGGCCAGGCCGTCGCGAAGCAGGTAGAACCCAATGACGAACACGATGACGATGTTGAGGATGGAACTGGCGAAGGTGGTCACAATCCCCACCGCCCCACTCAACACGCTGCCGGCGACGGCCACCGAGAGGGCGCCCGGCTGGATGACATGGCTCAGACCGGGGTTAGGCAGGCCATGCTGGATCGCCCATGTGTCCAGGGCGCCGAGCCCCTGCCGGGCCTGCTCGACGTATTGCGGTGTGCGTTGGACGAGGTTCGCCAGTTGCTGGCTGGCCGGCACCGACAACAGCGATGCGGTGGCCACCACCAGGATGAGGATGGCGAAATAGACCAGCAGCGCCGCCGGCGTGCGGGCCAGACCAATTGACTCCAGGCGGCGGACCAGCGGCGCCAGCAGGAAGGCGAGCAGCGCTCCGAAGACCACCAACAGGACGATCTGTAAGAGCCGGATGAAGATGCCGCTGGCGATCACCAGCAGCTGATAGGCGAGGAAGATCGTAAGCAGCGTGGCTGCCCAGCGCAGCCATCGGGATGACCGCTGCTCGGGGCGTGGCTCCTCGGCCGGCGGTGGGACGACCTTCACTTCGGCCGGCTTACCGGCCTCAGCGGTGGCGTCGTGTGGCCGCGCTCCGGGGGATTCCATAGCCTCCAATTGATCGTAGCTGGCGGACCCCTTCGCTACCCTCGCCGAGGGGGAGGCGAAGACAGGGGGGCCTATATCACGCAGCGTAGTATCATGTCTCGTTACAGTTGTATACTCAAGCTGTGCTTGGGTCGCCGCTGCTCAAGCGGCCCGACGTGGTGGCCGGCGAGCGGACGACGCTGGCGTACCTCGCTGGGTTGCTGCACGCCATGCCCGCCGAGTCCGACGGCCTCCGGCTGCTGGCCAGGCTCTTCGACGCCATTCCTGCCGACGATCCGGTGGAGCTGGACGTGTTCTTCGGTCAGCTGACCCGGGCGATTGCCCAGGTCGCGGAGGCCCGCAGGGTGGCCTTTCTCATCCGCGACGACGACCGCGCGTGGCTCAAGTGGCAGCCGATGGCCTATGGCTTTCCGGATGACTTCGTGAGCCGGGCTCGCATCCCCTGCAGTCCGACCGGCACCGCCTTGCTCGACCAGGTGGTCTTCAAGGACTTCATCCTGGCCGGGCCCATCGCGGAGGAACCGGCCTTCGCCCCGTATCGCGATGTCCTCCAGCCGCTGGATGCGGCCATCGCGATTGCGGTCCCCTGGCGGGCCGGCGACGACCGGCTGGGCGCGCTGGTCGCCTTCGATCCGCGCCCGCCGCAGGCCCTCCTGGAGCGCCACACCTGGGTGCTGCGAGTGGCGGCCGGGCTGGCCGCCATCGTCTGGCAGCGGGGACGCGCCGAGCGGATGGTGACCGAACGCGATGAACAAGAAGCCCGGCGACTGCGTGCCTACGCCGGCCGGCTGGCCTCCCTGGAGAAGGCCAAGTCAGATTTCCTCAGCCTGGCCTCGCACGAGCTCCGCTCACCGCTGTCGGTCCTGGGTGGATACCTGTCGCTGCTCGCCGATGGGTCGCTGGGCGACCTGCCGCCCCAGCTGGGGCAGGCCGTCCCCGTGATGCTGGCCAAGGTCAACCAGATGAACGTGCTGCTCACCCGGATGCTGGAGACAGCCCGGCTGGAAGACAGCCGGCTCCAGCTCCGCCTCGAGCGGCTAGACGTGGTCGATGTGGTGCGCCAGGCCGTGGCCGCGGTGGAGCCAATGGCGCTGCCTGGCCAGCGGATCGTGCTGGATGTCCCGGCCCGGCCCCTGTACGGGCTGGTCGATCGACTCCGGGCCGAGACCATCGTGCAGAACCTGTTGGACAACGCTCTCAAGTATTCGCCGGGCGGGACCGATGTCCGGTGCACCGTCTCGCGCCAGAAGGGCTTCGCCCGGGTCTGCGTGCGGGACCAGGGCATCGGCATCGCCGCCGCGGACGTGCCTCGGCTCTTTACGCGGTTTGGCCGGATCGCCCGCGACGAACACCGGCACATCGCCGGGACGGGCCTGGGACTCTACCTGGCCCGAGAGCTGGCCCGCATGCACGGCGGCGACATCACGGTTGTCTCCGCCGGCGGCCAGGGGAGCGAGTTCACCCTCACTCTCCCGCTGGTTACAAAACCGAAGCGCTAAACGGCCTCCAGGACCGGCTCGCGGACCTCCGAGTCAACAGGAGGCTGGACCGCCTTGGCCTTGGCCACCTTGGTCGGCGCCCCCAGCCAGCCGATGAACACGATGGCACACGCCACTATCGCCATGATCGTCGTCGGATCCATCCTTCTTCCTCCTTCTTTAGTTGAGTGAGGCGCCCGCGCCTGCGTACGCGGGTTCGCCATGTTGCGACAGGTCCAGTCCGAGCGCTTCTTCCTCCTCGTCCACCCGCAGAGGGACGATCAGGTTGACGAACTTGAGAATCGCAAAGGTGCCGATGGCAGCCCACGCCCAGGAGGCGCCGATGGCGACCAGCTGGACGAGCGCCTGCTTGGGGTTGCCGTAGAACAGGCCGTTGGCGGCGCCGGAGTTGATGGCCACGGTGGCGAAGAGACCGGTGCCCAGCGCGCCCCACGTTCCGCCCACGCCGTGGACGGCCCAGACGTCGAGCGCGTCGTCGACCTTCAACCGTTCCCGCAGCTGAATCGCCGCGTAGCAGACCACGCCGGCTCCGAAGCCGATCACGATGGCCCCCATGACGTTGACGAACCCAGAGGCAGGCGTGATCGCGACCAGGCCGGCCACAGCGCCCGCGGCCGCACCCAGGGCGCTGGGCTGCCGCTTGTGCCACCAGCTGACCGTCAACCAGGTGAGGGCGGCCATCGCGGTCGCGGTATTTGTGACGACGAAGGCGCTGGTCGCCAGCTGGCCCGCCGCCACCGCGCTGCCGGCATTGAAGCCGAACCAGCCGAACCAGAGGAGGCTGGCGCCCAGGACGGTCATGGTGGCGTCGTGGGGCTCGATCCGCATGCTGCCAAAGCCGATGCGGCGTCCCAAGACCAGGGCGGCCACCAGGGCGGACACCCCCGAGCTGATGTGCACGACCGTCCCGCCGGCGAAGTCCAGCGCGCCCAGGTTATGCAGCCAGCCGCCCGCGCCCCAGACCCAGTGCGCGATGGGGTCGTAGACGAAGGTGGCCCACAACAGCGAGAACAGGACAAACGCCTTGAAGCGCTTGCGTTCCGCAAAGGCGCCGGTGATCAGGGCCGGCGTGATGACGGCGAACATCATCTGGAAGACCATGTACGCCTGATGCGGAATCGTGGGCGCGTAGTCGGCGTTCGGTGTGAACCCCACGTTGTTCAAGCCCACCCACTCCAGACCGCCGATGATGTGCCACTTGTCGGGCCCGAAGGCCAGGCTGTAGCCCCACAGGACCCATTGCACGCTGATGAGACAGAGGATGAAAAAGCTGTGTGTGATCGTCGACAGGACGTTCTTGCGGCGGACCAGGCCGCCATAGAAAAAGCCCAGCGCGGGCGTCATCAACATCACGAGCGCCGCCGAGGCGAGCACCCAGGCCGTGTCGCCGGAATCAACCTTTAAAGGTGTCATGACGAAGCATTGTCGCCCGGCGGTGGATCACCCGAACATGTATCCGGGACGAGAAATTCAGGGCTGATCTTTGGGCGCCGCGTCCAAACCGCGACTCTCCCCTAAGCCCGGATCCGGGCTAAGGGGAAGGGATGATGGTCAGCGCCCTACTCGGCGCAATTCCCCACCGGCGCGGGCTGGGTCTTCCCCACCGCTTTCTGGATGTCGGGGCTGACCTCGTCGTTGGTCAAGGCATACGCCTGGTTCGGCTGGTTGGTGGAGGTGGCGAACACCACGCCCACCACACTGCCGTCACGGTCGACCAGCGGACCGCCGGAATTGCCCGGCTGCACGTGCGCCTGGATGATCCAGATCTGGCGAACCACCAGGTTCTGCCCGTAGATATCGCGGCCCTCGGCCTGCACCTGGCCGTCCACCACCGCCGGCGACACGGTCTCGCCGCGGCCCCCCGGATAGCCAATCGCCGCCCCCTGGGTCCCCCGCTCAGCCGTAGCCGAGAGCAGGGCCGGCTGACCCAGGCCGGGGACGTTCAGGATGGCGACATCCCGCTCGGGATCGAAAAAGACAACCACCGCCGCGAAGGCGCCGCCCGTCGGGGTGTCGACGTGGGTCCCGGCGGTGCCCGCCACCACGTGGGCGTTGGTTAGGACCTGGTTCCCGCCGATCGGAAAGCCACTCCCGAAGACCAGGCCCCCGCAACCACGCCCCACTACCCGCAGGGTTTCTGCCGCCGCGGCGCGGATCCCGGGCGTATCGGCGGAGGTGGGAATCTGCAGCGGCTGCGAGATCAGCGGCTCGAACCCGGAGAAGGCCGACGGGAACGGCACCCCGGCCAGGATCTGCTGCACCCGGGCCAGAAACGCCGGCGGCCGCGGTGCAATCCCGTCGAGCGCCCGCAGGATGGCTGATCGCTGGATCAGCCCCGCCACCTGGGGTGTGGGGCCCCGCGCAAAGCTGAGACCCAGAAACCAGGACACGACCAGCACCGCCATCAGCGAGAAGATGGCGCCGGCCACCGAGTCGGCCCGGCCCCGGTCCGGCGCGTAAAGCAAGCGCACCCGGATGGGACGGCCCAGCCGGAAGCCAATCGTGCTGCCCAGGGAGCCAGCCACCACCAGGACGATGAAGGCCGCCACAGCGCCGGGTGCACCCCGGCTGATGTGAAAGATGTCCACCACCGCCGGGGCGAGCGCCGCGCCCACCAGAACACCGGCCAGCAAGCCCAGATACTGGAACAGCGACAGCCAGAACCCTCGGCGGTAGCCGTTCCCGATGGCGACCAGGATGGCGACCGCGATCACGAGGTCGATGATGTTGAAGCGCATCAGGCGTCGACCCGCAGATCACTCCGGGGGCGGCCCACACAGATCAGAGCGTAGCCGGCGGCCAGCTCCTGGTCCGAGATGATGTAGGCCTGACTCTGGTCGATGATGCCCTCCACCGGCACCATGCACGTCTTGCACATCCCCTGCCGGCAGCTGGAGGCGAGCGCCACCCCGGCGCGCAGGCCCGCCACCAGCACCCGCTCCTCCTCGTCCACCTCGACCGTGACGCCGCTGCGGACGAAGGTCACCCGGTAGGTTCGGCCCATCAGTGGTGCAGGACGTTGACGACTTTGAAGGCATAGATCACGCCCGTAATCAGCGCCATGCCGACCCCGAAGGCAACCAGGCGGGGCCGCAGCCAGCCGCGGTAGAAGGAGCCACGCCAGGCGGGTCCCAGCAGGAGACTCAAGGCCGCAATCACCAGGCCCAACACGAACAACAGCCGGGTGACGGTCATCACCATGCCAGGATCCGTTCCAGGAGCGGTTCGGGTGTCAGCGGCGAGCCATCCAGGCTGGCCACCAGCTCGTCGGCCGGCCGGCGCTGGCCGTCGGCCCAGAGCGCCTTGAGGGCGGAGCCGGCCGCCGGTTCCGCCCACCATTCGGCGCCGAACCGCCGCCGCAGCCAGGCCGTGAGCCGGCCATCGAAGAACCACGCCCGCAGGTACTGCGCACAGTAGAAGCCCTCGTCCACGTCCACCAGGTACTCCTCCGGGGCATAGCGAAAGCCGACTGCGTCGGTAAACCGCTCGACGTAGCGGCTGGCCATCGCCGCCGGCACCGCGGCGGTCCGGTGCAGCTCCAGCTCGTACAGGATCTTGGCCGCGTACCGTCGCAGCATGAACAGCAGCAGCAGGTGCGCCCGGGCCAGGTAGTGGGTGGGATCGCCCACCGGCGTGTACCGCTCGATCCAGGCCGGGTCCAGCATCAGGTGTTCGAGGGTGAAGGCATAGCCCTCGGTCACAGAGTTGTCACCCATCCAGCGGTACTCGAACGCCAGCTCCGGCGCGGTGCCGGCGAAGTGTTCCAGGTGACCCGCTTCGTGGAAGAGGGCACGGTAATCGTCATAGCCGCCTCGCGGCAGCACGACCAGATACACCTCCTGCGGGATCCGAATCGGGCTGCAGAAGGCGCGCGGCCGCTTGAGCGGCCGCGGCTCCAGGTCGAGGTGAGCGTTGTCCTGGCGGTGCAGGTCGATGCCCAGGCCGCGGAGGGTCAGGTCCAGCGTGGACACCATCCGATCGCTGGGAAACGCACCATCGTACTCGCGCAGGCGGACTAACCAGGCCCCGTCGCAGCGGCGCGCGTCGCGCAGCGGGATGCCAAGCCCGTCGCGACACCAGGCGTCCATCTCCCGGTAATACCGGTCGCGCGTGTCTGCCAGGAAGCGCTCCATCATGCGGCCCATCCCCTCCAGGTCGATGGCCTTGGTGGAGCGGTAATAGGTGACGTACCCGGCGGGGTCGAGCTGCTCGGCAATCACCTGCCAGGCGATGGCATGCGCTTGCGCATAGAGCGGGTTCATTTCGGACACCACCCGCAGCCGGGCGTCCTCCAGGGCATGCCGGCGAGCCCGTGTCGGCTCCTGGGAGACTCGCACGGACGCGGCCGGGAACGTGATGGTCTGGCCATCGAAGGTGACCGTGCGCGAGCTTTCCTCGGTTCCGATGCGGTCACGCAGGGAGGCGACCCGCTGGCCGATCAGATTGCCCGCGACGTTCTGATAGAGGAAGCGGAGCCGGGTCTGCTCCTCTCCGCCGGCAGTGGCCCATGCGCGGCGGACCGCTGCCACCGTGTCGGGGGTATAGGCATCGGCGTAGGTATCCAGGATCGGTCCCACCGCCAGCTCCTGCTTCAGGCCGGCCCCGTGGAGGTAGTACTCGCGCGCTTCTTCTTCATTGCAGCGCTCCAGCCGCTCACGCAGCCGGTCGAGATCGATCACTGGTACGTCAGTCTATCCAGTGCCTAGAAACGCCATCCGCGGGGGAGACGACGAACCCCCCACCCCCACCCATTAGGGGAGGGCAACACGTTCGTCCCACAGGAGGGTGGCTCTAAAACCCGATGGCCTCCTTGAACCGATCGAAGAATCCCTTCTCGATCGGCTGCGGCTTGCCGGTCACGCCGCCCAGTTCTTGCAGCGCTTTCCGCTGCGCCTCGGTCAGGTTCTTCGGGATTACCACCCGAACAAACACGATCTGGTCGCCCCGCCGGCCGCTGCGCAGGTGCGGAATGCCGTGCCCGTGCAGGCGGAAGGTGGTGCCGTACTGAGTCCCGGGAGCGACGGTGACACTGCTTGGACCGTCGATGGTCGGCACTTCGATCCGATCCCCCAGGGCCGCCTGGGCCACACTGATTGGCAGCTCGTAGATCACGTCCGTCCCATTGCGCCGCAGCACCGGGTGGGGCTTGACCGCAATCTCCAGGTACAGGTCACCGCTGGGCCCGCCCCGGGGGCCCGGCTCGCCCTCGCCCGACAGCCGCATCTGCGATCCGGTGTCCACCCCTCCCGGAATCTTGACTCGCACCGTCTTCTCGCCGGGCACCTGCCCGCGGCCGCCACAATCCTGGCAGGGCTTTTCGATGATGGACCCCTCCCCACGGCAGCGGGGGCAGGTGGTCACGTTCACGATCTGGCCGAAGATCGACTGGGTGGCGCGGCGGACCTGGCCGGTTCCGCGGCAGTCCGGACAGGTCTTGGGGGACGTCCCGGCCTCGGCGCCGGTTCCTTTGCAGGTGGCGCACGCCTGCCCCCGCGGGATGGTCAGGTCGCGTTCCACCCCGAAGGCGGCCTCCTCGAAGGAGATCGCTACGTCCATCCGCAAGTCGGCCCCCGGTCGGGGACCGGTCCGCGCCCGCCCGGCCCGTTCGCCGAAGAACATCTCGAAGATCTCGTTGACCCCGCCGAACCCGCCGAAGTCGAAGCCGGGCATGGCCTGCGTCGCCGCATGCCCAAAGGTGTCGTAGCGCTGACGCTTATCGCCGTCACTCAGGACCTCGTAGGCCTCGTTGATCTCCTTGAAGCGGGCCTCGGCCACCGGATCGTTGGGGTGGCGGTCGGGGTGGGATTGCAGCGCCAGCTTGCGATAGGCGCGCTTGATTTCTTCCTGGGTGGCGGCCCGGCCAACGCCGAGGACGTCGTAGTAGTCCTTCTTGATCGCCATCAGATAGTGATTATTGCAACGAACGCGGCTGCGCGATCTTCACCAGGGTGGGCCGGAGGACTTTGCGGTGCAGTTTGTAGCCCCGCTGCATCTCTTCCACCACGGTGCCCTCTTCATGCTCGTCCGTTGGCTCGCTGGCAATGGCCTCGTGCTGGGTCGGGTCAAATTTCTCCCCCACCGCCGGAATCGAGGAGACCCCCTGGGCCTGGAGGATGGCCTCGAACTGCTTCGCGATCAGCTTGATTCCCTCGAACCATTGGGGGTCGATGCCCTCGGGGGCGTGCTCCAGGGCCCGCTGGAAATTGTCGAGCAGAGGCAGCAGCTTGAGCACCAGTTGCTCGTTGGCGTATTGCGTCCGCTCCACCAGGTCCTGCCGGCTGCGGCGCTTGTAATTCTCATGGTCCGCCACCGCCCGCTGATACTTGGCGTAGGTTTCGTCCAGTTGTGCCTTCAACGCGGCGACTTCCTGGTCCGCAGCAGGACCAGCCGCGGCCCCGGCGGGGGCTTCCGGGTTATCCGGGGGGGGGTCGGAGTTCGTGGTCCTGAACATGGCTACCTTGTACCCACAGCCTGCTTGACCAAATCAGCTCGCCAGCCTCTCCAGAGCCTCCGAGGTCAGCTGGCTCACCAGCCGCACCCGGGCTACCACCTGCCCATACCGCATCCGGGTGGAACCGATCACGCCAATAGTGCCGCGGGCCCGTTCCGACATTCGGTAGGTGGTCAGCACCAGGCTGCATTCCCGCAGCTCGGTGGAGGGGTTCTCGCGGCCGATGATGACCTCAACGTCCTTCTCGAAGGCCACCTGCTGGAGCGCGGCCGAGAGCTGGGCCCCCTCCTCCAGTAGCTCCAGGAGCTCCTCTAGCCGGCTGACATCGAGGAACTCCGGCTGGCGAAACAGGTTGCGGACGCCGTCGTGCAGGACGGCCGTCTGGCGCTGCGAATCGTAGCGCCGGATGGACTCCGCAATTCGCTCCACGATGTACCGTTGCTCCAGCTCCTGGGGAGCCAACCGATCCAGGCGGGCCCGGAGGTCATCCCCGGTGGCCCCCCGGACCTCCTGGTTGAGCAAGCTCGCCATCCTGCTCAAGTCGTCCTGCGACACCGGCCGCGGCAGCGGCAGCACTTCCTGCCTGAGCAGGTTTCCCTCGAGCACCAGGATCACCAGGACGGACTGCGGATCCAGCGACACCAGGTCGATATGTTTGATGCGCGACTCGTTGGCCTGGGGGGCGGTCACCAGGGAGACGTTCTCCGTGATCTGGGCCAGCACCATGGCGGAGAGCTCGAGAATGCCTTCCAGGTGGTGCGGGGCCCGCTCGAATTCCTGCTTGGCCGCCCGCCGGATGTTGGGGGGTGGAGCCTCCTGGTCCATCAGGAAGTCGACGAAATAGCGATACCCACGGTCGGTCGGGATGCGCCCGGCTGACGTGTGCGGCTGCTGCAGGTACCCGGTGCCGACCAGGTCCGCCAGTTCGTTGCGGATAGTGGCCGAGGAGAGCGCGACGAAGTACTTGGCGGCCAGCAGCTGGGAACCGACCGGGATCCCGGTTACGGTGTAGTCGGAGACCACCGCTCGCAGAATCTGCTCTTTGCGGCTGGCCAGCGGGATTTGCTCTTCCATCTTCTTCTGGCACTCCAGGCAGTGGAGTGCTAAATCTGATTGTATGCCAACCCCGATGCGGGTCTACTCGGACTACGTTTGACCGTTCTGCTACATCGGCCTGGTGCGGGTCGAGCAGCTGGAGCGTGAATACGACCTGGCGGTGGATTGGGTGCCCTTCGAGCTCCACCCTGAGATCCCGCCGGAGGGTATGCCGCGCGACCTGGCCTTCCCGGCTGCCTACCGGCAGCAGGTCGAGGCCGGGATGCAGCGGCTGGCCGGCGAGGTCGGCCTGACGCTGCGGTCGCACGACCGGCTGATCAACTCGCGCCCGGCGCTGCAAGCGGCCGAGTTCGCCCGCGAGACGGGCCACTTCCGGGCGATGCACCACCAGCTGTTCAAGGCCTACTGGGACGAGAGCCGCGATGTGTCAGATCTGGGGGTGCTGCGCGACGTGGGCCAGACGGTCGGCCTCGACGTGGAGGCCATGACCGAGGCGGTCACCGCCGACCGCTACGGACCGCTGCTCGACGCCCGGCGCCAGGAGGCCGAGGACCTGATGATCAGCGGCATCCCGGCGCACGTGGTGGCCGATCGCTACCTGGTCATGGGCGCCCAACCGTACGACGTCTTCGAGCGCTTGATGGCGAAGCTCGGCGTCCCCAAGAAATGAAAATTGTTCCTCCTTCCGCGGCGGGACAAAGGGTGTCCCCTGCCAGAGGGAGGGGACTGCGTTGTCCCCTCCCACCAGTGCTACGCTGAGGCAGCGACCGGAAGCGGCTGCATGAATCGGATGTGATTGCCGAACGGGTCGCGCAACCCGCAGTCGATGCCGTAGTCCCGCTTGGTCGGCTCCTCGGTGATCTCGACGCCTTTCGCCCGGAGTTCCTCATATGTTTTCTGGCAGTCGGTGGTGGTGAAGAACAGGTGGCCGCCCGTGGCACCCTTCGTCACCAGCTCACGGATCCGCTCGGCCGTCTTCGGGTCCTGGGCCGGCGGACCCGGCTTCTCCAGCAGGATCTGGCGGCTGTCACCTGGCACGTTGACGGTCAGCCAGCGCATGAAGCCCAGGTCCTGGTCGGTGTTGACCTCGAGGCCCAGCTTGCCGACATAGAAGTCGAGCGCTTGCTGCTGGTCCAGAACATAGATCGATGAGATCGCAAGAGCGTTGAACATCGGTTGTACCTCCTGGTAGGCGATTGATTCTGTTGCCCACGCTAGACGACGCCCCGGGTATTGGCTTCTCCAAAACTGCTCGGTCGCGTCCAGGCCATGGCGAAACAGTTCGGGACGGCCAGGATGGGCCCGCGCTCCCGGTATGCACTCGGCGCCTCGCCGACGATGTCGCGGAAGCTTCGGCTGAACGTGCCCAGGCTGGTGAAGCCAACGTCAAGGCAAATCTCGGTAACATCCCGGTTAGTCGCCCGCAGTAGGTACATGGCCCGCTCGACGCGACGGCGCTGGAGGTAGCGGTGGGGCGTCTCGCCGAAGGTCGCGCGGAACGTCCGGATGAAATGCGCCTCGGAAACATGGGCGATCCCCGCCAGGGCGGGGACGTCGAGCGGTTCCGCGTAGGCACGGTCCATTGCGTCGCGGGCGCGGAGCATCCGACGGTTCAGTTCCTCGACCGCCCGGCTCACCGAAGGAAGGCGGCTCCAACCTGGTTCGCCAGCTCGACGCCACGGGTGGTCAAGCACACCCCCTCGCCGGCTGGGGCCAAGAGTCCGGCGGCGACCAGGTGATCGCGCTCGACCGGGAACGGGTCGACCGCCCGGGTGCCCTGCAACAATCGAACACCGACCATCGCCGCCTCGCCGGCGGCGCGGGCCGCCGACAGGGTCTCCCCGTCGGCAACCGGATTCGTCCCTTCTTTGACGGCGTCGATGTACGCCTTGACCCCCTTGACGTTCCAGAACCGTTCACTGCGGCTGTCGGCGTGGCGGAGTAGCGAGTGGGCTCCCACCCCACAACCGAGATACGGTCGGTATTCCCAGTAGGTGAGGTTGTGCCGGCTCTCGAAGCCTGGTCGGCTCCAGTTGGAGATTTCGTAGTGCACGAAACCTTCATCAGCGAGCCGGCGGTCGGCCGCCCAGTACTGGCCGAGCTGTTCCTCGTTGTCCGGCATCACCACCGCCCCTGATCGCACTTCCTGGGCCAGCCGGGTGCCCTGCTCAACAGTCAGCTCGTAGGCCGAGACGTGGGCCGGCTGCTCGGCCAGGACCCCATCCAGGCTTTCCAGCCACTCCGCGGTGCTTACCCCCGGAATGCCGTACAGGAGATCGCACCCGATGTTATCGAACCCAGCCTGCCTGGCCACGCGGATCGCCTGGAGGGCTTCCCCGCCGCTGTGCAGCCGCTCCAGGAACCGCAGCGCGGCCGGCAGCAAGCTCTGGACGCCGATGCTCAGCCGGGTCACCCCGGCCTTACGCCAGGCCGCCGCGTAGGCCGAGGTGATGTTGCTGGGATTGGCCTCGATGGTGATCTCCGCGGCGGTTGCGATACCGATCCGTTGGCGGATCGTCTCCAGGAGGCGCGCTAGCTGCTCGGGCGTGAGCAGGCTGGGGGTTCCGCCGCCGATGAAGACGGTTCGCAGCGGTCCGATCGGATACCGCTGCGGCACCTGGGCGATTTCCGCAGCCAAGGCGTCGACGTAGGGCGGGATCATGCCCTGCAGCACTGGGTAGGCGGTGAAGTCGCAATACTTGCAGACCCAGGTGCAGAAGGGAATGTGCACGTAGAGGCTGTGGATGCGTTCCATCACTTGTCCAGGCTCAGGACAGCCATGAAGGCCTCCTGCGGGATCTCGACGTTGCCCACCCGCTTCATCCGCTTCTTGCCTTCCTTCTGCTTTTCCAGCAGCTTTCGCTTGCGGGTCACGTCGCCGCCGTAGCACTTGGCCAGCACGTCCTTGCGCATGGCGGGCACCGTTTCCCGGGCCACCACCTTGCCCCCAATGGCGGCCTGAATGGGCACCTCGAAGAGCTGGCGGGGAATCAGGGCCTTGAGCTTCTCGGCCAGCCGGCGGCCCTGCTGCTGGGCTTTGTCCCGATGCACGATCATGGACAGGGCATCCACCGGCGACCCCGCCACCAGCACGTCGAGCTTCACCAGCTCCCCTTCCTCGAAGCCGACCAACTCGTAGTCCAGCGAGGCGTATCCCTTGCTGCGCGACTTCAGCTGGTCGTAGTAGTCGTGGATGATCTCGCCCAGCGGGATGCGGTAGGTGATCAAGACGCGATCGCCGGGCTGATACTCCATGTTGAGGAACTGGCCGCGCCGCTCCTGGCTGAGCTCCATCATGTTGCCGACGTAGGTGCTGGGGGTGACGATGGTGGCCAGCACCATCGGTTCGCTGATGGCCTCGATGGATGACGGATTGGGCAGATGGTCCGGGTTGTCGACCGCCAGCTCCTCACCGGTCCGCAGCCGGACCCGATACTCGACGGTGGGCGCGGTGGTCAGCAGGCTGAGATTGAACTCGCGTTCGAGCCGTTCCTGCACGATGTCCATGTGCAGCAGGCCCAGGAAGCCGCATCGGAATCCGAACCCCAGCGCGGCCGAGGTCTCGGGTTCGTACACGAGGGCCGCGTCATTGAGCTGCAGCCGTTCCAGCGCTTCCTTGAGCGCAGGATACTGCTCGCTGTCGATGGGGAAGAGGCCGGCGAACACCATGGGGGTGACGTGCTTGTAGCCGGGCAGGGGGGCCGCCGCCGGCCGAGCCGCATCCGTCACCGTGTCCCCCACCCGCGAGTCGCGGACGTTGCGGATGTTGGCGATGATGTAGCCCACCTCGCCGGCCGACAGCTCGTCGATCGGCTCCCGTTCCGGTCGGAAGATGCCGACCTCATCCACTTCGAACGTTTTCTCCGTCTGCATCATCAGGATCCGCATCCCGGCCCGGAGGGTGCCCTGGATGACGCGGACGTAGACCACGACCCCGCGGTAGGGATCGAACTTGGCATCGAAGACGAGGGCCTGCAACGGGCCCTCGGGATCGCCAGTGGGCGGCGGCACGTCGCGGACGACCGCTTCCAGAATCTCCCTGGTCCCGATGCCCTGGCGGGCGCTGGCCAGGATGGCCGAGCTGCCGGGCACGCCGATCACCCGCTCGATCTCTTCTCGGACCAACTCCGGGTTGGCCTGCTGCAGGTCGATCTTGTTGATCACCGGGATGATGGCCAGGTGATGCTCCTGCGCCTGGTGCGCGTTGGCGATGGTCTGGGCTTCCACTCCCTGGGAGGCGTCCACCACCAGGATGGCGCCGTCGCAGGCCGCCAGCGCCCGCGACACTTCGTAGGAAAAGTCCACGTGGCCCGGGGTGTCGATCAGGTTGATCTGGTAGGTCTCGCCATCGGAGGCCTGGTAGAGCATGCGCACCGCCTGGGCCTTGATGGTGATGCCGCGTTCGCGTTCGAGGTCGAGCGAGTCCAGCACCTGCTCCACCATGTCGCGCTTGGCGACCGTCCCGGTGAACTCCAGCAACCGGTCGGAGAGCGTGGTCTTGCCGTGATCGATGTGGGCGATCACGGAAATGGCGCGAATGAGCCTGGTCGGGGTAGTCACGAGTGGACTGACGACCAGTGTCCCGAGTCGGAAGTTCGTTGAGAAAGTCGCGGCCTCGGCGGCCGGTGCCAAGCCCGGATCTGCCGGTCGGGCGAAGCAGATCGGGATGCGGGGCGAGCCGAGCCGAAGGAGGTGACGAGCACGCGAGGGAGCGCACCCGTCGGTGCGTGACCGAGCGCGCGCAGGAGCCGACGCCCGGATCGGACGCATCCGCGCCCGAGATGCCAGCTCGATCCGGTAGATTCGGGCTTCAGCAGGGGTGGCGGAAGGAGGAGCCTATCCGTCGATCGGCGACGACTTCCGCCGGGCCCCCTAACGCCGGCATCAGCGCCGTAGGCGCCCGGCCGCCCAGGCCGGTGAATTTCCAATGGACTTCCGACTCGGGACACTAGCTGGGCGACACCCGGGCCAGGTTGGTCAGCGTTCTTCCCAGGTCGGCGAAGTCTCGCTGGCCCGCCCCCTTGACCCGGTGGGCGAGTACCATGTCCGCCACCTGCTTGACCTCGTCCACCCCGACCTGGGGCGTGCCCTCGTAGGCGGCCAGGGCCTGGGCCGCTTTCCGAGCCACCAGGTCTGCCCGATGGCCATCGACCTGCAGACGCACGTTCAGCTCAGCGATGGCCCGCAGAATGGCTCCCGGAACCGCCACCCTGGGGAACCGGACGATCGCCTCAGCGATCCGGCGGCCGATGGCGGCATCCTCTTCCCGGAAGCGCTCGCCGAAGCCCACCGGATCGGCCTCCCAGAGTTCGCGACGCTCAACGATCTCCACCCGCTGGGGGATCTCCTTGATCCCCTCCACATCGACCGTCAGGCCGAAGCGGTCGAGCAGCTGCGGCCGCAGGTCGCCCTCCTCCGGGTTCATGGTTCCGATCAGGATGAAGCGGGCCGGGTGCCAGACAGAGACGCCCTCCCGCTCCACCACATTGGTGCCCATGGCCGCGGCATCCAGCAGCACGTCCACCAGGTGGTCGTCCAGCAGGTTCACCTCGTCCACGTAGAGGATGTTGCGATTCGCTTCCGCCAGCACCCCTGGCTCGAAGCGGCGCTCCCCGGTCTTGATCGCCGCCTCAATGTCGATCGCCCCCACCACCCGGTCCTCCGACGCGTTGATGGGGAGCTCCACCACCCGCATCCGGCGGCGGGACCGGGGCAGCGTCTCGCCCCGCGAAAGCCGCTCGCGGCAATCCGGGCATAGCGTGTCGAGCGCGTCCGGGTCACAGTGGTAGACGCAGTCCGACACCACCGCCAGCTGCGGCAGCAGCCTGGCCAGCGCCCGGACCGCGGTGGACTTGCCGGTGCCCTTCTCCCCCCGGATGAGCACGCCGCCGATGGCGGGATGGATGGCGTTCAAGAGCAGAGCCAGCTTCATCTTGTCCTGGCCGACGATGGCCGAGAAGGGATAGACCTGGCGTTCCATCATGCCGTGCTCGTCCTCGACATCTCGCGTTCGATGCTGTCCATGATCGAGCGCTGGGAGAGGTCGTACAGGCCGTAGTAATGACCGCCCAGCCGCTCCGCCAGATCGCCACAGACGTTGAAGGCATAGGCTCCGTACAGGCTGGCCACCCGGCCGACACCCTCCCGGCCCCGCTGCCGATGGTCACGGGTGGAGTCGATGACCATCGCGCGGATCCCCTCGCTTCGGATCTGGCTGGCGGCCCGCTGGGCTTCGACCAGCGGCTCCTCGCCCAACAGACTGATGTTGCCCCGGCCATCGCTGATCAGGACCAGCAGCGGGTAGACGCCGGGGTCGCGCAGGCGTTCGGTCTTGACCAGCTTGAGGGCGGTGATCAGTCCATGCGTCAAAGGTGTGGTCCCGCCGACGCTGAGGCGCTCCAGGCGGCGCTCGGCCAGGTCGACGCTGGACGTCGGCCGTAGCACGATGCGCGCGTTGCGCCCACTGAAGGCGACCAGGGCCACCTTGTCGCGGCGCACGTACGCGTCCCGCAGCAGGGACAGGATGGCGCCCTTGGTAGCGATCATCCGCTGCTCCGCATCCATGGAGGCGCTGGCATCGACCACGAAGACGATGAGGTTGCCGGTCTTGCGTTCCCGAACCTTTTGCCGAAGGTCATGCCGCTCCAAGCGCAGCGCCGTCCCGCCCGGGTGGGCCGCGGTGCGCCGCCGGATCTGGTATGGCGCGGCCGCCCGCAGAGTCGCGTCGAAGGCGACGTCGGTTGTCTTCTCCACGTGGGTGCTGCGGACGTAGCGCCCCCGCTTCGTTTCACTTTTGCTGGAGGAGCGCTTGCCCGAAGCCCGCCGGGCCTTGCGTTCCCGGGGAAGGTCGAACTTCTTGACCGCAAAGGTCTTGAGCTCGATCACGCGCTCCGACTCGGGGTCGGCGGCGTCGGCCGGCTGGGTCTCGCGTGGCTCGGTGGCGGTCCAGCCCTCCTTGGCATCGCTGCCGGCGGCGCCCTGGGCCGCGCCCGCCTCGCCCTGGGCGCCCTCCGCTTTCTCCAGGCTGGCGCGCGACTGGATCTCGATCAGTTCCTGGGTGGCGCGGGTGGCCAGGTCCTGGGCCGGCTGCAGCCGCTCCCCCCGGATGTCGCGACGGCGGTGAGCCAGACCCAGCTCCAGCGCCTCGAGCACGTCAGGCAGCTCCACCGCCTGGCCGGCCCGCAGGGCGCAGATGGCCCGGGCGGTGTGGGCGACCACCAGGTCCGCCCGGTGGCCCGCGACTGCCTCGTCCAGGCACAACCGGGCGATTAACGCCCGGATGTCGTCCCGCAGAAGGACGGACTTGAGCCTGGTTCGGGCGGCCTGCAGGTCCTGGCGAAGCTGCTCCTCCGCCGGAGCAGCCGCAGCCTGGAAGCTCGCTGGATCGGACAGAAAGGCCTGCTCGTCCTCGATGATCTGGACCCGCTGGCTGATGTCCATCACCCCGGTGACATCGACGCACAGGCCAAATCGATCCAACAGCTGGGGACGGAGCTCACCCTCCTCCGGGTTCATGGTGCCGACCAGGATGAAGCGCGCGGGATGGGTCACCGAGATCGATTCGCGTTCCACCACATTGACACCCATGGCGGCGGCATCCAGCAGGACGTCCACCAGGTGGTCGTCCAGCAGGTTCACCTCGTCCACGTACAGAAGGTTGCGATTGGCTTCCGCCAGCACGCCGGGCTCGAATCGGCGGGTGCCGCTGCGGATGGCCGATTCCAGGTCGATGGTCCCCACCAGGCGGTCCTCGGACGCGTTGATGGGGAGGTCGATGATCCGCATCGACACCCGTATCACCGAGAGCGGGCCGTCCCGGGCACGCAGGCGGCAGTCGGTGCACCAGGTCTCGGGGGTCACTGGGTCGCAGCGGTAGCAGCAGCCCTCCACCGCGTCGTAGTCGGGCAGCAGGCGCGCCAGTCCCCGCACAGCGGTCGACTTGGCTGTCCCCCGCTGCCCACGGATGAGTACGCCGCCGATCTCCGGATGGATGGCGTTCAGCAGCAGGGCACGCTTCATCGTGTCCTGGGCCACGATCGCCGAGAAGGGCAACGTCGTCTCAAACGGCATTAGCTAGAGTCTACGGCCGAAGGCCGCGGCCCTTTAGGCCGAGGGGGGAGCGGCCGGTAGGCGCTGCGATCACGCAGCGCCAATGCCGGAGGTCAAGAGGCATAGCCGTGGCGGCTCTTGACCTCCCGCAACATCGGCCAGCTGGGGCGAGCGGCCCCCCAGTCGATACCGTGAGGGAACCGGCTAGAGGTCGAGCTCCTTGGCGATGATCTCGTGCATGATCTCGTTGGTTCCGCCGCCGATGGGGCCCAAGCGGGCGTCGCGCCAGGCGCGCTGGATGGGGTACTCCATCATGTAGCCGTAGCCGCCGTGGATCTGCAGGGCTCGATCGGCCACCCAGACGTCGGCCTCGGTGGCGGCGATCTTCGCCATGGCCACCTCCCGCTTGCAGGGAAGCCCCTGGGAGTGCAGCCAGAGCGCGTAATACGTGAGCTGGCGGGCTTGCTCTACGCGCAGTGCCATGTCCGCCAGCAGGTGGCGGAGGACCTGGAACTCGGCCAGCCGCTTGCCGAACTGGGTGCGACTCCCCGCGTAGTCGATGGCCATCTCAAGGGAGCGTTCGGCGGATGCGGTTGCCGAGAGCGCGATCCAGAGCCGCTCCCACTGGAAGTTCCCGACCGCGATGTAGAACCCCTCGTGCTCCTTGCCCAGCAGGTTGCCAGCGGGCACGGCGCAGTCCTGGAAAACCAGCTCGGCGGTGTCCGACGACCGCCAGCCCAGCTTCTCCAGCTTTCGGCCGACCGAGTAGCCCTTCGTCCCCCGCTCCACCACGAACATCGAGAGCCCCTGGTGCCCGCCCTCCGGGCGGGTGCGGGCCAGCACCACGACCAGGTCGGCGCGCACGCCGTTGGTGATGAAGGTCTTGCTCCCGTTCAGGACGTAGTGGTCGCCATCCCGGCGGGCGATGGTCTGGACGGCCGCGATATCCGAGCCGCCGGATGGTTCGGTGACACCCAGCGCGACGATGCTCTTGCCGGTTATGGCCGGCGTCAGCCAGCGCCGACGTTGTTCCTCGTTGCCGTAGCTGAAGATCGGCGGTGTGGCGATGGCGATGTGGGCGCCGATCCCGGCGGCCACCCCACCGGAGCCGGACCGCCCCAGCTCTTCAAACAGGACCGCCTCGTACAGCGGCCCGGCATTGGTGCCGCCATAAGCATCTGGATATTTCAAGCCCAGCAAGTCGAGGGCGGCGCAGCGCGCAAACAGTTCCCGCGGGAACTCCTCAGCGGCCTCCCATTCTTCGACGTGGGGCCGGATCTCCGTGTCGACGAAGCGGCGCACCGTCTGCCGAAAGGCGGCGTGCTCTTCGCCAAATAATGGCGACCGCGTCATTCCTGCCAGTAGTTCACGAACTCGGGGTACTGGCTCAGGGTGCGTTGCACGACCGGCCCGGGTAGCTTTAGGAACAAGCCCCGCGCTTCGGCGACGACCGTGCCGTCCGCCAGCTCCACGGCGCCGACCGCGTCCACCGCGCCGCTTCGCTCCTGCCCGATCTGGCCCCAGACGCGGAGCGGCTGGTCAACCGGCGCGGGCTGTCGGTACCGGATATTGAGCTTGCCGGTCATCAGCCACTCCCGCCGGATGGCACCGGTGCGACCCATGGTCTCGTCCAGCAAGGTGGCAATGATGCCGCCATGCAGCACTCCGGGAAACCCCTGGTACCGAACACTGGGCGTGAAGTTGGTGTAGATCCGGTCGCCCTCCCGCCGGAATACCAGCTTGAGACCGTGCTCATTCCGGCCACCGCAGGCAAAACAGCGCTGGTACGTTGTGCGGTCATTCAGCTTTTGGGGGTCGTCCATAGGGGCTCGCCTAGTTTAGGCGAGAGGTATAGTGGGGGCGTCTCGCCCGTGGAATGGTCGCCATGTTGACAGTGTTCGGCCTCGTGGTGTTCGCCTACCTCTTGGGGTCGGTGCCCTCTGGCTGGATCGTGATGAAGCTATACCGGGGCCAGGACCTGCGCCGCGTGGGCAGCGGCAACATCGGGGCCGCCAACGTCTTCCGCGCCGGGGGCCCCGGGGCCTTCGCCACCACCCTGGCCGCCGATGGGCTGAAGGGCGTGATCCCGGTGCTGGCGGGGATCCTCCTCGGATACGGGCCCCAAGAGTGGGTGCTCGCCCTGATCGGGCTGGCCGCCGTGGTCGGCCACAGCTGGCCCGTATTCCTTGGCTTCCATGGCGGGAAGGGGGTCGCCACCTCGGGCGGGGTCATGCTGGTCCTGGCACCGGTGGTCGTGGTCCTGAGCGTGGTCACCTGGGCGATCCTGATCCGGGCCACCAAAATCGCCTCCCTCTCGTCCCTCGCCGCGGTCGGTGTCGGCTTTGTGGCCCTGCTGGGGCTGCATGTCATCGGCTGGCAGGCCTGGCGCCCGGTTGGCTGGTGGGTGATCGGCCTGGGCGTTGTCCTGCTGGGGCTGGTCGTGGTCCGGCACCGCGCCAACATCTCCCGCCTGGCGCGCGGTCGGGAGCTCAAGATCACGACGCCGACCACGTAGCCCGGATCCACCGAGCGGACGAAGCAGATTGGGATGCGGGGCGAGATGAGCCGAAGGCGGCGACGAGCACGCGAGGGCGCGCACCCGTCGGTGCGTAACCGAGCGCGCGCACGAGCCAACGCACGGATCGCTCGCATCCGCGCCCAAGGTGCGAGTTCGTTTCGGTGGATTCGGGCTTCGGCAATACCGTGACGGACCGTGAGCCGCCCATCCGGCAACCGAACGTCCTCGTCTTTGGCGCCGGCGCGGTCGGCTCCTTCCTGGGGGCGAGGCTGGCCCAGGCGGGCGCCAATGTAACGCTGCTGGGGCGGCCCCAGCACGTGGCGGCGGTGGGCCGGGAGGGGGTCCGGCTGCAGGTGGCCGGCAGTACCACCAGCCAGGCGGTCAAAGCGGCGCCCGAGCTGGCCGCCGGACAGGGGCGCTTCGATTACGTGCTGCTGACCGTGAAGAGCTATGACACCCAGGAAGCCCTCGAACAGCTC
>VBID01000155.1 GCA_005880615.1 Chloroflexota bacterium
GGGCTGATGTAGTCTCGCGTGCTTCTGTCCGGGGCATTAAAAACCGAGCACCTCGTCGACCAACACCACGGTGATCCGCCCCGGGGTGATTTCCCGGTTGATTACGAGAACCTTATTCACCGCGCTGCGTACGCCATACGCAGCCTGGGCGCGGGCGTCTTCGAGCCGATACGCGTATTCGTTGATGCGGAGGAGACCTGCCTCGAGGTCGGGCACGATCTTCTGCGTCCCGACGACGAGAATGACTCGTCCAGCGCCGCTGACATAAGGCCCGAGCTGGCTGCCGCTCATGGAAGCCGCGAGCAGCGACCCGGTCTCAGTGACCGCATGGACGCTCCCGAGCATGACATCCGGCGCCGCGCCGAGGCGGCGAATCTCGTGGGCCTCGGTCTCGCGATCCATGCTCCAGATCCGCGGGCGGAGCGCCGCGTAGCGACCAGACTTTTCGATCTCGTAGGTGATGCCCAGCACGTCGAGCGTTTGCGAGGCTCCCTGGTGCACCGGGGAGGCGTCAGGGATGAGGTCCAGGACAATCCGCTTTGCCGCGGCGGCGTCTGACGCCCGGAGGACCGTGATTCCATTCGCCTCGAGGGCGGCCATGGTTCTTTTCACTCGGAGGTCGTCCGCCCTAGTGCCCCACCGCCGGGTCAGCGATCCCTCCGGGTCGAGTTCGACTTCTTTGATCATCCGCCATCTCCTTCCCGGTAATCGATATACTTGCGACTGCAAGTACTATACTCTCTGGTGATTGCATATGCAAGTACCTTCGAAACCGGACGCCGCTGCTCACTTCAATCGGATCGTGGCGAGGGAGGTGCCGGGCAGGCGCGGCTTGCGGGCGTGGGACGCGCTGCTCCGGGCCCACGCCACGCTTTTGCGCCAGCTTGAGACCGATCTCGAAAGCAAGACCGGTCTGGCCCTGGCCGACTTCGACGTACTGGCGCAGCTGGCCATCGCTGGAGGTTCGCTGCGGATGACAGAGCTCGCGGACCACGCCCTCATCTCGCGCTCCGGCATGACTCGGCGCGTCACCCGGCTCGTTCACGAAGGCCTGGTCCGACGTGACCACGCCGATGCCGACGGGCGCGGTGTCGTGGTCCAGTTGACAAAGTCCGGATTGGACCGTCTGACCGTCGCAGCTCCGGTCCACATGCGCGGAGTGTCCGATCTATTCCTCACGAAGCTGGACGACCAGGAGCTCGCCGTTCTCGAGAGCGCCCTCGCCAAGGTCAAACTCGACCGCACCTTTGGCTAAGGCGTAGATGCGGCGCCGACGGCGAGCTAGAGCGTGTCCCGTTAGCGCTGGCCTGTCAACTCGATTTCGGAACTGGGCGGGGGAATGCGCCGGCCTGGCATCCCGAATCATGATTTCAAGCTTGCTGTTGCCGGTCGCCCGTCTTCTAGTCGACCTGTTGAGCGTACGCGATCGGACCAGCTGAGCTCCGAGCCGAAGCTCTGGCCTTGCGGCATCAACTGCGAGTGCTTCAACGGCCTGAACGCCAACCGCGGTGGCGTTCAGGCGATCGGCACGAGATGATCACGGTCGGGGCGATGGCCGACGCCCGCGGCAAAGCCCTATCTTGGCGTTGGCCCGTTCGGGGATCAGGAGAATCTTTGGATTTGACTCGAACCGCCGATCCAACCTCACTGACGAAACGCTAGCCCGCAGGGTCGTGCACTCAGCCGGCTGTTAAGAACGATCAAAACACGACGCCAGACCGCGCAAGTCAGCTCCACCTTGCGCAGTCTCTTACTGGCTATAACCCCGCATAAGTGCCGTCGTGTGGCTCTCGACTAAGCAACCGGTCCATCGTCCGCGCTGCCTGTCGATGAAGAGCGGGCACGACATGGCTGTAGGTGTCGAGTGTCAGCTGGATCGTGCTATGGCCGAGCAGGTCCTGTACGACTTTGGGGTGCGTACCGGCTTCCAACAGGAGGCTGGCAGTGGTGTGTCGAAGGTCGTGCACTCGGATACGAGGCAGGCCCGCGTCATGTAGCGCTCGCGTAAGCGCGCGATTGACCGCTCCTGGGCCGACTGCACGACCGTGCCGGTTTGTGAAGACGAAGGAAGTCTGCTGCCATCGCTTGCTGGTCTCCCGATCCCTGCACTGACGCTCACGCTGCTGCTCAAGCGCGCCCCGCGCCAGCCGCGAGAGATATATCGTCCGCCGACTCTTTTCGGTCTTCGGTGGTCCAAGCAGGAAGCCGATTCCAGGCTGCCGCTGCAGCGTGTTCCGCACGGCCAGCCGTCCTGCGATGAGATCGACGTCCTGCCACTGCAGCCCCAGCGCCTCCCCTACCCGCAAGCCGCTGGTTCCAAGCAGCACCCAGAGCGGGTACCACCGACTGCCGTCCGCTAGACGAAGCAACTCCTGAAACTGGGGGCCGGTCAGGGCGGTCATCTCGCGCCTCACCGGACGCGGGGGACTGACCAGCTCGGTCGGATTGCGTGCCGTGAGGCCCCAGTGCATCGCTTGGTCCAACGCACGGTGCAGAACGGCGTGCGTTTTCTCAACGGTCCGTTTCGAGAACCCGATCTCGAGCAGCGAGGCGTAGGCGGACTGGATGAGCCCGGGAGTCAGGTGGCGGATTGGAACGTCACCAAGTGCGGCGGTCAGCCGCCTGACATCGCGGGCATAGGTGACCAGTGTGATGGGCCGCAACCGCGTGCGACACACGATGAGCCAGTAATCGAGGTAAGCGCGCAGCGACTGCTTTCCGGCACTGACTGGCAGTCCCTCGCCCAGCGCCCAGCGAGCGTCGACCAGCCTGTGGATGAGGTCGCGTCGACTGCGCCCGTAAAACGAGCGCCGTCGTCCGCCTGGAATACGAAATTTGGCCTTCCCACCGCCCATCCCGCCGTCGGTAGACCGCCCCAAGGCCCGCCTGCCGCTTGCCCATTCATCCACCTCCCGGATGGAAGCAGAATGAGCGGGCTGCCAGTCAGCGTGCCAGTCAATTGTTAGAAGCCGGCCCGGCCGCAGCACGAAACTGAGTTCACAAAGCTGGAGGCGAGTGCGGGACTCGAACCCGCGGTGGAGGTTTTGCAGACCTCTGCCTTACCACTTGGCTAACTCGCCTCTGATAGACAATCGGTAAGTCTAGCCTACCCTCGCCGGCGGACGACCTCGTCCATAATCATGTCCGGTGATGGGCCCGCGCTGTCCGGCCTTCCTCCTCCCACTGGCCACCGCGCTCGTAGTGGCCGGCTGTAGCAGCGAGGCGGCGCGGCCTCAGCCGCAAGGAGACCCGATCGTCATCGGCGCCCCGCTGGCGCTGACGGGCAGCCTGTCGGGCGAAGGGCAGATGGCGCAGGAGGGCTACTACTTCTGCCGCAACTGGGTCAACGCCAAAGGTGGCGTCTACGTCGGCGGCGCGTGGCATCCCCTGGTGGTCAACGTGCAGGACGACCAGAGCCGCGCCTCAGTCAGCGCCCAGGTCACGGAGCGGCTCATCAGTCAGGACCATGTCCACCTGTTGTTGGGGCCGGTCGGCAACCTGGCGGCTGATCGCGACGCTGCGGTGGCGGAGGCCCATCAGGTCCCGATCCTGCTCAGCAGCAGCGCCGAAGGTACCTTCAACCGACAGTTCCAGTACGTCTTCGGTGTGGCCAGCCCGGCGAGCCATTACCTGCAAGGCGTGGTCGACATGGCGCTCAGCTTGACGCCCGCACCGCAGTCCGCGGCCATCCTCTTTGCCCGGGATGCATTCTCGTCTGAGGTGGCCAATGACCTCAACGCCTACGCCGCTACGAAGGGATTAAATGTGGTCTATTTCGACTCGTTTCCAGGAGGGACCAATGACCTCCGCGGAAAATTGGGGGCAATCGCCGCCACCGCGCCCGACCTGGTCCTCGGCGTGGGCGGGCCCTCTGACACGGTGGTGACCATGGAGGCGGCTCGTCAGCTCGACGTCCATCCGCGGCTGTTCGCCTTCACGAGTGGGCCGGGGGATCCGGGGTTCCTCTCGGACATGAAGCAGTCGGCCGAGTATGTGTACGACTCAACCCAGTGGGCGGCGGGCGCTCGTCTGCCGATCGGATACTTCCTCGACGGCAAGACCTACGCGGCGCAGTACCTGGCGGCCTACGGGCACCGTCCGGACCCGTACAGCGCGGCTGGCACGGCAGGCTGCCTGGCCCTGGAGGTGGCGACGGAGCGCGCCGGAACCACCGAGCCACAGGCGGTGCGCTCGGCCCTGGCCGCCCTGGACCTCCAGACGTTTTACGGCGAGATCCGCTTCGATAGCCGCGGGCTTAACGTCTTCAAACCCATGGAGGTGGAGCAGGTCCAGGATGGCCTGGCGGTGGTTGTCTGGCCACCCGCCGCCGCCACTGGGCGGCCGCGCTACCCAATGCCGGCCTGGGACCAGCGATAGGCGACACCTCTCCCTGCCCTCCCCCTGAGATGGAGGAGAAGTAGGGGCCTCCTCTTCCCCTGAGGGGGAACGAGTTAGGTCTTCTCTATTGCGAGCAGGTGTGCCAGATGCGCGAGCAGCCGCACGGCTGATCCCGTCGGCCCCTTGGGGACGGCCTTCAGTTCGCTGGAATCCTGCCAGGCGCTGCCGGCAATGTCCAGGTGCACCCAGGGTCGGCCGTCGACGAACTCCCGCAGGAAGAGCGCCGCGGTGGTGGCACCGGCCCACAGGACCGCCGTGTTCTTGATGTCCGCGATGTCGCTGTCGATCAACCCGTCGTAGTCTGCCCAGGTGGGCATCTCCCAGACCCGTTCACCGGCCAGGTCCGCCGCCCGGCGAACGAGCCCCATCAGCTGGTTGTTGTTGGTGAACGCGCCCATGGCCACGGGACCGAGCGAGCGGGCGATCGACCCGGTCAGGGTGGCCACGTCCACGATATGCGTCGCACCCTCCTTGACCGCGTAGGTGATGCCATCGGCCAGGATCAGGCGTCCCTCGGCGTCGGTGTTGATGATTTCGATGGTCTTGCCGTTCGACGCGGTGACCACATCGCCCGGCCTGGTCGCCTTGCCGGAGGGCATGTTCTCCGTGGTCGGCACGACGGCGATGACATTGACCGCCGGTTTCAGATCGGCAATGGCCCGCATGGCACCCACCACGGCCGCGCCGCCGCCCATGTCCGATTTCATGTATTCCATGTGGTCCGCCGGCTTGAGCGAGATCCCGCCGCTGTCGAAGGTGATCCCCTTCCCCACCAGTGCCAGCGTGGGCCCGCCGGGCTTGCCGCCGCGGTAGCGGAGCACGATCATTTTGGCCGGCTCGTCCGATCCTTTGGCCACTGCCAGCAGCGCGCCCATCCGCAACCGCCGCATGTCCTCCATCTCCAGCACCTGCATCTCTAGCCCGCTCCCCTTGGTGAACTCGCGCACCTTCTCCACGAAGACACTCGGGGTGAAGGCATTCGCCGGAAGGTTCACCCACTCCCGCACCTGGTTGGTGGCATTGGCCAGGGTCAGCCCGGCGGCGACCGCCTCGGCGGCGCCGCGATCGGAGTCCAGGCCGACAATCGTGATGTCCTCAATATCGACTTGCGGTTCGTCGGAGCGCGTGCGCAACGACCGCTGCTCAAAGTTGCCCAACGCGACCGCCTCGGTCAGGGTGCGGGCGACGTCGGCCGGAGCCCAGCGCTGGAGGGCCGCCGCCGGGACCAGCACGGCCAGCCGGCGATTCCCCTTCTTGCGCAGGAATCGGGCGCCCGCCTGCACGGCATTGCGCACCCGCACCGGGTCGAGCGCCTCAGCCTTGCCGAGGCCGAGCAGGAGGGTCCAGGTGCTCGGCAGCTTGCCCAGGTTCCGAAGATAGACCTGGTCCATGAGCTTGCCGGTGAACTGGCGATCGCGGACGACCTCCTGGATGGCGCCCCCCAGCTTCTGATCGACGCCCGCCACCTCGGCCGGCAGGGTGGCCTCTCCCTGGAGTAGCAGCACCATCAACGCATCGGCCTGGACGCTCTCGGGCGTCGCTTTCAGCAATCGAGCTTGCATTGACCCTCCATTTATTCTGGGACGGAGGTGCGGCCCGCTCGCTTGCGAGCCTGCCGCTCCTGGAAGCGCTGCCGCATGCGCTCCAGGTCAGCCTCCGTCCAACGGTTCCGGCCCAGTTCGTCCTGGCGGCTGGCTTCGCCGATCCCCAGTCGGATCCACGTGGCGATGGTCGCCGGTGACACGCCCAGCTTCTCGGCCGCCTCCGTGATCGAGTACAGGCGCTCCGCCATGGCCCGGATATATTAGGGCAATGGAATCCCTGCGAGCCCCGGTGCGCTGCCCGCGCTGCAACGGGCAGCCGTCATGGAAGGAAGTCCGCGACCCCACTCGAGGGGTCGAGACCCTGGGCAAGCTGGGAACCCATCCCCTCGTGGGCTGGCGCTGCAACCTCTGCGGCTACTTCCTGGCTGTCTCGCAGTACGAGAGTTAACCGGGCTCCGGACCTACCGAATGGTCCGGGCGATCTCCGGGTCGAGGCCCGGGTACTTGGCCAGTTCGGCTACCCGCTCCTGCTTGAGGCGCTGCACGAAGGCCAGGTACTCGTCCGCCCGCCCGGTGCGCTGGTACAGGCGCCGCGGCTGGAGGAGCTCGAGATCGTCGATGCCGGGCACGCCCTCCGCCACGTCGTAACCGAAGTCCGGGTCGCGCGTCCAGCTGATGGTGCCCTCGGCCACCGCCTTCACGATAGCCCCGGAGTCTTCGATGGTCACTTTCTTACTGCCCGGCTCGGCCTCGGCGCCCCCCACCCGCCCGGTGTTCATCAGGTAGACCTCGAACGGCCGCGCGGCCCGCAACTCGAGGAAGCGGTTGCCCTGCTGCTCGTGGCGCAGTGGGAAGAAGGGGTTGGTGCCGGGTACCCGTAGGGCCTTTCCCATCTCGTCCTTGCCGCCGGCCGAGGTTCCCTGGGTTTCGCCAAGCATGAAATAGGCGGCCGCCTGTTCGGCACCGAGCCTGGCCACGGCGGGGATGATGTTCTCGTTGCGGTTCAGGATCAGCAGCACGTCGGCCGGCCCGATGTTCCGCGCATCTTCGTACCAGCCGAGGTCGTCCATCTCAAAGACGGCGCGCCCATTCTGCGTATAGCTGGTATCGAAGAAGTCCACCGGCCCGCCGTCCGCTCTCTGGGACACGTTCTCCAGATAGGCGTGCGGCTTGGTGACCGCCCCGTAAATGGTTGGCTCGTGCTTGGGGTCCAGGGCGAAGGTCTTGGCGAAGCAACCGTTCTCGCTGGCGTAGATGATGCCGCCGGGCATGAGCGCCACGAAGTCGTCCTGGACCGGCTTGGAGTCGTTCTGGGTGGTGAAGGTGGTGGTCGTCTTGCCCGTGCCCGACAGTCCCACGATCAAGAACGCGCGCTGGCCGCGGGGGGTGGGCACCACTTTGCAGCCGGCGTGGAGCGCCAGGCCGCCCAGGTCGTAGACCTTCTTGTTCCACATCCGCAAGCCGCCCTTCTTGGATTCGCCGAAGTAGTCGGAGTTCAGGACCCGGGTAATCCCGGCCTCCAGGTCGACGAAGATCGCCCGGTCATTCGGATAGCCGGGGGCCGGCAAATTTGGCGTGTAGATGATCGTGATCTCCGGCTCCGCGGCGCTGGTCTCGCGTGGGTAATACAGCATGCGCTGCATGCCGGCGACGTTGGCGTTGCGCGCCTCGATGATCAGCCGGGCGGGCGTGGTGAACCCGGGGGCGTTCCCGATGAGGCCATCTACCAGCACCATCTCCTGCTCGCGGATGTAGGCATCCTGGATACGCGCCCACTTCTCCCCTTCCGCCCGGCTCACGGCTTGCATTGTGTGCTCCTGGGGCCGGTCGGTCACCACGTAGGAACTGCGCGTGCTGCGCGAATCAACCCGGGTGTGCACGTTGTAGTTGTCGAAGATGGTGCGGCGGGCATTGGGCATCCGGGCGGTCAGCTCGCGCAGGGTGCCCGCCGACGGGTTCTCGATGAGGCGGCGGGCCTCGGGCACGGTGCCCTTGCGGATCTCAATCGTCATGGATCAAGAATACAGAGGCACGCTTACAACGCCATCACGGCGAGGAGCTCCTTGACGCTCTCCGCCGACCGCCGGACGGCGGCCTGTTCGTCCGGCGTCAGCTCGAGCTGGACGACCTCTTCCGCCCCGCGCGCGCCCAGCTTGACCGGCACGCCCACGAACAGGCCGTTGATGCCGTACTCGCCCTGCAGGTGGACCGCGCAGGGAAGGATCTGCTTGCGGTCGAGCAAGATGGCATCGATCATCTGGGCCACGGCCGCCGACGGCGCGTAGTAGGCGCTCCCGGTCTTCAGCAGGTTGACGATCTCGGCCCCGCCATCGCGGGTGCGCTCGACGATGGCGTCGACGCGATCGGGGGGCAGCAGCTTGGTGATCGGGATGCCGGCCACCGTGCACATCCGCGCCAGCGGCACCATGGTGTCCCCGTGGCCGCCCAGCACGTAGGCCTGCACGTCGCCGACCGCGACCTGCAGCTCCTGGGCAATGAATGTTCGAAACCGCGCCGTATCCAGGACCCCGGCCATGCCGATGACGCGCTCGCGCGGGAACCGGCTGACCGAGAACGCGAGCTGGGCCATGGCATCGAGCGGGTTGCTCACCACAATCAGGATGGCCTGGGGCGAGCGGCGGACCAGCTCCTCGGTGACGCCACGGACAATCTTCATGTTGGTCAGCACCAGGTCGTCTCGGGTCATGCCCGGCTTGCGCGGCACACCCGAGGTGATCACGCAGATATCGGATCCCCCGGTCTCCTCATAGCCGTTGGTGCCCACCACCCGGGAGTCGTAGCCCAGCACCGGGCCGGCTTCGAGGAGGTCGAGCGCCTTCCCCTGGGGCAGGCCCTCCACGATGTCGACCAGCACCACATCGGCATCGCCACGCTCGGCCAATCGCTGCGCCAGGGTCGCCCCCACATTGCCCGCGCCGACCACGGTGATCTTCTTGCGCACCGGACTGAACCGTACCAAATTGGTAGCACCGTTCGTTACACTGCCGCCATGCCCACGGCAACTGGCGCCCGCGGCTTCCTCTCCAGGCTGCCAGTGCGACTCGATTCCGATCCGAGGCAGCGGTTATCATGGCGCGGACTGTTGACGCTCAGCGCCTTCTGGTTCGCGATCGCTTACGTCATGCAGCCGCTCGGTGGGAACATCCTTCCGATTCTCGTCGCGCGGTTCACGCATCCCACGACAGTCAACCTGGGCCTCGGGTCAATCTCCCTCGACGTCAACACCTACCTCGCCGTACTCGACACGGTCGGGGCGGCGTTCGCCGTCGTGTGGCAGCCCGCCATCGGAGCACTCAGTGATGCCAGCCATTTTTCTATTGGGCGAAGGCGACCATTCATCGCCATCGGCGTCGTGGGCGACATTATTTTCCTTACCTTGATCGGGCTCGTGACTTCCTACTGGGCGCTCCTTGTCGCCTACGCGTTCTTCCAGATGGCGTCGAACACAGCCCAGGGTCCGTACCAGGGGATGCTCCCCGACCAGATCAAGGACGACCAGCGGGCAGAAGCTTCGGGCTATTACGGCATGATGAACCTGGTCGGAACCATCTTCGGGTTTGTCGTCGTGGGCGCCCTGTTGATACCCACCCATCACTTGCGGATCGCTATCTTCACGCTGCCGGTCGTCGTGGCGATCGCTGGAGCCCTGGTGTTCTTTCGAGTGCCCGATGTGCGGACCATGCGACGGCAGGATCGACCGCTGGGTCGATCGATTTTCCTGAGCTTCGCCATCGATGCCAAGACCTACCGCGACTTCGCCTGGCTGATGGTTTCCCGACTGTTCTTCCTCATGGCGCCGGTTGGCATCGGCACCTTCGCCTTGAATTTCATCCGGTACACCTTCCACTACTCGGAGGGCAAGGCGTCACTCTACTCAAGCGCGTTGCAGGCCATCGTGGTGGTGTTCGCCGCGGTGCTGGCGCTCACCGCAGGGTTCCTCGCGGAGCGATACGGAAAGAAGCGTCTCGTGGCGGCCGCCTGCGTGATCGGGGCAGTTGGGTCGGCGTTGCTCATTTTCGCCCCCAATCTCCCACTCATCCTTCTCTTCGGCATCATCGTCGGGATCTCGCTGGGCATTTTCCTGTCTGTCGACTGGGCGTTCATGACCGACCTCATCCCGAAAGTGGAGGCCGGGCGCTACATGGGCGTTTCGAACATCGCCACCGCGAGCGCCGGATTGATCGCGCGACCTATTCTGGCGCCCATTATCGACGCCTTCAATCAAGGCCGCACCAGTTCGGTCGGCTACCGCATCATGTTCGGGATCGTGACAGCCTTCTACCTGGTGGCCCTGGCCACGCTGCTGCCGGTGCGAGAGATCAAGGTCGAGTAAGCCGGGCTACTTCAATACGGGAAACGTGACAGTGACCGTGGTCCCCGCACCGGGGGCACTGCGCACGTCGATGTCGCCCTTGTGGACCTCCGCGATCCACTTGGCGATGGCGAGGCCGAGTCCGCTGCCGCCGCTCTCCCGGCTGCGAGCCTTGTCGGCCCGGTAAAAGCGCTCGAAAATGTGAGGCAGGTCCTTGCTCGAGATGCCGATCCCGCGGTCAACCACCGTCACGGCGACCCGCCCATTGTGGCGGGCGACGCCGACCGTGACCGCCCCGCCGGCGGGCGAGTAGCGGACCGCATTGTCCAGCAGGATCAGGAAGAGCTGCCGCAGGCGGCTTGGATCCGCTTGCACCGTCACCCCGCCGTCCAGGTCCGGCTGGATGGTCACCCCCCGTTGCTCGGCCACCGGCTGGAACTGGTCGATCAGCCCGCGGAGGGTGGAACTGACTTCAACCGGCTTGCGATCGATGCGTAGCTGGCGGGCGTCGGACAGGGCGAGCGTCGTCAGATCTCGCACGATCGCGCTCAGCTGATCGGTCTCGTCCACCACGTTCCGGGCATAGACGGCGCCCGACCCGCCGTCGCTACGCCGCAACCACGCCTCCGCGTTGGTCCGGATCAGGGTCAGCGGCGTGCGCAGCTCATGCGAGGCGTCGGCCACGAAGTCGCGCTGTTTCTGGAACGCGGCCCGGATGGGGCCCAACGACTTATTCGCCATGAGCAGGGCCACCAGGGCGCCCAGCACCATGGCGACCGCTGACGCGATCGCCAGCAACCGCTTCAGACGGTCCAGGGTGTCGCCGATCCAGGAGATCGGCTTGGCCACCTGGACTGCGCCGACCAGCTGGTGCTCGTGGTTCCGCAGCGGTTCGGTGCGGACTGCGAAGGTTTCATTCGCGGTCGTGACCTCGATGTACTTGCTGACGATGCCCTGACGCGCCAGCGCGATGGAGGTGCGCTCTGGCAGTTCCTTCACGCCGTAGAGGCTGCAGCCGTTGACCACCTGCTCCCCGGTCTGGCCGGCAGTGAACTGCTCGATGACGACGCAGACGTCGGCGTAGTTCGGCCCCACGATGAGCTTGGTCGGGTCCTGGTCGATGGTGTTGCCCGTCACCTTCAGGTTGTTATCGATGGCAACCTTCGCCTTGTTCTGCAGATCGTTGAACACGCTGGCTTGCAGCGCCTGCGAGAGCGAGACATAGACGATGAGGTTGAAGCAGGCGACGATCAGCGCGAACAGCAGCAGGTACCACAGCGCCAGCCGAACCAGGGTGCCCCGGAACATCAGCCCGACAGCCGGTAGCCGACCCCGTAAATGGTCTGGATCAGCTTGGGCGACCGGCCCTCATCGATCTTGTTGCGCAGGTACGAGATGTAGACCGCGACCCGGTTGGTCGTGCCCTCGAAGTTGGTGTCCCAGACATGCTCGGCGATCTGCTGCTGGGTCAGGACCTGGTTGGCGTTCCGCATCAGGTATTCGAGGAGAGAGAACTCGCGCGCGGTGAGGTCAATGGCGGCATCGGCGCGCCGCACCTGGTGGGTCTTGAGGTCGATGCTCAGGTCCGCCACCTGGAGACGCGTCCCGTCGCCATTGCGGTCTTCGCGACGCATCACTGCCCGCAGCCGAGCCAGGAGTTCCTCGAACGCGAACGGTTTGGGCAGGTAGTCGTCGGCGCCGGCGTCCAGCCCGGCGACCCGATCGTGCACCTGGCCGCGGGCCGTCAGCATGATCACCGGGGTCCGCACCTGGTTCTGGCGCAGCCAGCGGCAGACCTCGATCCCGTTCTTCTTGGGCAGCATCACGTCCAGGATGATGGCGTCGTAGCGGGAGGTCTCGGCCAGCTCCTGGCCCCGTTCCCCATCTGCGGCCAGGTCGACGGAGTAGCGCTCCTCTTCGAGCAGCTGCTTGAGCAAGACGGCCAGTTTGCGCTCGTCCTCGACCAGGAGCAGGTTCATGGGATCAGCCTGCTAGAAGTCTAGCCATCCCCTCGCCAAGCCCGAATTCGGGCTGGGCCCGGACTCGGGCTGGGTCAGGCGAACTCCTACAGCCCCACGCCGGCCAGCGGCTGGCGCAGCTTGCCCAGGATCTCGGCCACGATCTGCTGGACCCGCTGGCGGGTTAGGCCCAGGCGCCGGCCGATCTGCTCCAGGGTCTCCGGTGGCCCGCCCCCCAGACCGAAGCGCCGCCAGATGACCGTGCGCTCGCGTTCGGAGAGGATCTCAAGGGCCCGAAACAGCTCCTCGCGCACCGCGGCCCGCTGCAGCGGCTCGAAGGGGTCGGGCATCTGCGGATCCTCGACGGTGGCGTGCAGGGTCGGCCCATCCGGATCGTCGCCCGGCGTCATCTCGAGGGAGTAGGGCACCTGGGCCCAGGCCATGATGTCGCGCACCCGGTCTTCGGACAGCCCAACGGCCTGCGCGACGTCGGCCATACACGCCTCCCGGCCGAGCTGCGCGGGTAGGGCGGCAAACGCCTTGCGGATCCGGACGTGGGCATCGTGGAGCTGCGCGGGGATGCGGATGGTCCGCGACTGGTCAACCAGCGCCCGCCCGATGCCTTGCCGGATCCACCAGGTCGCGTAGGTTGAGAACCGGACGTTGCGACCTGGGTCGAACCGGGCGGCGGCGCGCATCAACCCCACGTTGCCTTCCTGGATGAGATCCGCCAGCGGCACGCCGTAGCCCGTCGCCCGCCGGGCCAGGGCCACCACCAGCCGCAGGTTGGCGCGCACCAGCTTCTGGTAGGCGTCGGGGCTCCCGGCGACCAGTTCCAGCGCCAGGGCGCGCTCCTCGCTAGCTGTCAACAAGGGACAGGCCGCAATCTCGCGCAGATACAGCTGGAGGGACTCGGTGCCAAAGTCGGTCCAGTCGCGCACATCCCGGTTACGCCGAGATGGGACCGTCCGATCGTCGGAGAGCAACGCGGGCGCGACGCTCATAACGCCTCCACGTTCAGAAATCCGAACGGGAAGGACCGTAGCAGGGGAATGTTAGAAAGTCGTTAACCGCGAAAAGCTGTGAGGGCCGAGAAGGCCCTCCCACCAAGCGGGACCCGATTCGAATTATTGGTTACGCGGGGCCGTTTGCCACCAGTGTAGCCCTTGGATTCGCGCCAACCTTGGTCCCGCGCAGGCCTGAATTTGTGAAGCCGGTCCTCAGATCCGGCTGAGCAAATTCCCCTGGCCGGGTAGGCGAGTCCTCCTCAGCTTGAACGGATGCGCTTTGTTTATCCGAACGCTGGCTGGCTGAGGACGATCTCCGGCAGGAGAGTCTGCTTGCGAGCCGGTCGCCGATTGCTGGTATTGGGGAAGAGCGGCTGCCCCGACCGATCGGTCGGCAGCAGGTGATTGCCGGAAATCCGGCCGCCGCGATTGACGAAGTTGCGGAGGCTGTCGCGGGCTCGGCGTACGTTCCAGCCCAGGATGTCGCAGTACTCGGCGAACGTCTCGCTGTCAAAGAACTGCTCCGCTTCGCGACGGTACCCGGGCGTGCTCAGGTCGGCTACCGCTTGCCAGATCACCCGGGTCAGGAGGGATTGGACGACCTCCAGAGGAACGTCGGGCCCCTTGGGCTGTGGGGCTTTGCCCGCGGTCGCTATCGCCATTCAGTGTCCTCCCTTAGATCTGTCAGGAACCTGATACTGGGCAAGGGTAACAAGTGGTAGTAATAATGTCAATAATCTGAAGGCGGCAGGCCTATCGAGGATAGCCGAGCAGCCCGGCGGACTTCAGCCGGCGATCGACTCGATGCAGGCCGCGGGCGCCAGCCGGACCGAGCAAGGACACGTGATGCCGGCGATCCAGGGCGTCGGCCAGCGGCCACAGGTCCTCCTCGGACGTCCGCCACCGGAGCGCGTCGAAGCGGCGCAGGTCGATGGGGATCCCATAGCCACGCAGGGTCAGCTGCCCAGCCAGGCTGAAGTACGGCTCGAAGTAGGACATGGCGAGCTCGCGCAGGCTCCGGTAAACGGGCGAGCGAAAGCGGAGCCCGGAGAATTTGCTGGTGGCCACCGCGCCCCACAGGCCGCGGCACTGGAACGGCGCGATGACGTGGTCATCGTCGTCGACGGCCGTCAGGTCCATGATCAGGGGAGGCCCGCCGGCGGCCTCGAGCGCGGCCGCCGCCAGGAGCGCGCCCTCCATGCAGTGGGCGGTGCCGTCCGTGAGGACACGCCGGGGCGAGCGGAGTGTCTCGCCGTGCTTCTCGGTGTTGTAGGGGATGCGGTCGAGGTACTCCTGGATCTTGACCGGAGTGGACAGCTGCCGCAGCCGGCGCCGCTCGGCCGGCGTCCATCCCGCCCCCCGGGAGGGCTGTGCGGCTGAGAGGACTTGAACCTCCAAGGGCTTGCGCCCACCAGGCCCTGAACCTGGCGTGTTTACCGATTTCACCACAGCCGCAAGGGCAGCTTTAGATTGTACGGGACGCGGCACTTAGCCCGGATCCACCGGTCGGGCGAAGCAGATCGGGATGCGGGGCGTGCCGAACCGAAGGAGGCGACGAGCACGCGAGGGAGCGCATCCGTCGATGCGTGACCGAGCGCCCGCAGGAGACGACGCCCGGATCGGCCGCATCCGCGCCCGAGATGCAAGCTCAATCCGGTGGTTCGGGCTTAACGGCCCACCTCGACGTACCAGTCGCTCACATGCGCGTAGCGGTCCGAGGGTTCCACGGCGGCATCGAGGCGGACGCCCCGGATCCGCCGGCTGACGGCGAAGCTGAAGTTCGGACTGTACAGGTAGACGGCCGGCACCTCCTGGGCGAAGACCTGCTGCAGGTCCTTGTAGTCGAGCGCTCGCGCCGCCAGGTCCGTGTCGGCCCGCCCCTTCTCGAGGTCGAGGTCGATGAAGACGTTCCGTTTCCCGCCCGCGAAGTTAAAGCCCCCGGGGCGCGCCTCCGACGAATGCCAGAAGGCGTAGACGTCCGGGTCGGGACCGTTGTCGAAGGCGGTCAGAGCCAGCTGGAACGTGCGGGGATTGAGGTAGACCCGGATCAGGTCGTCCGCGCTGACCGCCCTGACGTCGACCCCGATCCCGACGACGCCAAGATCGCTGGCCACCTGGCGACCCACCTGCTCGAATGGGGCGACGTCTCGCGCCACCACCAGCGTGACGTGCATCGCCGCCCCGGCCTTGGTGCGCACCCCGTCCTGCACCTTCCAGCCCGCCTGGTCGAGCAGTTGAGCCGCAGCGAGCGGATCGTACCCGGGACCCTTGATGGTTGGATCTGTCGCCCAGGTGATCGCGGAGGGAATCGGCCCGTCCGCCAGGCGCGCCTGGCCGCCTGCCAGGGTGTCGATGATGGCCTGCCGATTGATGGCCATGGCGAAGGCGCGCCGCACCTGGGCATCCTTGAAGTACGGAACATCCGCGTTGAGGTTGAAGAGCAACTCGAGGTATCGATACGTCGCTGCCTGATAGACAGCCACCTGGCCCAGGCCACGGGCCCGCGCGACCCCGGCGGCGGAGAGGTTGGCCAGGGCGTCGATCTCGTGCCGGTCCAGCGCGGTCAACGCCGACGCCTCGTCCGGAAACGTGCGCACCGCGATCCGGTCGAGCCACGGGCGCAGCCGGCTGAAGGGGTTACGTTCCAGGACCACCCCATCCGGCAGCCGGTCTCGCACCCGGAACGGCCCGGTCCCCACGGGGTGAGTCCCGAACGGGCTGCTGGCAATCTGGCTTACCGGGAGGCCGGCCAGCGCGTGCGCCGGAAGGATATCCAACTGCGCCAGCGTGGCCAGGAAGCTGGCGTTCTTGCCGGGCAGCGTGAAGCGCACGTGCAGTGGATCAATGGCGGTGGCCACAATGTCCTTCCAGCTGGTTCCCAGGAACACGCCCGGGTAGTCCGGATCCTGCACCGTGCGAACCGTGAACAGGACATCGTCGGCTGTGACCGGCGCGCCGTCCGACCAGCGGGCATCGGGACGCAACGCGAAGGTATAGCTGCGCTGGTCGGGGCTGATGTCCCAACTCCCGGCCAGCACCCGGTCCACCTGTCCGGTCGATTGCAGTCGGACCAGCGGCTCGAAGAGCAGCGCGTCCAGGTCGAGGGCGTTGGCCTGGCCCTGGGCAAACAGGGGATTGAAGGATCCCAACTGGCCCACTACCCCCTCGGTGTACTGGCCGCCCGCCCGCGGTTTTTCCGGCGCCACCAGTTCCAGCCGAAAAATGTAGACGAGAATGGCCGCCACGACCAGGAGGCCGCCCGCCCCTGCGGCGAGCAGCGCCCGCCGAATCACGCTCCCGGCGACACCCGCACGTAGATCAGCGAGACGACGACGAACAGGACCACCAGGCCGATGGTGGTGTAGAAGAGGTTGCGTTCCAGCCCGCGCTTGGTCCGGTACCCACCGCCCGAATCACCACCGCCGCCGATGGTGCCGCCCAGGCCGCTGGCCTTGGGCGTTTGGAGGAGGACGCCGCCAACCACCAGCACGGCAAGTGCCATTTCCACGACGCCCAGAAAGGTGCGCATTGGCCGCTGAATTATACGTGATCGCGAGTTCAGGCGAGCCCTTCTTTATGCTCTATCAGATACACTTCTATGTGTTACAATGCCGGCGTGGGCGGGTCGGGCCGGCGGGTGGGGTTGGCGATCGGGCTGCTGGTCCTGTTGGGGGCGTGCGGACCCGGCCGGGTCGACGCGATGGATCCTGGCGCCAGTCCCGGGCCGGCTCCGGTTGCGACCGTCCCGGGGGTCGCTGCGGGTGATGACCGGCTCGTCCCCCTTCCGGATGGACCCAGCGCATTCAGCGCGATCCGCGCCTTACTGGTCGGGGCGCAGACGGCTATTGAGGTCGAGATGTATGAGTTCCAGCGCGCCGACCTGAAGAGGCTCCTGGTCAAAGCCCAGCAGCGGCAGGTCGCGGTCACCGCCATCATGGACCCATCCGAACGGCAGAGCCAGGCGAGTTGGGCGGATCTAGAAGCCGCCGGCGTCCGCGTCCTGGCGTTCCCGATCGAGACGCGGAGCATTGACCACGTCAAGCTGCTGATCGTTGACCGCCGGATCGCGATCGTCGGCGGCATCAATTGGGGACGCCACTCGGAGCTGAACCGCGACTACGATCTGCTGGCCGAGGGGCCGGTCGCCGCCAACCTGGAACGGATCTTCGACCAGGACCGAACCCTGGCTGGCGATCCGGTGGCGCTCCCGCCCGCCGTCCCGGACGCGCTGGTCCGCGTGGTCGCCACCCGCCCGGGCCACGACATCCGCGACGCGGTCCTGAGCGCCATCGCCAGCGCCCACCGCACGATCGACGTCGAGATGTATGTGCTGTCCGATCCCCTCGTGATCGACGAGCTCCGCCAGGCCGCCGAGCGGGGCACCCGCGTCCGCGTGCTCCTCGATCCCGGGCAGCTCCAGAACCTCCAGGCGCTGGCCACGCTGCGCGCCGCGTCGGTCCAGGCGCGCCTGTATCGCGCGCCCCCGGGGACCAAATTGCACGCCAAGCTCGGGATCTTCGACCAGACGCTGGTCGTGTTCGGGAGCTGCAACTGGTCGCGGTCCGGGTTCACCCGCAACCACGAACTCGATCTCGTCATCCAGGACGCGGAGCTGGCGGCCGCCTTCGGGGCGCGCCTGGACCAGGATTGGGCCGCTTAGGACTCTGCCAGGTTATCGCCGGTCATAGCCGCTGGCACCCGCAACCCCACCAGGGGCAGCATGGTGGGCGCCACGTCGCCGAGCTTGCCGCCGTCGCCTAGCGCGCGCAGGCCGCTGGCGCCGGCGATGATCATCGGCACCGGGCTGGTGGTGTGAGCGGTCAACGGCGTCCCGGTCGGCCGGTCGATCTTCAGCTCGGCATTGCCATGGTCGGCCGTGACCACCAGCACCCCGCCGCGCGCCAGGGTAGCCTCCGCGATCCGACCCAGCTGGGTGTCGACGACCTCCACCGCCGTCACAGTGGCCGGAAAGACCCCGGTGTGGCCCACCATGTCGGCATTGGCGAAGTTGACCACGATCAAGGCATCCGTCCCCTGGGCGATCCGATCCAGCACGGCCTGGGCGACCCCTGCCGCGCTCATCGCAGGTTGGAGATCGTAAGTGGCGACTTTCGGCGAGGGCACCAGCAGCCGGTCTTCGCCCTCGAACGGTTGCTCGCGCCCGCCATTCAGAAAGTAGGTCACGTGCGCGTATTTCTCCGTCTCGGCCGTGTGGAACTGACGCAGACCCGCCCGCGACACCACCTCGGCCACCACCTCGGCCAGGGGCTCATCGGTGAAGGCCGCCTCCGCTGAGAGGCCTTTCTCGTACTCGGTGAAAGTGACGAAGTGGGACAGCGCCACCCGCGACCGGGGAAAGTGATCCCAGGTTGGATCGACGATCGCGTGGGTCAGCTGGCGAGCCCGGTCGGGCCGGAAATTGAAGAAGATCACACTATCGCCGTTGCGCATGGGTGGCGATGGATCGGCGGCCACCGGCACGATGCCGGTGGGAATCAGGAATTCGTCCGTGACCCCCTGGCGGTAGCTGTCGGTGATGAAGGCCACGGCGTCCGCCGCGGTCGGCCCGGCGCCCTCGACGATCGTTCGGTAGGCTCGCTCGGTCCGGTCCCAGCGCCGGTCGCGGTCCATGGCGTAATAGCGACCGCTCACCGATGCGATGCGGCCAATTCCGATGGCCTGCATTTCCGCCGACAGGTCCGCCACGTAGCGGGCGCCACTCGTCGGAGGCTCATCGCGGCCGTCGGTGATGGCATGGACATGGACGGTGGGGACCCCAACCTGCCGGGCCATTCGTAAGAGGGCGTAGAGGTGACCGGTCGAGCTGTGCACGCCCCCCGGCGAGACGAGGCCGATTAGATGGAGGGCCCGGCGGGCGGCCCGCGCCGCCCCCAGGGCCTCCAGCAGCACGCCGTTCCGGAAGAAGCTGCCGTCCCGGATGGCCAGGTCGATCCGAGTCAGATCCTGGTACACGATGCGGCCGGCCCCGATGTTGAGGTGGCCGACTTCGGAGTTGCCTTGCTGGCCCGCCGGGAGACCGACCGGCTCGCCGGCGGCCGCCAGCGTGGTGTGCGGCCAGCGCGCCCACAGGCCATCCCAGTTCGGCTTGCGCGCAGCGGCGATGGCGTTGCCAAAGGGATCCGGGTTGTAGCCCCAGCCGTCGATCACGACCAGGACCAGCCTTGGATCCGGCACGCTCAGACCGGCGAGGCCGTCGCGGCCGCCGCGGCCACGATGGCGGTGAAGGCGTCGGGCTTCAGGCTGGCCCCGCCAACCAGGGCCCCGTCGATCTCGGGCTGGGCCATCAAGTCGGCCGCATTCTCGGCCGTCACGCTCCCGCCGTAGAGGACCCGGATGCCGGCCGCGGCACTCGCGAACTCCTCACGGAGCAGCCGGCGGATCCGCGCCATCACCCCGTTGGCGTACTCGGGTGTCGCCGCCCGGCCGGTCCCGATGGCCCACACCGGCTCGTAGGCGACGCTCAGGCTTTCCGCCCAGTCCCGATGGCTCCCGTCGAGGGCGGCGGTGACCTGGCCCGTCACCACCCGATCGGTCTGTCCGGCGTCGTGTTCCTCGAGGGTCTCCCCTACGGCCAGGATCGGCTTGAGCCCGTGGCGCACGGCGGCCCGCAGCTTGAGGTTGATCCACTGGTCGGGCTCGTGGAAGAGCTGCCGCCGCTCGGAATGGCCGATCAACACGTACGGGCACCATCCGGCCAGCATGCCCGGAGAAATCTCCCCGGTGAACGGACCTTCGTCCTCCCAGCCCGTGTTCTGGGCGCCCAGCTGGATCGGGCTGCCGCGCAGGACGGCGGCGGCCGGCCACAGCGTCACCGCCGGTGGCAGGACGACGATGTCGACGCGGGCGGCCAGCGGCTCGAGCCTGGCGCGGTAGACCTGCAGCAGTTGGAGGCCCTCCTCGACCGTGAGATGCATCTTCCAGTTTCCGGCGACCAGCGGGCGCAGCATCACCCCGTCTTGTCCCGCAGAGCGGCCAGCCCGGGAAGGGTCTTGCCTTCCAGGAATTCGAGGGTCGCCCCGCCACCTGTCGACACGAAGGACATGTGCCCGGCCAGGCCGAGCTCCTGGAGGGCCGCCACCAGGTCGCCGCCGCCCACGATCGTTTGCGCGGCCGTCCCGGCCAGACCGCGGGCCAGCGAAGCCGTTCCCTGGTCAAAGGGTGGGACCTCGTAAACGCCCAGCGGACCGTTCCAGACCACGGCTCCGGCGCCGTCGGCGATCATCAGAAAGCGTTCGACCGTCATCGGGCCGATATCGAGGACGCGCTGGTCGGCTGGGATCGCCCTCACATTTACGACCCGGGTGGCGACTCCGGGCTTGGCCCCAGCCGCGACCACGGCGTCCAGCGGAAGGTGAATCGGATGCCGGAGCGAAGCCGCCAGCGCCGTGAGCTCCTTCGCCGTCCCCAGGTGATCGTCCTCCACCAGGGACCGCCCGACTTCCAGACCGTCCGCTTTAAAGAAGGTGCAGGCCATCGCCCCGCCGATGCAGAGGTGGTCCACCCGCGGCAGCAAGTTGCGGATCACGCCGATCTTGGTCGAGATCTTGGAGCCGCCCAGGATGGCGACCAGCGGGTGAGGCGGATCGGTCAGGATCCGTCCCAGGGTCGAAATCTCTCGCTCCATCAGCAGGCCGGCGACGGCCGGGAGATAAGCCGCTACGCCGACCGTGGAGGCGTGGGCCCGGTGGGCGGTCCCAAACGCATCGTTGACAAACACGTCTCCCAGCGATGCCAGCTGCTTGGCGAACTCGGGGTCATTGCGTGTTTCGCCTGGATGGAAGCGAACATTCTCGAGCATGACCACGTCGCCATCCCGCATCTGGCTGATTGCCTGCTCGACCGGCGGTCCGACGCTGTCATCCAGGTGTCGTACGGGCCGGCCCAGCAGTTCGGCCAGCCTGGCGGCCAGGGGTGCGGTCCGGAAGCCCTCGTCGACCGTCCCGTCGGGCCGGCCCAGGTGGGTCATCAGGATGACCCGGGCGCCCTGGTCGACGAGGGCGCGGATGGTGGGCAACGCCTCGCGGATCCGGGTATCGTCAACGATCCGCGACCCTTCCAGCGGCACGTTGAAGTCCACGCGCACAAGGACGCGTTTTCCTCGAAGGTCGAGATCCCGAATGGTGGCCTTCTGAAAACCGGTGGCCGGGATCAGTTCAGGCGCTCGCCCATGAAGGCGGCGAGGTCGACCACCCGGCAGGAGTATCCCCACTCGTTGTCGTACCAGGACAGCACCTTGCCGTGCCGGTCGCCCACCACCATGGTGGACAGGGCGTCCACGATCGAGGAGTAGGCATTGCCGCGAAAGTCGGTCGAGACCAGCGCCTCCTCGGTGACGGTGAGGATCCCTTTCATCTCACTGGCCGCGGCTTCCCGGAGGGCTTCGTTGATGGTCTCGGCCGAGACCTTGTCGCGGAACATGGCGGTCAGGTCCACCAGGGAGACGTTGGGGGTCGGGACGCGGAGCGACATGCCGTGCAGCTTGCCCTTCAATTCCGGCATCACCAGGCCCATCGCCTTGGCCGCCCCCGTGCTGGTCGGCACGATGTTCAGCGCCGCGGCGCGGGCTCGGCGCAGGTCGTCGTGGGGCGCATCCAGCAAGCGCTGGTCGCTGGTGTACGAGTGGATGGTCGTCATGATCCCGGATTCGATGCCGAAGCTCTCGTGGAGGACCCGGGCCAGCGGCGCCAAGCAGTTGGTGGTGCAGGAGGCGTTGCTCACCACGTGGTGTTGGTTCGGGTCGTAGCGCTTCTCGTTGACGCCCAGCACCAGCGTGACGTCCTCGTTCTTCGCTGGCGCCGAGATGATGACCTTCCGGGCGCCGCCCTTGTCGATATGCGCGCGCGCCTTGGTGGCATCGGTGAACAGGCCGGTCGACTCGATCACGATGCTGACCCCCAGATCGCGCCAGGGGAGCGCACCGGGATCTCGCTCGGCAAAGACTTTTACCGGCTTGCCGTCCACCAGAAGGTGGTCTCCGTCAGCCGCGACCGTCCCGCCGTAATTGCCGAGGATGGAGTCGTACCTGAGCAGGTGGGCCAGCGTGGCCGGGCTGGTGATGTCGTTGACGGCGACAATTTCGAACTCTGAGCGCCCCTGCGCCGCGCGGAAAACGTTGCGCCCGATGCGCCCGAAGCCGTTGATCCCGACCTTCAGCCCCATCGGCGGTCAGTCTAACAAACCGTTCTCGCGAGCCAGTGCGAGCAATCGATGCAGGCGATGGGCGATCGCCGATTTGCTGACCTGGGCGTGCCCGGCCAGCGTCTGCAGGCTGGCATGCGGGTGGGCCAGGCGGAGCTCGGCCGTCGCCCGGAGCGCCGGCGACAGGGATTGCAGGGATCGTTCGTGGTGCTGGAGCTTGCGGACCGCCTCGACCTGCGCATACGCGACCCGCAGCCGCTTGTCCAGGTTGGCGGTTTCACTGTTCGCCCGGCGGTTGGCGTTGCCCCGCATGTCCCGCACGATCCGATCGTGCTCGAAGCGCACCACCGCCCGGTTGGCACCCATCAAGCCCAGCGACCGGGTGATGGCCTCGGCGCCCTTGAGATAGAAGACCGCCCGGCCCCGCCGTTGGAGGCGGGTGGTGGGCAGGCGCAGCCGATCGAGCACCGAGGCCGTGGCCGCCTGCTCCGCCGGTGGGACGGCGATCTCCAGGTGGTATGCGCTGCCGGGCTCCGCAATCACCCCACGGGCAAGGAACAGGCCGCGCAAGGCCGCCCGGGCGCAGCACATCCCCTCGGTCCGCGCCGCCGGGCCCGGGGAGAGCTCCACCGTATAGCTCGGACGGCGCTCGGTCGTGCCTTTGCGGACGCCATGAACCTGGCCGCCGGTATCCCGGGCCAGCTGGACCACCGCCCGCGCAATCGGATTGCGGGGGAGGCGAAGCCGAACGCGGCCGTTCCGGCTGGCCGCCAGGACCCGAATCAGGGCGTCGAGCTCGGCGTCCTTGCAGCAGGGCTTGGCGGGCTGCAGGCCGGCTAGCTCGGCCTTGATCTCATCGGTGAACGACGGCCGGTCGCGGCGCATGGCTCTTCAAGGGTACTGGCGAGGGCCCTCCGTATACTGGGAACTCATGCTGATCAAGATCGGAATCGATCCCGTCGCGTTCACCATCGGGACCCTTAAGGTCCACTGGTACGGGATCATGATCGCGATCGGCCTCTACGCCGGCATCCAAGTCGGGTTGCGAGAGGCAGCCCGGCGCGGGCTGGACCCGGACCGCTTGATGAACGTGGCGCTGATCATCGCCGCCTTCGGGGTGCTCGGCGGCCGCCTCTACTACGTGGCCCAGAACCAGCCGGGCTTCTACCTCGCCCACCCTGGCCAGATCCTGGCGGTCTGGCAGGGCGGCATGGCCTTCTACGGCGCCATCTTCGCGGGCGGACTGGCCCTCCTCGCGTCGGCGTGGGTGTTCAAACTGCCGTTCTGGAAGCTCGCCGACGTGGGGGTGCTGGGCTTAACCCTGGGACAGGCCATCGGCCGCATAGGGAACATCATCAATGGCGACATCGTCGGCTATCCGACCAATGGCAAATGGGGGTTCGTGTACACCAACCCCAACACCTTCGGCCCCCGCAATGTCGCCGTCCAGCCCGCCAGCCTGTACGAATTGCTGATCGCGCTGGGGTTATTCATTCTCTTATGGACAATTCGCAAGCGGGTGCAGCCCGACGGGGTGCTGGGCCTGCTCTACGTGGCCCTGTACTCCGTCAGCCAGTTCTTCATCTTCTTCCTGCGCGACAACATCGTCATCCTGGGCGGCCTCAAGCAGGCCCAGGTCACGGCCATCCTCGTGCTCGCGGTCAGCCTCCCACTCATGGCCTATCTGTTGCGGCGGCAGCAGGCGATGGCGCAAGCGCAAGCCGTCGCG
>VBID01000065.1 GCA_005880615.1 Chloroflexota bacterium
TGGATCACCCGTCCCGCCGCGCGCCAGGGGGCCCAGCGTGAGCCACAGGTCGAGCGGCCGCTCCGGGACGACCACGCGACTCAAGGCGACCATGGCCACCGATAGTACCTGTCGCGGCACTGCAAGCCGGGTTAAGATCTCCCTCTCCCCTGAGGGCACGAGCGGGGAGGGGGTGTCCCTTCTGTTGGAGGGTCAGCGGTCATCGTCGACGATGCACCCAGTGGTGCAGGCCAGCCATCACGGGTGGCGTGTGGGGGACAGGGCTGACCGGCCCACCAGGCTGGGCGGCCGCGGGATGCCTAGACTCGATGCCGGCGGCGTTGATCAGCGCACCCGCGAACAGCAGGCCCGCGGCGACCACCATGGCCACGTGAAACGCCTCGGTGGAGGCCTGTCGAGCCGCCGCTACGTCGACGGGTGAGACCGAGGCGCCGGGACGGTTGAGGGGGCTGATCTGCTGGCGCACACCGGGCGCGGTCACGTCCAGGTGGGTCCGGCTGGCCAGGCCGCTGTAGAAGCTGGCCGTGACGACCACGAAGATGGCCGCGCCCACCAGCTGCGGCCCCACCCGCGACAGGGCATTGTTGATCGCCGACGCCAGCCCGGCGTTATGGGGCGGGACCGAGGTCATGACGGCGGTGGTCAGCGGCGCGACCAGGATGCACAGGCCAATGCCCAGGATCACCGACGCCGGGAAGATATCGATCCAGTACGAAGCCGGGGGAAGAAAGCTCGCTGGCTGGTCCGGCCGGAGGACCCACGCCTGGCTGGTCACCGGGATGCGGGCGAACCACAGGATGCCGACGGCCATGATGGCCGGCCCGGCGGCCATGAACCACCGGGGCCCATAGCGGCCGGCCAGCGCGCCGAACCGGCGCGACATGAGAGCCAGGAGCAACGATCCGGGAATGAAGCCGAGTCCGGCCGCGGCGGCGGTATATCCGAGGATGCCTTGCTGGAACAAGCCGGAGTTGTAGCCCACCACGTAGAGGGCGCCATAAATCAGCAGCGTCGAAATATTGGTGACGGTGAAGGTGCGAGACCGGAAGAGGGATGGTGGGATCAATGGGTGCCGGGACCGAAGCAGATAGACCGGCAACGCGATCAGGGCAACAATCCCGATGGCGAGCGACAGGTACGCGAGAGGGTCCCGCCATTCGTGCTGCTGTCCCGAGATGGCGCCATAGGCGAGGCCGCCGACCGCCAGGGCCACCACCGTGGCGCCCAGCCAGTCGAAGTGTCCGGAGGCATCCGGGTCTTTGCTCTCCTGCACGTGGCGGACGACCGCGTACAGCGCGACCAGGGCCAGGGGCACATTGATCAGGAACGCCACCCGCCAGGAAATCGTGTCCACCAGGACGCCACCCACAAACGGGCCCAGGAGGGTGGTGGCGGCCGAAGCCGCCGACCAGGTGCCGATGGCCCGCCCTTCCTCTTCGCCGCTGAAGGCGGCCGAGATCAGCGACAGCGACCCGGGCACCAGCAGGGCCCCGGCCGCGCCCTGCAGCACCCGAAACACCACCAACGACTCCATATTGGGGGCCAGCCCGCAGAGGGCCGAGATCAAGCCGAAGGCCACCACCCCAATCCCGAACGTCCGCCGCCGTCCGTAGAAGTCGCTGGCGGCGCCGGCCAGGATCAACAGGGCGCTGAGGGTCAGGAGGTAGCCGTTGTAGACGTAGGACTGGCCCTCCAGCACGCCGAAGACGTGGCTGGGCAGTTCGCGGCCGATGCGGGGCAGCGCCACGTTGACCACGGTCGAGTCCAGGAACACGACCGACGATCCGAGGACGGCGGCGATCAGTGTCCAGCGTTGGGTGACGGCCGATGTGGGCTTCGTGGTGGCAGTGTACGGACTTGTCCCCTCCCTTTCGGGAGGGGTAGGGGAGAGTGTCGCCAGCCACGCTGGGTGCAATTCGAAAGGATGGCGGGGCATGACGCGTTGTAGCCCGTCATGCGTCTGCGTGCCGTGGTCGCGTCCCTGGTCGTTTTCGGCACGCTGGCCACGCCGGTGCCGGCCCTGGCCGGCGAACGCGCCGCGCCGCTTGATCGCGGCACCGCCCGGCTCCTGCTGATCCAGGCGGCGCGCCATCACGGTCTTCGGCCGGGCTTCGTGCTGGCGGTCGCGTACTGGGAGAGTGGATGGAACCAGCAGGCAGTGTCCCGCACCGGCGCCATCGGCCTGATGCAGGTCGAGCCCAGCACGGCGGCCTGGGCCGGACCGGCCCTGCTCCATCGGCGGGTCAACCTCTACAACCCTCGTGACAACGCTGAGGTGGGCGCCGCGTTACTTCGCTACTACTTGGACCGGCTGCATAGTCCGGCGCTGGCCCTGGCGGCTTACTACCAGGGACTCCGCGCGACGATTCGACACGGCATCTACCGAAGCAGCCGCAGCTACGTCCGCGGCATCTTGCGCCTGGCGAAGCAGTTCTAACCGTTCCCCTCCCTCTGAGGGAGGGGCAGGGGCCGTTGTTCTTCAACTTCTCCCCTCCGTTTAGGGAGGGGTAGGGGAGGGTGTGGCGGCTACGGGTGCGTAATTAGGCGGCGTTGCGGCGCAGGGCCTGGCAACGCGCCAGCCACCCGCTGAGCAGGCGCTCCTCCTCGCGTAGGGCGGCCATCTTCCCCGGGTAGGCGTCGATGTTCTCGTGCAGCAGGGTGAAGCGTTCGCGGGTGATCGGGTCGTGCTCGTAAATGCGCTTGAGCACCACGGCGCGCTCGTGCTCTCGGGTCAGGCTGGCCATCTGGGACTGGGTCCGCTCGAGTTCAGCGCGCAGGTCGCGCTCCACCTCGGCCACCACGACGGGATCGACTGGCTGGTCCACGGGCATCTTACCGCCGGACTCCCACCGTGAAGTCGGGCGCCTTGCGGTCGGGATAAAGCGCGGCCAACGCTGGGTTGAGCGGGACTTTGCGCGAGTAGATCTTGGCCATGGCACTGGGACGGATCCCGGTCGGCGCCAAGCGGCCCACGATCCTGCCCTGCCCGTCCATGCCCTGCTCCTCGAACAGGAAGACGTCCTGCAGCGTGATCGTGTCGCCTTCGCGGCCCAGGATCTCGGTGATGTTGGTGATCCGGCGCGAGCCGTCGCGCAGCCGGGACTGCTGGACGATCACGTGGATGGCGGACGCGATCTGCTCGCGGATCGCCCGCTGGGGCAGGTCCACGCCGGACATCAGCACCAGGGTCTCCAGCCGCGCCAGGGTATCGCGTGGCGTGTTGGCGTGAATCGTGGTGAGGGAGCCGTCGTGGCCCGTGTTCATAGCCTGCAGCATGTCCAGCGCCTCACCGCTGCGGCACTCCCCGATGATGATCCGATCGGGACGCATCCGCAGCGCATTCACCACCAGGTCCCGGATCGCCACCCGGCCGCTGCCGTCGATCCGGGCAGGCCGGGACTCGAGACGCACCTTGTGCCGCTGGCGGAGCTGGAGCTCGGCGGCATCTTCGATGGTAACAATGCGTTCGCCGTCGGCGATAAAGGAGGAGAGGACGTTGAGGGTCGTGGTCTTGCCGCTGCCGGTGCCGCCGGCCACCAGGATGTTGAGCCGCGCCGCGACGCATGCTTGCAGGAACCCGGCGGCTTCGGCGGTCAGCGTGCCGAACCGGATCAGGTCCTCCACCGTGTACGGATCATGGGAGAACTTCCGAATGGTGAGCGACGGTCCATCGATGGCCAGCGGCGGGATGATCGCGTTCACGCGCGAGCCGTCCGGCAGCCGGGCATCCAGCATGGGGGAGTCCTCATCGATCCGGCGCCCGACAAAGCTGGCGATCTCCCGGATGACCCGCAGCAACTCCTCTTCGCTGGGGAACGCGATCTCCGACTGCATCAGCTTCCCATCTCGCTCCACCCAGACCTGGTCGATGCCATTCACCATGACCTCGCTCAGGCTCGGGTCGTCCAGCAGGGGGCCGAGTACGCCGTACTCGTGGCCAGCGAGGCTGGAGAGCTCCGCACCGGCCGGCCGGCGCTCGAGGACTGGCATTGCTTTGCAGCTTGCGGTCAACGGGCTACGAGACGCGTTACGGAATCGGCTCGTGCCGCGCCAGCAGCGAGAGGGTTGCGGGGCGTTAATCCCTGTTACGCGGGAGCGATGCCTAGGTGGCGCTGCGCAGCTTCGCGATGAGTTCTGTTGGGGTGGCCGAGAGCGGCGATGCCACCTCACCCCGGATGGCTTCCAGGACCCGTTTGGGTAGGTAGCGCTTGAAGGTGGACCGAGCCCCAACCGGCCCGGCGACATACAGGCGCCAGGAGCCGGTGGGATCCTGGCGGGCGATCCACGCGGCCGCCACCTTCAGGTTGGCGTGGGCGCGCTCCTCTGCGTTGCGCTGCAACCGATCAGCCGCCCAGCCGCCCTGGCGGTGATGCTTCACCGGCCGGCCCGCCAAGTCGGCTACCTCCTCGACGTCCTCCAGCACCACTGAGAAGATCCGGGCGTGTTCCTTGTCGACTAGGGCGATGAGCGCCGGGGGGTGTCGCTCCAGCTGCCGGCGCACGGGCTCGAGGTGGAGGCGATCGTCGATCCAGAGCTCGGGCTGCACCTCGTCGCGCAACCGGATGGTTTGCAGCAGGTCGGCCGGTTCGCTGGAGAAGATGGCGACCGGCTTTCGGAGCGCGGGCAGCTCGTCCAGCATCCGGCGGACCCGGGCCGTTTCGCGGTCGAGGGCCTGCCGCCGGTCCTCGCTGGCCAGGGCCTCGGCGCTCGCGCGCCGGAGGTCCTTGATCACGGCGTCGTAGGAGCTGCTGTCGTGCCCCAGCGGCAGATACAGGCTGAGTGCCAGGCCGTTGTAGCGAGCCGCAGCCAGGGGCCCCAGCGGGTCGACCATGCAGCGTCCAGTCTAAGCCCCAGTCGGGCCACTCACGGCGCGTTCGGGTTGCGGCTTGACAAGGGGCCTGCCACCAGATCAAATTGTGGCAACCCCGAGGGGGCACTGAATCCAAATCGGGGCGAGGAGAGGGATGCGAATGCCGACCACGGCTACCGGCGACACGGCGCAGTCCGACGTCCAGCGGCTCCACGAGCTGGGATACGCCCAGGAGCTGTTGCGGCGGATGAGCGGATTTTCCAACTTTGCGATTTCGTTCACCATCATTTCGGTCCTGAGCGGCTGCCTCACGCTGTATGCCTATGGCATGAACACCGGCGGTCCGGTGGTAATGAGCATTGGGTGGCCGCTGGTGGGCATCATGGTGACCCTGGTCGGTCTCGCCATGGCCGAGATTTGCTCCAGCTTTCCAACCGCCGGTGGCCTCTACTACTGGTCGGCCAAGCTGGCCGAGCGCAACGCGCCCGCCTGGAGCTGGTACACGGGGTGGTTCAACCTGCTGGGTCAGGTGGGCATCACGGCGGGTATCGACTTCGGCCTGGCCTTCTTCGTCACGGCGTTCTTGAACCTGGTGATCAACTACCCGGCGGATCCGCCGCACACGATCCTCGTCTATGCGGTCGTGCTCCTGTTGCACGGGCTGATGAACACCTTTGGCATTCGCCTGGTGGCCCTGCTCAACAACGTCAGCGTTTGGTGGCATCTGGTGGGCGTAGCCGTCATCGTGGGCGCGCTGGCCATCATCCCGCAGCACCACCAATCCGTCTCCTTCGTCTTCACAAACTTCGTGAATAACACCGGATGGGGCGGGCCCGGCATCTTCGTCTTCGCTCTCGGCCTGTTGCTCGCCCAGTACACCTTCACCGGCTACGACGCGTCGGCCCACCTGACCGAGGAGACCGAGAACGCGGCCATCTCGGGGCCCCGAGGGATCGTCATGTCGATCGTCGTGTCTCTGATCGCCGGCTGGGTGCTGCTGCTGGGGGTGACCTTCGCCATCCAGGACTACAACAAGGAGCTCGGCTCGGCGACCGGCGTGCCGCCGGCCCAAATCTTCATCGACGCCATCGGGTGGCGTGGCGGATTGTTCTTGCTCCTGATCGTCATCGGAGCCCAGTTCTTCTGCGGGATGTCGTCGGTGACCTCGAACTCGCGCATGATCTATGCCTTCTCTCGCGACGGCGCGCTGCCAGGATCCGCGTTCTGGCACAAGGTCAACAAGCGCACCCGCACGCCCACCAACTCCATCTGGCTGGCGGCGATCGGCGCCCTGATCCTCGGGCTCCCGTACCTGTGGAATGCGGAGGCCTACGCCGCCGTCACCTCGATCGCGACCATCGGGCTCTACGTCGCATACATCTTGCCGGTCATCCTTCGGCTTCGACTCGGCGATCGGTTCAAGCGGGGACCGTGGCATCTGGGCCGGTGGAGCACGCTGGTTGGCGTGATCGCCACCATCTGGGTGGCGTTCATCACCATCCTCTTCATGCTGCCCGCCGGCTACCCGCCCAACCTGCAGACGAACTTCAACTACGCCCCGGTGGCGGTGCTGGTCGTCCTCCTGTTTGCGGGCGGCTGGTGGCAGCTGGGGGCCAAGAATTGGTTCAAGGGCCCGCGCGTCCAGGGGACACCCGAAGAGATGGCGGCCATTGAACGGGAGCTGACCGAGGTCGGCGCGGCGTAGCCAGAACTGAGAGGCGAGAGGAGCCGAGCCCCTCTCGCCTGTCGTTCGCAAAGACGTCATGGGCAGACTGGACGGAAAGGTTGCGCTGATTACCGGCGCCGGCGGCGGGATGGGCCGGGTGGCCACCCGCGCCTTCGTCCGCGAGGGCGCCCGAGTGGTGGCCAGCGACGTGCGGGCTGCGGCAGCCGAGGAGACGGTCGCCGGCCTGGATGGCCAGGCGGTGGCGGTGGCCGGGGACGTCTCCAAAGAGGCCGACGTCCAGCGCATGGTGGCCACGGCGGTCGACCGGTTTGGGCACCTCAACGTCCTCTATAACAACGCCGGGATCTTCGACGAGGCCGACGAGTCCGTGTTGACCACCACCGAAGCCATCTGGGACCGGACCATGGCCATCAACGTGCGCGGGATCGCCTTCTGCTGCAAGCACGGCATCCCGGCGCTGATTCGCGCCGGCGGCGGGTCGGTGATCAACATTGCCTCCTTCGTGGCCCTGGTCGGGTGCAGCGTGCCCCAAGATGCCTACACCGCCAGCAAGGGCGCCGTGATCGCCCTGACCAAATCGCTGGCGGTGCAGTTTGGGCCCAAGAACGTCCGCTCCAACGCCATCTGTCCGGGCCCCATCGAGACTGCGCTGATGCGCGACCTGCTGAAGGACGAAACCAAGAAGCGGGTGCGGCTGGCCCGCATTCCGATGGGACGGTTCGGACAGGCCGAGGACGTGGTCAGCCTGGCCGTCTACCTGGCCTCGGACGAGTCCACCTGGACCAATGGGGCGGCGCTGGTGGTGGACGGCGGCATCACGTCCAACTACTTTTAGTGGACTGATGGCCACCAAAACCACGGCGCCCGAACAGCTGCTCATCGGCGGACGCTGGCGGCCCGCCAGCAACGACGGCGTCCTCGATGTGATCGAGCCGGCCACCGGCCAGCGGCTGGCGCAGGTGGCCAGCGCCACGGCCGACGACGTGGACGCGGCGGTCGCCGCCGCCCGCACCGCGTTCGAGCGCGGCGCCTGGGCGACCATGCCGGCCAGCGCCCGGGGCCGGATCCTTCACGCCATCGGCGAGCAGATCCGGGCCCATCTCGACGAGCTCTCGACCCTGGAAGCCCGCAACGCCGGCAAGCCCATCCGCGACGCCCGGGACGAGGTGCTGGGCGCCGCTCAGTGCTTCGAGTATTACGCGGGGGCGTGTACGCGGATTTTTGGCGAGACCATCCCGGTGACGGCACCGGGGCTCGACTTCACGCTGCGCGAGCCGGTGGGCGTGGTGGCGCTCATCGTTCCCTGGAACTTCCCGCTGACCATCGCCAGTTGGAAGGTGGCCCCGGCGCTGGCGGCCGGGAACACCGCCATCCTCAAGCCGGCCAGCTACACGCCGCTGACTGCGCTGCGGCTGGGCGCGCTGGCGCTGGAGGCGGGGTTGCCGGAAGGCGTCCTGAACGTGATCACCGGTCCGGGCGGCACGACCGGGTCAGCCCTGGCGGCGCACCCGGGAGTGGACAAGATTGCCTTCACCGGCGAGACCACCACCGGCACCGCCATCCTGCAGCTGGCGGCCCCTAACATCACCCGGGTGTCGCTCGAGCTGGGCG
>VBID01000066.1 GCA_005880615.1 Chloroflexota bacterium
GTGGGTCTCGGGGTCTGATAGCGTTTCTTGGTCGCCGCGCAGAGCAGCTGGTAGACGGCCATCACATCGTCGAAGGTCGTGCGCAGGTTGCCGATCGCGACCCGGAGTGCGTAGCGGCCCTCCACGCTGGTGTGGGAAATGAAAGCCTCGCCTGACTGGTTGATCGTCTCTTCAATGGCGGCGTTGTCCTCATCGGAGCCACGAAACCGAAACACGACCGTGGAGAAGGGCGACGGCGCCAGGATCTCCCACTCGGGGTTCGCTTCGAGACGGCGCCGCAGTTCCTGCGCCCACTCAATATGGTTCGTGATGGCGGCTCGGGCTCCCGCCAGCCCCAGGGCGCGCAGCGTGAACCACAGCTTAAGCGCGCGGAAGCGCCGCCCCAGGGGATACCCGTAGTCCATCAGGTTGACGGCTGCCCCATCCTCTGCCGTCGTCAGGTAATGCGGGCTGAGGCTGGTCGCGGCGCGGAGCCAGTCCGGGTGCCGAATCAAGAGGACGGAGCAGTCGACCGGAGTGAACAGCCATTTGTGCGGATTGACCACCAACGAGTCGGCGCGGTCACAGCCATCGAGCACCCACCGCATCTGTGGCACGATGGCGGCGGCGCCCCCATAGGCCGCGTCGATGTGCAGCCACAGGCCCTCGGTCGCCGCGATGTCGGCCAACTCGCCAATAGGGTCGATCGATGTTGTCGAGGTAGTGCCCACGGTACCGACCACCGCCAGGGGTCGCAGGCCGGCAGCGCGGTCGCGGGCAATGGCTTCCCCCAGGGCGCTAGGTCGCATCCGGAATTCGGCATCGACCGGGATGCGGACACAGTTCTGGCCACCGATCCCCAGGATGACCGCGGCCTTTTCGACCGAGGAGTGGGCCTCGACCGAGAGGTAGATGCGGAGGCCAGGCGACACGCCAGCGCGGCGCGTGGCGCCCCCGCTCTCCCGCTCGCGGGCGGCCGCCAGGGCGAACAGGGTGGAGCTGGACGCGGTGTCGGTGATCAGCCCGAAGAAGCCGGGCGGTAGTCCGATTGCCTCGCGAACCCAGCTGGTAGCGACCTCCTCGAGCTCGGTCGCGGCCGGCGAAGTCCGCCAGAGCATGGCGTTGACATTGAGGGCTGCACAGAGCAGCTCGGCGAGGATGCCGGGCGCCGAGCCAGTGATGGCGAAATAGGCGAAGAAGCGGGGGTGGTTCCAGTGCGTAATGCCCGGCACCACCAGCTCCTCAAAGTCGTCCAGCAAGCGGTGGAGCGGCTCGCCGAGCTCGGGTGGCGAGGCTGGCAAACGGCCGAGGAGCTCGCCAGGGCGGGCGCGGCTGAGCACCGGGTACCGGCGAGGATCGCGGACGTACTCCGCCACCCAATCCGAGGCCCGGTGCAAGGCCGCCCTGAGCTCCTCCGACTCTTCCATAGTCCCACCGAGCATAGGCAAACGCGGCGCTCGCGTGCATCCTGCCTCGACCGTCGCGGCTCCGCTGTCGGATTGGAACCAGCTGGAAGTTCGGAGAGTATTCTGCGCAGATGCCAGGTCTGGGGCGACTCCGTAGACTGAGGGGGTGCCCGACCCCGACCAGCGGAGCGTCGACCGTCGACTCGACTGGTTCGCGGCCAGCGTTGGCCTGGTCCTGGCCGTCCTGGCGCAGCTGGCGGGCGGTGTCCTGCTGTTTACCCACGGCAGCAGCCTGGCCACTCAGGAGCTGTTCGCCTTTGGGATCCTGCTGGTGGCTGGATTCGTGGCCGGTCGCCTGGGTCCGCTTACTGGCGGCGTCTGGAACGGCATGCTGGTGGCCATCGGCTTCATCGTGGTGGAGGCCCTGGCCCGCACCATCATGGACGTCCGCCTGATGGGGAATCCCGGGTCGACCCACGCCTCTGACATGGTCACCCTCTTTGTCGACGACATCGTGGTGCTTTCGGGCGGCACGCTGGGTGGTTGGCTGAGCCGGTTCGCCCGGCTGACGATCGCGCGGTAACGAATAGCGGACAGCAACGTTGTCTTTGGGCAGGTAGAACATCAACCCCGGCGGAGGAAAACCAATGGAGAACGGGAGCGTCGCGGCCTTCGGAGACCGCATCGTCCGAAATGTCAGTCGCGTGCTGGTGGGCAAAGATGCGGAGATCGAACTGTGCGTAATGGCCATGCTCAGTCGAGGCCACGTGCTGATCGAGGACGTGCCCGGCGTGGGCAAGACCATGCTGGCCAAGTCGCTGTCCCGCTCCCTCGGCTGCGCCTTCGAGCGGCTGCAGTTCACCCCCGACCTGCTCCCCGCGGACGTGACCGGGGTCAACATCTACAGCCCCAGCACCCAGCAGTTTGAGTTCCGCCAGGGCCCCATCTTCGCCCAGGTGGTGCTGGCCGACGAGATCAACCGCGCCACCCCCAAGACCCAGTCGGCGCTGCTGGAAGCCATGGAGGAGCGGCAGGTGACGGTCGACGGCACGACCTATCCGCTGCCCCAGCCCTTCATCGTGCTGGCGACCCAGAACCCGGTCGAGTTCGCCGGCACGTTTCCCCTGCCCGAAGCCCAGGTGGACCGGTTCCTCATGAAGGTCAACCTGGGGTACCTCGACATCGCCCACGAGGTCCAGGTGCTGGACCGCTTCCAGACGGAGTCCCCCATCGAAACATTGGAAGCGGTGGCCAGCGCCGAGGAGGTTGTCCAGAACCAGCGGGCTGTGCAGCAGATCTACGTCGATGAGCAGCTGAAGGAGTACATCGCGCGGCTCACCCATCGGACCCGCTCCCATAGCGATGTCAGCCTGGGGGCCAGCTCGCGGGGTTCGCTGGGCCTGTTCCGGACGGCCCAGGCGCGGGCGGCCCTGGAAGACCGGGATTTCGTGACGCCCGACGACGTCAAGGCGCTGGCGCATTCCGTCCTATCGCACCGGGTGATCCTCAAGCCCAACGCCGAGCTGCGCGGGCTGACGCCGGCCAAGATCGTCAGCCAGATCCTGGAGAGCGAACCGGTGCCCGCCCTCTCGGTGGTGTCCCACTTCGGGCGGCGCGCCTCGCGCTGATCCGATGCGGCTTCCCCGGCTGCCCCTGCTGACCGCGCTGGTTCTCCTCCTTTTCTTTGCCTATATCACCGGCATTCGGCTGGCGTATACGCTCCTGTACGCCTTCGTCCTGCTGCTGGTGGCCAGTTATGCGTGGAGCCGTCTGGCCGGCGAGCAGCTCTCCATCCGGCGAGAGAGCCCGGAGGGGCAGTACCAGGTGGGCGACACCTTCGAAGAGCGCTTCAAGGTGGAGAACAGCTCCTGGATCCCGATCCCGGTAATCGAGGTGGTCGACTTCTCGAACATCCCGGGCTACCGGCCGGACCGCGTCTTCTCCCTCAAGGGCCGCCGCTTCCGCGGATGGGCGTCGCGCGGGACGTTCAAGCAGCGCGGCCTGTTCACCTTTGGGCCCATCGAGCTGCGATACGGCGATCCCTTCGGTCTCTTCCCCCGAACCTTGCGGGTCAGCTCCACCAACTCGGTGGTGGTCTATCCGCAGATCCGCCCGGTCGGCCACCTTGACGTGTTGTCCATGCGCGCCCAGGGTGACGAGCATGTGCGCGGCCGGGTGCTCGACATCCCGCCCAACGCGACCACCATCCGCGAGTACGTACCCACCGACAGCTTCAAGCGCATACACTGGGCATCCTCCGCCCGGCTCGGCCGGCTGGTGAGCCGAAGCTTTGAGACCCGGGAGGGCGGCGACGCCTGGATCGTGCTCGACCTGGACCGAACGGTGCACGCCGGCGAAGCGCCCGAGTCGACCCTCGAGTACGGGGTCAGCCTGGCCGCCTCCATCGCCGATGCCGGTCTGCGCCGGGGTGCAGCCATCGGGCTGCTGGCCAATGATCATGCCCTGAGCCTGCTGGACGCGGCCCGGGGCGACCAGCAGCGCAAGAAACTGCTCGAGTTCTTCACCCTGGCGGCGGCCGACGGAGACCTCCCGCTGGCGACCATGCTGGCCGCCCACGGCCATCGCTGGCGGCGGGGCGGCGGGCTGGTGGTGGTGACGCCCTCCAGCGATCCCCAGTGGGTCGAAGCCTTGCTGGACCTGGGCGTTCGCGGCCAGCGCAGCCTGGTGGTCTACCTGGACCCGCAAGCCTTCCATGGCACCCAGCCAGTCCTCACCATCGCCTCCCGCTGGCGGCAGTCACTCTCCTGGTGGATGATTCGCCCCAGCGAAGCGGTCGAGGGCGAGGAGGACCTGAAGGTTGCCGCCCGTTAACCAGACCACCCTGCTGGCCGCCCTGGCGGGTCTAGTGGTGGCGGCCTGGCTGTCCGGCCTGGTTCGCGTCCGCAGCGATGACGGAGTAGCTCGCATCGGCCTCCTCCGGAAGTGGTCGCTCGAGCTCGATTTCCGCGATACCTGGTTGCTGCTCGGATTGGTGGTCATCCTCGGCTGGTCGGTGGCCACGGCCCTGCAGCAGTCGAACTGGGCACCCGGCTCGGACCGGCTGCCCACCGCCGTCCTGGTGGCGGTGCTGGGTGGATGGCTGGCAGCCGTCAGCCGCCTCTCGCGCCGTGGCTTCGTGCTGATTGGACTGCTGGTGGTGCTCGCCTACACCGTCTGGTCGACGCTGGGGGCGGTCCACCTGGGATCCAGCTTCGATGCTGGTCCGGTGCCCGACTCGCTCCGGCCGCTGGCCCTGTGGGCGTCGGCCACCTGGTTTCAATCGCGCTTCGCCATGCTGATCGGTCTCATCGTCCTGGTGATGCTGACCGGCTGGTGGACCTCGTGGTGGGTCTTTCGCCGCCGGTCGGGACTGGTCGCCTTGATGCCGTCGGGAACGATCCTGGCGGTGGAGGTGCTCAACGACACCAGCCCGGGCCTGATCTTTTTCAGCTTCGCCTGGCTGGCCGCCGCGGTGCTGCTGCTGGTCCGCCTGCATTACGTTCGGCTCAAGGAGCGCTGGCACGCCCGCCGCATTCCCCGAGCCCAGGACACCACCTGGACGTTCGGCGAAATCGGCTTCGAGGCCACCGCGCTGCTCCTGCTAGCGGCTTTCCTGCTCCCGCCCCTGACCAGCGATGACATGAGCAGCCAGCTGGTGCCCAGCACCCTCAATGCCAGCGGCTTCCACCCCTTCAACTTCGGCGGCGTCTTCCACAGCGGCCCCCAGGACGTGGGATACAGCGAGACGGTCCGTCCTGGGGCTCAGCTCCATGCCCGCCCGGTGGTGGTCATGTCGGTCAGCGGCGAGTTCGCCGGCCTCTACCCCTACTGGCGGGGGGTGGCGCTGGGCGGTTGGAACGGGGAAGCGTGGTACCTGCTGAACAGGGGTCCGGAGGTAGTGATCGGCCGGCAGGGGGCGTTGGCGCCGAAGTCCGAGATCCCGCGGGCCGACCTACCGGCGGACACGCAGCGGTTGAAGTATGTGCACAACACGTTTCACATCCTGGCCGCCAGCCAGGGCCCACCCACCGCATTCTCGGCCGGTGAGCTGATCTGGGTGTCCAAGCACCCGGTAAGCGTGCAGGGCATCGTCAACATCCCCGGCGGCATCGACGTGCAGCCCACCGAGCCGCTGCCGGTCAACAGTGGCAACCCGGGGGCGAGCTTCGACACCGTGGACCAGGTCCACCTGGCCGACAATCCCCACCCGCCCTACGACTACACCACCTACTCGGCCACCTCCGTGGTGGATGAGCAGAGTCTGCGCCAGGCAGGGACGGACTACCCGGCGTGGGTCGAGCCCTACCGTGGCCTGTACTACCAGAACCGGATCATGAACGGCGGCTTCACCGGACAGGATGCAGAGATCGCCGCGCTCGCCCTCAGGATCGTGCAGACCGCCCACGCCACCAACCCGTACGACGAGGCGCGGGCCATCGAGGCATGGCTGCGGCAACCGGGCCGGTTTACCTATACGCTGGCGCCCAAGGCCGCTCCCATCGGTGTTCGGCAGCTGGATTTTTTCCTGTTCACGACTCGCGCCGGCTTCTGCCAGGACTTCGCCACCGCCATGGCCGTGCTGCTGCGGTCGCTCCCCGATCCAGTGCCGGTTCGCCTGGTCAGCGGCTACGCGGAAGGCACGTATGAGGCCAAGTCGCAGCGCTTCGTGGTGCGCGCCACGGACGCCCACACCTGGGTGGAAGTGCTCTTCCCGGGGTATGGGTGGGAGCCCTTCGAGCCGACGCCCGATTCCCAGAACTTCCCCATCACCCGGCCGGCCACGCCTGCCGACCTGAACAGCTCCGGCGTGACGGCCAGCAATCCCGGCACCATCGGAGTCCCAGTCGGAGGTGGCCCGTCGGGGACCATCGGGGGCCTGGGTGGCAACGCCTCGGGAAGCTTCGTCGACGTGGGCACTCGGGTCGGCGTAGGGCTGATCGTCCTCCTCTTGCTGGCCCTGCTGCTGGCGGTGATGGGGGTTCGCTGGTATCTCCGGCCGGAAGACGCCCCCCGGATCTGGCGGCGTTTGCGCTTCCTGGGGCGCGAGCTGCAGGTGCCGGTGCAGCCCGGCGATACGCCGAACGAGTACGGAGTCAAGCTGGCTCGAGCCGTGCCACCCCTGGCTCCCGAGATCTCCACGCTGGCCCGCCTGTTCACGCGGGCCCGCTATCGCCGGGCCGGGTTGGATCACCGGGAATCGACCGAGCTGCACATGGCTTGGGACCGCGTGCGCCGCCAGTATCCACGGTTGCTCCTCCGCGGCATCGGCCGGCGTCTCCGAAATGGAGACGTTAAAGCGGCAGGTCGAGGGTCAGGAAGTCGCGGGCCAGGACGGCTCCGTCGAGGGGCTGGTCGCTCCCGCGATGGGTCAGGATAAAGCGCACGGCGGGGTGGCGGCGCATTAGGCCCTCGACCTCCTGCCGCGAGAGGTGGATCTTCCCCGGCTCCGCGTAGGTCATCTCGGCGATCACGTGGTTTGACGCATCGACCAGCGCGTCCAGCCCGGGACAGGGCGCCGAGTCGCCGGTGTACCCCAGCCGCACCCCGTCCTTTTCCAGGAGGTAGCCGAGGCAGGTCCACGTCGACACGTGGGCCATGCGGAAGGCCCGCACCCGGTAGCCCGCCACCTCCGCCCCCCGTCCCTCGTCGAGCTCCTGCACGGTTAGCGCCAGGTGCTCCCAGGCAGCCCGTCTGAACTTTTCGCCCCAGGCCAGGTCCAGCAGCTGGCGGAGCCAGTCTTCGGTGCCGCGCGGCCCCAGGATCGCCAGAGGCGGGGAGGCGGGGAACAGCTCGTGCCGGGCCGCGATTAGCAGCGCCAGGTTGAAGCAGTGGTCGGCATGGAAGTGGCTGATTAGGACCGCCGCCGGTCGGTCCAGCGGGACGCCGACCTTAGGCAGATGGACGCACAGCGGCGCGCCAGCGTCCAGCAGCAGGGTTTGGTCGACCAGGATGCTGGCGTTGTAGGCGGTCGGCGAAAACGCTGCCCCGCTGCCCAGGAAGATGACCTGCATGCAGACTACAGCCTACCGGGGATGTCCCTCCCCCTGAGGGGCCCCCATCTTGTTGAGGTGCAGCTATCTCCCACGTGCTTGCGTGCCCGCGGCAGCGTGGGGAGGGTCGGGGAGGAGGTTGCCCGAACGCCCCTGCATTGGACGCAAAGGCACTTTCTTAAGGATTCCGGCTAAAGACACTGAGCGGTCCTTCTCGTAGACTCGTCGCAGTGACAACCGTCGAAAAAGTCCGTCTCACGCAGTACTCGCACGGCGCGGGTTGAGCCTGCAAGCTCGGTCCTGATGACCTGGCTCAGGTCCTGAGCCACTTGCCCGCTCCGCTGCCCACCCCGGCGCTCCTCGTCGGTCTCGAAACCGGCGATGACGCCGCCGTCTACCGTCTGCGTGAAGACCTGGCGCTGGTAATCACCACGGATTTCTTCACGCCCATCGTGGACGACGCCTTCGTTTTCGGGGGTATCGCCGCCGCCAACGCGCTGAGCGACGTGTAC
>VBID01000233.1 GCA_005880615.1 Chloroflexota bacterium
GCTCCATCTGCTGGCGCTCGCGGGCGGGCGTGTCGCCGGTGCGCACGCCCACGGTGATCGGCGGGATGGTGACGCCCAGCCGGGCCGCCTCCAGCATCAGGCCGCGCAGCGGCGACCGCAAGTTGCGATCGACGTCGACCGCCAGCGCCTTCAGCGGCGAGATGTACAGGACGCGGCACCGCTCCCGGTCGGGCGGGAGGGGTTCCTGGCTGAGCCGATCCAGGCACCAGAAGAAGGCGGCCAGCGTCTTGCCGCTCCCGGTCGGGGCGCACATGAGTGTATGCGCGCCCCCGGCCACGGCCGGCCAGCCGAGCTCCTGCACCTGGGTCGGCGCCGCGAACGCGGCCTGGAACCAGGCTCGCGCCGGCGGTGAAAACAGGTCAACCAGGGGGGGCATTGGTCAAGTGTAGGCAGGGTAAGCTGCCGGTTGGTGAGTCCACTCTTCAAGAAGAGCCACGTGGCTGTCCCGGCGCTGGTGACCGCCGTGGTCGAGGGCCAACGCGACGGAACGTGGAAGGTCATCTTTACCGGGAGTGGCTCGCTGCCGGCGGGTACCAAGGGCCACACCGACATGGATGCGCTGGTGACGGCGGTGGACAAACAGATCGTGGCCCTCTATCTGCCGCACCTGGCTCAGGACGGCATGGGCATCCAGTACGCCTGGTATCCGTGGGGTACACCCAAGCCCCCTAAGAGGGGGACGCCCAACGCGCCCACCGAATTCCTGGTCTTCGTGATCGAGACGGGTTTGGGCTATCGGGCGACCCTGGCTGGGGAGCCAGGCCTGTACGGCGTGGCCACCAGCCTGAAGCAGCTGCCGGACGTTATCGCGGCGGCGGTTCGCGCCCGCTGGCCCGGTCTCGGTGACCGGCCGCCGCCGGCCATGTTCACCTGGGAGCGCAGACTTACGCCTCCCGCAGCGCAGCGGCGATCGTAAGGACGACGTTTGGGGACCCGCGCCCCTCCCCTACCCCTCACGCTGCCGCGGGCACGCAAGCACGCGGAGAGGTATGTGCACCTCAACAAGTTGCTCCCCAAAGGGAAGGGGACGGATTAGAGGCCCTCCCCAAAGGGGAGGGGACGTTATTGGGGTCCCCCACATTTAGAGGGGGAGGTCGGCAGCCAGCTGCTCGGGCGTCAGAAGCCGGCGAGTCGTGAACACGGCTTGGCCGCGTTCCAGCAGCGCGGTATTGATCGGTGTGGGGCGGTCGATTCGCCGCCCAGCACGGACGACCTCGCCATTCAGGTAGTCGAGCTCACTGCTTGACCCGCGCAGGAAGGATTGCTGCGTCGAACCGCCGAAGGCGCTGTCTTTGGGAAAGATGCGAGCCAGCCCACCGGCAAACAGCCGGTGGCTCAGCGGGAGCGGAAGGATGGTCATCAGCCGCAGCCGCCGGGCCCGCTGGCTCTGGCCGAGCCGCTGGCCGGAAAGCTGGGCGGTGCGGACGCCTTCCCGAATCGCGGCCATGGCTAGGCGGGACAGCAGGGGGTGACGAAACGCCTGGCGCGCGGAGAGTCCGGTGGCGGTGGGGATAACGTTGGTGAGGTTCCCCATCAGCTTCGCCCACCGGGCGGCGGCCAGGTCGCTGACCAGGACGGTGGGCAGGACACCCGCCAGGAGCTCGGCCACGGCCTCGACTCGGGAGCGAGACTCCGGGAAGGGAGCCCCGATCTCCAGCCGGCCGCCGGGGAGCTGCTCGACGATGCCGGGCTCGAGGTAGGTCGCCGACATATAGAGGACACAGCCCACCACCCGGTCACGGCCGACCACGCCAGCCGCTTCCTCGTCGCAGCGAACGCCGTTCTGCATGGTGACGATGGTGGCCGCGCTGAAATTGGCAGTGATCTCGCGGCACGCCTTCACCACGTCCTGCGACTTCACGCTGAGGAGGACGACCTCGGGCCCCCCGCCAAAGCTGGCGGCCGCGCTCAGGTGGACGATGCGCAGTCCCGAGGCGGTCCGCAGCTGGAGCCCGCGGGCTTGGATCGCCTCCACGTGGGCGGGACGGCCGACCAGGGTGATCGAATGGCCTTGCTCGTGCAGGCGGGCGCCGATGACGCTCCCGATCGCGCCGGCGCCGAACACTATGACCCGCACCGGACGGCTACGCTATCAAACCCGGGCGGGCAAGCGTTGCCTGTTACCAAATGTGATCGACCGGCGTTTACCTGGTGGATCTGAGCCCTTTGATTAAGCCTCGACAATCGCTGCTCCCGCTATTAGCCCTCACCATGGGTGCCGCACTGCTGGTCGTGGGTTGTGGCGCCGAACGCGAGGTAAGCGGGCAGCCTTCCGTGACCACCGCAAGCCCGACGGCGCAGCCGAGCGTGCCACCGGAGGGCAAAGCGCTCATCTGGTACAGCGACAGCTCTGGCCATCTGGTGGCCCTCGACTGGACCGGCAAAGCCGCGGGTCAAGTGGCGCTGACTGCCTCCACCCAGACGCCCGACGGATCCAAGCTGTCGTCTGCGTCAGGCGAGGTGTATGACGTCGCCGGCCACCTCGTCGGCCACGCCGATTTCACCAAGGGACGCGGACCGTTCTGGGCCGATGACAGCATCCACGTGTGCTCGTTCGTTCCCCCTGGGGCTGATTTCGTCCAGGAGGGCCCCGGGACAATCTGGCGCAAGACGCTGGACGGCCAGGCGCGGTCAGTCACGTCCTACGGGATCTTTACCGGGAACGCCGGACCCGAGGTCCTCGCCTGCAGTATCAGCGCCGACCGGGTGGTGGTCGCCCAGCGGTCCATTGGCTGGGTCACCGACGTGTCCGCATTCACTCTCTCGACGGGCGTTCGGCTCTTTCAGCGCACGTATCCGGCGCAGCAGATGGCTCGGGTAATGGCTTCCCGCGACGGGCTGTACCTGGTCGAGGACCGAAGCGTGCCAGGGTCGCCCGGGCTTCCGGGTGGTGGGACGGTCGTGCGGAGCCTACCGGACGGTACTGTGCTCGCCCAGTTTTCAGACCTGGAGATCGTCGGGTTCACGTGGGATGGATCGGTGGCGATGATGGTGGGCAACACCCGGCGGAGCGTGCAGGCGATGCTCTGGCGCAGCAGCACCGTCCTCTGGTCGGCTCCCTTCCCGAACCCGGCAGCCGGACCCCAGGACTTCGTGCCCGCCGTCGGGGTGCTAGCCCGGCCAGGCAGTTCCGACCTCGCCGTCTCCGTCAGCCTGGAGAAGGCCGACAGCCCGACTACCGAGTTCTGGTTGATCAGCGGCGGAACCGGACATCTGATCCTCAACGGCAAGGCCCGCCCGGCCTTCCAGGCGAGCTTCTTCTGA
>VBID01000235.1 GCA_005880615.1 Chloroflexota bacterium
GTGCCATTGTAACAATTACATGTAAATTCTACAATTTACAACGGTCTGATTTCCAGACCTGTCAACGAAATCGCGCACTTGGCGTTTGGCACCGGCCTTGCACCAGCAGGTCGCCGTTCGCCGCCGCGACGGGCTGAGTGGCTCCCGGTAAGACGGGCGTCAGGCTGTGGCAGTCGAGCGGCGAACCCGGCAGCACGGCGCCGAGGGCCAGAAGTCAAGCGGCCTAGCGCAGAGGGAGACAGGATCATGGCAGACAAAGTGCAGGACATGCAGGCAGAAATCGACCGCCTCAAGGCGCAGCTTGCGCAGGCGTCGAAGCCTCAGGCCCTCAGCCTCAAGGTGAGCGACAAAGGCGGCGTGAGCGTCTACGGCCTCGGGCGCTTCCCGGTCACGCTGTACGGCACGCAGTGGGAGCGACTCCTGGCCGCCAGCCCGCAGATCACCGCGTTCATGGCCGCGAACAAGAGCAAGCTCACGACCAAGGCGTAGCACAACCGGCAAGCGGGGGCGCCCACGGCCCCCGCGCAGCCCTGGAGGCAGACATGGACATCCGGTCCGACAAGGCACGCTTCGATTGGCGTCAGTCCAAGTACGCTTGGACCACGCTGGTTCGGTACACTTGCGACGATTGGTCGGGACGCTGGGCGTCCCCTCGGTGGTAGGGGAGGCTAACATGGCATGGGAGAAAGTACGCTTTCAGTGCGCGTTCTGTGGTCGCCAGTTTGTCCGCAGCATTTCCTCTGCCCTAACCGAAGTACGCTGCCCAACCTGCCGGGAGTATGACGTCGAAGTCCTAGGGCTAGTCGCCTCAGCGCCACGGAGCAGCGCGTCAATCGCTCTCCCTGGCAACCGGGCAGCCCGCAGGTCGAACGCCGATCCTGGCGCCGCCACGGCCCGCACAGCGCCTCCTGCGAGCCTGGACGCGGACCCCTGGCGCGACGACGGAGGTGAGGCATGATGCCTGCCTGGAAAGCTTGGCTCGTTCTCCTGGCGATCCTGCTAGGAGTCTTGGGCACCGTAGCCTTCGACGTCTGGCTGGCCTACGACCTAAGCTTAGAAGACGATACCAGTGTTACGTGTTACTTTGACAAAAGATGCAGGGAGTAAGGTGAGGGGCGCCCACGCTGGCAAGTGGGCGCTAAACCACAGTCAGGTCCCAAGTCCTGATATGAGGCTACGCTGGCAATACCGCTAGCGTCACCAGAGGGAGTCAAGCTTATGTGTGCAGGTTGCAGTCAACACGCCCCGATTCGGGAGCATCTTTCGGCACGCGCCGGAGGGGAGAACACGAACGGTATCACTCTCCCCACCTCTGGCGTCCATGAGGGCGCCGAGTACACCCGACAGGACCTGGAGAGGCTGGCCAACGAGGTCAGTTTTCCCCCGGAGTTCCTGGACGAGTGGGAACAGACGGAGCAGCGCAACGTGAACGGGAACAAGGGAGAAGTGGTCAGTGACCGCTATGGCTTCGACCGGACTATCGCGGAAGTCCGGCAGCGCATGGCCCTCCTGGGCTACAGCGCCTAACGAGTAGGGAAGGCTGCTGCCCCCTCGTAGACGAGGCTTCAGAGGTTCTGGAGCCAATCATGCCAAGCGCAGAGGGCTTGGATGATCTAGAGGAAGTGGACGATGACGACCCTGACGACGGCAATCCCTGGCCGCTGACGGGGGTCTAGTCTATGACGCACAGAGTGGCGGCGTTTGCCTACCGTACCATCATCGTATGGACGATAAGTACGGTAATCCTACAAATCATGGATCGAGTTTGGAGGTTAGCATGGTAGGCACAAACAAGGCGATGGAAGTGCTCCTATGCCCTGTCTGTGGGCAATCGCCGTCATTCTTTGCTCCCCCATTCTGCCCGTGGCATATCGGGTATGTCATGTCTGTTCAGGCAGAAGCAGTCAAGAGTGTCCTATCAGATCGCAAGGTGCGGTCTGCCGCTGAACTAGCGGACCTCGCAATAGGGCACTACATGATGCGAGAGAGAGATAGGTAATGGGCAAGAGAAAGCTGAAGATCGAGTGTAGGCTGTGCCATGCGGCACAGAGGATTCGCCGCCTGCTGTCTAAGCCTGTGTTAAGGCATGACATCGCATCAGCGGCAATCGTCATAGCGGCGGATGGGGCCTGGAGAGCTTTTGAGGCAGGCGACTACCTCAACAGCGCCAGCAAGCTGTCAGTTATCGTACTAACCGCAATCGTCGGGTTGTCAGAGGAGATTTAGCGCATGGGCAAGAAAGAGGAAGGCACAGCAGTCGGCCTCATCGCCTCTCTCGATTTCGAGAAGGCGAAAGACTACATCCGTGAGTCTGGCCTAGTCACGGAGAAGCGGTGGCAGGAGGAAGTCGAGGCAATCGAGACCTTCCTCAAGAATGAAGCAGAGGAAGGCCCAACGATTCGCCAGATTTCCCGCATGATTGGGTTGGGTCCCAACCTTATCACCGCTCTAACGGCTACCCCCGTAGGCACCGCCGCCAAGCACATGGAGGAGATGCGGCCCATCACCGCTATCGTCTACGAAATGTACCTCAGGGACGGCGGGACGCCTATCCCTGGCATGCACCCTCTTCGAGGCTCTGGCGTAGCGGATGCGCCGTCTGCGCGGCTGGAGCAGGACGACGTCGAGCGCGGCGATGCTAGCCCACCCCTGAAGGACTAGCAAAGCTGACGGCTATCGAGTGCCGCCCTGCTTCCAACGGGGACAAAGGCACTCGGTAGTAAAGCGCAAGTCCAGTCCGAAGCCTGGACAGAGAGGAGCAGGTATGATGCACAGCTTGGAAGTCTTAATGCGCCGCAATCTAGAGGCGGCACAGCGTGAGTATGACTATGCCATTGATGAGGGTAACTTTATCCTCGCCGAAAGGATCGCAGTAGCCAATCCTGGTGTAGTCACACTAGACAAGCAGAACGCAAATCCTGATGAGGGGAAGATTTACCTTGATCCCAAGTAACTCGCAAATTGACGCCATGTTTGCTAAGCTTAACGCGCATTTCGGCGTGACTGCTACGTGGCGGCGCAGAAACTTTGCGGAAAGTCTTATGACGCAGGACTATCTCGGTGGTGAGTTTACCAGAGGTGGCAAGACTTTCCTCGGCAGCCGTCAGGTAGTTTTAGGTATAGGTTGCACTGAGTCGGAAGTCTTGCACGAATATGGTCACATTGTACAAAGCAAGGCTTACGGCTGGCGATATCGTGGGCAGCATAAGGAGCTTTTCCGCCAATCCTTGCTAGAGGTTGCCACCTTCTACTACGACGGAGACCCTACAAAGTATGATTGGGACGACGAGTATCCTGGCATTGTGCGGTGGGCATTTAGCAAGGGACTAACCCCATACTCCACCACGAAGCTTTGGCGCACCGAGAACCTACCACCAGAGATACAGGAAAAGGTCGATTGGGAAAAGGCGCACATTAACGACCTTGGAGAGGGGCCTTGGGAATGACTGCTTTAGATTACATCATGGCCGGAGCGGTCGTAATCTTCATCGGGGAAGTGGCAATCGTGCTTTACACGAGCCG
>VBID01000067.1 GCA_005880615.1 Chloroflexota bacterium
GCAATCAGCAACAGCAACCCAGCGTTGCGTCAGGTCTTCGTCAGCGGCGCCAGCGCCTCAACACAGTGGAAGACGTGGACCCCCCCGGTCCAGGTCAGCGACGGTTCGACCCTGACCGGGGATGCGGTGAACGTTTTCCCGTGGATCAAGGCGGGCGGTGCGGGGAGGGCGGACGCGGTGTGGTACGGATCCAACATGAATGTCGACCCGAGCTCACAGTCCGGCCAGAGCTGGAACGTTTTCATGAACCAGCTGGTGTTCCCCACCGCGTCGGGTGCACTCACGGGCGCGCCGCCCAGCAAAACGCTCGTCCGGGTGAGCCCCCATCCCATGCACTACAACGACATCTGCCTCCAGGGTTCCGCCTGCATCGCCAGCCAGGGGAACCGCAACTTGGCCGACTTCTTTGTGATCACGATGGATCAGACCGGCGCCGCCGAGATCGTGTACGACGACACCTCGAACGGGCTTGTCCAACCCGGCTTCACGCCGGCCAATGCGCAGCTGGTAGACCACGCCGGCGCCGGCGTGATCACCATCGCTCGCCAGTCGTCCGGGACGGGTCTCTTCGGCGCCGCCGTGTCGGGCAGTTCGAACACTCCGGTGGGCGGGATCACCGATCCAGCTGGTGATGCCCTCTATCCAGTGATCGGGGGATCCAACGTGTCCGGGATGGATATCCTCGGCAGCGGGCTGCAGCTCTCGACCGACGGCCAGACGCTCAGCGTCATCACGCGAGTGATCGACCTGGCGCAGCCGGCGACAACCGCCGCCGCGATCGCGGGCACCACCCTACTCCAGTACGTGACCCGCTGGCAGATGGGCAACACCATCTACTACGCAGCAATGGCGAACAATGCCCTCAATCAGCCGAGCTTCTACGCCGGGAAGGCGCAGAGCGTTGACCTGTGCTCGGTCTCGGCTTGCTTCCCGCACGTCATCACCTACCCGGAGCCGATGCTGGGTGGCTCCCAAGAAAGCGGGCGCATCCAGTGTCCAGCCACCCCTTCCGTCAGCAACCCGTGCACGGTTACGGTCACGGTAAAGGCCGCAGACGTCGGAAGTCCAACGGCGAGCAGCCTGCTGGAAGAGGTCGGGAGCTATAGCCTGGCCGCCTCGCACCCGCAGGGCGCTACAACGAACGCCCAGGCGGAAGCGGACAACGTTCCGCTGGAGATCGACGGCGCCTGCTGCTACAACTTCGAAGCCTTCGTCCAGAACGGCGGTCCCCCGCCATGCCACGAGTCGGACGGCAACGGCGATATCCACTCAGCTAACTCGGGCAAGGCCAGCTTCTCGATGGACGAGGACCACTGCGAGGATCTGGACAACGACGACGTCCACGCCCAGGACTCCAGCGCCGGGATGAATTTCCAGTCGACCCAGATCCTCTCGGTGACCTTCAACGATGCGCTCAACAGCGTGGTCATCGCGGGCAATGGCACCGATAACGGAAACGCGGTGACATTCACGGCGACGGCGGTCGACAACGGCGCGACTTCGCTCGACACATTCGCGCTCGCACTCAGCGACGGCTACACGAACAGCGGGACCTTGCTCGACGGGACCATCACGCTGCATTAGTGAGGGACAGAAGAACATGAAGACCCGGATTCGGCGGACTGGCATCGCGATGCTGGCAGTCGCGCTTGTGACGGCCCTGCCGGCGGTGATCTCGGCTCCGGCGAGCGCGGCCGGTGGCCTTGGGTTCGGCGCTCCGTTCATGCTGAGAAACCCGGCCCTGAACAACACGTTCGTCTTCGGCGTGCAGGACGTGGAACCCAGCATTCGGGTGGATACCCTCGGCAACGTCTTTCCAGGCGCCATCCGAGGCGTCCCGGCGGGGGTGGATGTCTGGCGTGTGTTCGCCCCATACACAGCCAGCAGCACCGAGTACCTCGGCTCGCCAGACGGCACGCCCCCGATTCCCGGGCTGGGGCCGCCGGGGACGGCCTCGGGCGGCGGCGACCTCGATATCGCCAGCAGCTGTGAGACTAACCTGCTGAATGTGAGCAGCCTGAATGTGGCCAGTACAGAGAACTTCAATTCCGCCGACCAGGGCCATCACTTTGACATGACGGCTCCGTCGTCCAGCGTCTACACCGCCGTGGACCGGCAGTGGTACGACAACGACGGGCCGCTCACCGTCTACCAGAGCGTCCATGACGTGGCTGCCAGCAATGCCATCGTGGTGACACGCTCCGTCGACGGCGGACTCACCTGGCTGCCGGTGGGGGGCCAGGTCATCAACCCGGCCCAGGCGGATGCCTTCGCTGCCGCGATACCCTTCAACAACAAGCTGGGGAACATCGTGGTCGACCAGCACCGCCATTTCCTATACCAGGTCTACTCGGCGGGGGCGAATGCGGCCGACAACCTCAACGGCAACGCGCTGCACGCCGTCTGGGTGGCCGTATCCCTGGACCAGGGCCTGAGCTGGACCGACCACCTGGTGTTCGCCGACCCGTCACCCTCGATGCGGACGGACAACGTCTTCCCGGCGATTGCCGTCGACGACGCTGGGAACGTCTATACCGTCTGGAGTGAAATCGATAGTAGCTTGCCAACGGTCCACCCAGGGACGTTCTTCAGTTTTTCCACTAACTTCGGCTCGACCTGGAGCCCGCCGGTGAAGGTCAACCAGGGCGCCGCGCAGAACCTGACCCTCTTCCCCTGGATCGATGCGGCCGGCGACGGCGGAGTCGACATCGTCTACTACGGGACCAGCAGCAGTGTCAACGGCACGGATCCGAGCACCAACCAGCCGGCCATCTGGAACGTGTTCATGGCGCAGTCGCTGACGGCCCACACCAGCACCCCGTCCTTCGCCACCAGTCAGATCACAGGGAGTAACACGACCACCAACCCGCCCATCCACCGAGGTAACATCAGCACCGGTGGCCTGCAGCCGGGCGGCTCGGCCGACCGCACGCTGGCGGACCTCTTCCAGGTGGCCATCGGGTACGACGGCCTGGCCAACATCAGCTGGGCGGCGGACTGGAACTCGCCTGGGCTCGGCCTCGCGTGGTTCGCCCACCAGACGTCCGGAGCCATCGCCGGCATCCCGAATGACGGGTGCCACGCCTTCAACGGCGGACCTACCGGGGGCACAGGCGCCAAGGTAACCGGCGGCGGCTGGATCGCCGGCAAGAATGGGGGGCACGCCAACTTCGGGTTCAATGCCATGCAGTTGGGGGGCGGCAACCTGACATGCATCGACAACGGCGCCGACGTCAAGCAGTTCACGGCAGACACGGTCACGCCGCCCGCGGTCAACGGGACGTCGGCGAGCTGGGGTGGGACCGGTACGTGGATCCACTCGAACGGATCGAGCCAGTCCGTCAATTACCAGGTCACGGTGGCCGACAATGGGCCCGGCGGGAAGACCGACCAGTTCTCGATTGCCTTCGGGACCTACTCAAATTCCGGGACACTCGGCGGCGGAAACATCACCATCCACTAACCATGCGCAAGACGACGAGGCCGGCTTTCCCCTGAGCCGGCCTCACCCCCCAGTCATCCACGAAGAGGTGGAAAGGAGGAACCGATGCGACGGCGGTGGTGGATTCTCAGTGCCGTGGTTCTCTCGGCCGCTCTTTCTGGGCAGGCGGCGTATGCGGCGACCGGCTTCACGACCCGGGTCTCGCCGGCCGGCCAGGCCAACGCGACAGAACCCTCAGTGGCAGTCGACCGAACGGACGGCACGGTCTGGGTGGCCTGGCAGGCCGGTGGCCGCCACGTGGCGCGCTCGGACGACGGCGGCCGGACGTTCGTGCAGACGCCGATAACCAACCTCTTCGGGAGCGACATCGGGGATGTCGACATCCGGGTGGGAGGACCGACGCCCTGCTCGACTGCCGGTGGCGGATGCACACCGGGTACGCATAGGGTGTACGTCACGTCGATCGAGAAGCTCCCCGTGCCGCTCCAGACGCACCTCGCGTTTAGCGATGACCGCGGGGCCACCTGGACCGAAAACAACCTGGCCGCCTTTAACCCGTCGTTCATCGACCGGCCCTGGCTGGCCGTGTACCCGAACCCGCTATCGGCCGCGCACGACCAGGTCTATATCGCCTACCACGACTTCTCGGTCAGCCAGATCAACGTCGCCGCATCGAACGACGGCGGGCATACCTTTGGTCCCTCGGTGGACGTGCTGAGCACCAATGGGATCGCGTTCGCCAACTCCTTCTGCAACACGGTCCCGAGCGGGATCGAGGCCGACCCTGGAACGGGCGAGGTCTACGTGGAGTGGATCACGGCCGACCCGGTGGCCAACACGACGCAAGGCTGCAACATCACCCAGATCCAGAATTTTCACCAGGTCTGGGTGGCGCACTCGCCACCGGCGGTCGGGACCTCGCTGGCCACCGTTACCACGACCTGGGACGCGCATCAGGTCTTCAACGGCCCGACCAACACCAACACCGACGAGATCTTCGCGACTCTGGCCGTGGACACGGGGGGCAACGTTTATTCGGTGTTTCCAGACAACCTCCGGAGCTCGGCCAATTTCGACATCTGGTTCTCCCACTCGAGCAACAAGGCAATGACCTGGTCAGCACCGGTGCTGGTGAACAATGACGGCGGCACCAACTTCTTTCCCTGGATCGCCGCCGGGAGCAGTGGGCGCGTGGACTTCATCTACCTGCACACGCCGGACCTGGCTCCATCGGACACCAAGCTCTCGCCGTGGTACACGAAGTTCGCCCAGACAACCGACGGCACCGACGCGGTCCCGAAGTTCGCCGTGACCTCGGCCTCGAGCGGGATCATGCACGTCGGCGGGATCTGCACCAACGGCATCTTCTGCTCAGTGAATAGCGGAAACCGCGACCTGGCCGACTCGATCTCCATCGCCATCGATCGCGGAGGCAGCGCCGCCCTCGCTTGGACCGACCAGGGGACTGCGCTGAACGGGCCGACCGACATCACCTACGGCTGCGTGACAGCGCAGCAAACGGCCATTGTGGGAGCCGACCCGGGCCTGAGCTGCAAGGGACCAGCCAGTTAAGCCGGAGGAGCGGGCCGCCCGAAACACCTTTCGGGCGGCCTTTCGCTGACCCGGGGTGTAACCGGCCTCCCACGGTGGGGTCGCAAGACCGCATCAGGCGTTGCGGGCCAGCCAGTGGCGGCCGGGGCGCCCGTTGTGCTCCATAGCAATGGTCTGGGCAATCGTCTTGACGTTTCTGCTCTGTCTGACGCTCGCCATCCTGCTCGCCCTGGTCGGGTGGGTCGGCAAGTGGCGCGAGCGCGTGCATGTGCCCAAGGCCGTCTTCTTCGCATTGTTCAACCTGCCGAACCCCGCCTATCAGCATGACGGCATGGCACGGCAGTGGCAGGCCGACGTCGCCGAGCAGGAGGCCGTCCGCACTTTCAAGCGCCGCCGCACGATGGCCGACTACAGCGACCGCGGCGAGCTGGCCGCCTAGCCCGAAAATCCGCCCTTACCGCAGCAGTCGCGGGTCAGGGCACCGCGCACATAGGCTCCGGCTGGTGCGGGTTGGCAGTGGGGGAGCCCAGGCAGCGGTCAGTCGGGGGCGATGCCGGGCTGGGAGAGGAGTTCTCCGTCGGGCCAGTGGCGGGTGCGGCCGAGGGGGAGGGTTGTGCCGGCCGGGACTGGGGCGCTGGGCTGCTAAGTGGGACCCGGATGATGGGCGCCAGGCTGGGCCGCGCCTGGGGTTCGGCCTTGACCGCCGCCCTGAGTTGCAGCCGGATGGTCATCGACCCGGCCGAGGTCGTCCCTGGGCCGTTGCCGCCGGTAAGGTGGTCGGGGGCAGTGGTGCACGCGGCCCCCAGCAGGGCCGCCGTGGCGAGCAGGATGGAAGCCTTTCGCATCACCTCTCCATAACGTGCGAGAAGCCTTCCACTGACGCTCAAACCGGTTCGGGGCGGGCGCCCGGATTCCGGCTCAAGAAGTATTCGGGGACAGTCACCATCGGTGGGCGCTCCGTGTCCTCCAGCTCCGTCTGCTCGATCCAGTAGCGCTCGTCCTCGTACTGGATCTGCTTGATGGTGCGGTTGACCTGGTCCACCAGCTGGAGACGATGCTGGTCGCCTAGGTATTTGAGGCACACCTGCAGCTGGGCAAAAGCCATCGCCCGCCGGTCGGCTGGTCCCCGGCGGGTGGGTGGCCCGACCTCGACCTGGGCCAGGGCGCGGGGTCCGTGGGCGCTGGCGATGGCCAGCAGTAGCCCCAGAGCCAGGCCATGGCCAGTGAAAAACGGCACGCTCTCCAGCGCGGCGCGGCGGGCGGCGTGGTCGGGACTGAGCGGATCGATCAATCCGGAGAAAGCGGGGAAGAGGAGGTTGAGCAAGGGGCGCACCGCGAAATCCGTGAGTGGATCGGGGGCGGCGGTGGGTGGCCGGCGCGAGAACGCCGTCACATACGCAATATCGGGGTCGGTGAGCAGGGGGCCGAGCAGGCCGGCCACCAGGCGGGGCTGAGGCGGCAGACCCGCCGGATCGATCCAGCAGATGAGGTCGCCCTTGAGCACATGCAGGCTCTTCCACTGGGCGTCGCCCGAGCCCGGAAAGCTGCCGTAGCGTGACAGGACGTCGGCCGGGCGCACGACCGTGACGCCAGCCACCCTGGCCGCCCGCTCGCTGGCGGCCGAGCCCCCAATCTCGATCACGACGATCTCGTCGAGCAGGGGCGTCCGCCCCATCAGGGCTAGCTTCAGGCTCCGCAGGGTCGCGCTCAGGCCGGTGGCGCCGGGCATCGCCGGGATCGCCAGGCTGATGGTGAGGTCCTGGCGCTGCTTGCGGTCCACCAATCGCTGGAGGTCGTCGAACTCGCGAGAGTCGAAGGTGTTTTCGGTCAGCCATCGGTCCACCTGCTCGGTGATGGCGGCCCGCGTTTCGGTGCGCGCCGGCGCCGGTCGGGGGGTGGGCACCCCCGCCTTCTTGACGATCATCACCGTGCCGGGGAGACGGCGGAGCATGCGCTGCAGCGGGGCGCCCAGCACCATGGGCCGGTGCATGAGCGACCGGGTGGCTCCCAGGATGAGCAGCTGATGCTGTTGCGCCTCCTTGACGATGGCCTGGCGCACGTTGGTGCTGGAGCCCTTGAGCTCGATCACCGGGCCGTTCACCTGGGCCGTCAGGCTGGCGAACGTCTGCTCCTCGCGGGCGCGTTCCTCGGGCGACTGGCGGGGATCGAAGATGTGCAGCAGGGTTAGCGTGGCGCCGGTACTGGCGCGGATGCTGCGGGCTAGCTGGACCGCCAGCTCGGCGCTGGGTCCGCCGCGGACCGCCAGCAGGATGCTGGTGATGGGCGGGGCCGCGGCCTCGGTGCGCAGCAGCGCTACGTCGCAGGGCGGATCGTAGAGGAGATCCTCGAGCGCGTTGGTCCACAGGCCGTCGTCGCGGGCGCCGCTCTCCAGCAGGAGCAGGTTGCTGCCGGTTTCCAGGGCGGCTTCCCGAATGCCCTGGGCGGCGACATGGGCGATGCGCACCAGGGGCGCCAGGGGCGGAGCGGCACGGGTCGCGATCCGGGTCGTCTGGGCGAGCAGGGTACGGTAGGCCTCGCCCGGGACCGGCGGTCGGGCCAGCGAGTGATCCGGCGGGACCTCGATGATGCCCAGCAGCGTCCCGCCCGACTCAGGCGCGGCGGTGAAGCTGGTGGCCAGCCTGAGCAGCTTGCCGGCCTGGGCGGGCGCCAGGGTAGGGATCAGGACGCGGTAGTGGCTCACCGTCGTTTCAGTATCAGTCGGCGGCCGGTGGGTCGTCGAGAATCACGGCCATGCCGTCCGGGGCATCGACGATGTCCACCTCGGGCCGGCCGCCGTCGTAGGTGACCCGGAATGACAGATGGCCGGTGCCCACCCGCATGCCGCGCACCTCCACGCTGCGGGCCAGCGGAATGGGCATGGGCGAGAGGAAGACCCGGTCCGCCGTGGCGTCGGGGAAGACCCCCAGCGCGGTTTGCAGCAGGTGGAAGGCGGCCCCGGCGCCCCAGGCCTGCGGGTTACACGACACCAGGTACTCGGCGGGCCCGGTGCCAAACCGGGTGTCGCGGCCGAACCCACAGAAGAGTTCGGGCAGCCGGAAGCTGGGCATGCGGATGCCGGCTTCCAGGATGCCGGTGACGACTTGTTGGGCGGCCTCGGTGTGGCCATAGCGGCGCAGCCCGGCGGCGATCAGGGAGTTGTCGTGCGGCCAGATGGTGCCGTTGTGGTAGCTCATCGGGTTGTAGTGGGGCGAGCTGGCCGACAGGGTGCGAATGCCCCAGCCGGAGAACATGTCGGGCGCCAGCAGCCGGTCGGTGACGATGTCGGCGCGTTCCGAGTCGCAGATCCGTGAAAACAGGCAGTGGCCCGGGTTGGAGGTGATGGACGGCACCAGCTCCTTGGCGCCGTCCAGCGCCTGCGCGTAGAACTGGTGGTCATCCTGCCAGAAGTGCTGCTCGAAGCGGCGACGCAGGTCACCGGCCTCGATGGCCAGCTGCTGGGCGGCGCCGGTCTCGCCCAGGCGGTCCAGGATGCGGGCCAGCCCGGCCTTGGCGTGGTAGACGTACCCCTGGACCTCGACCAGCGCGATGGGCCGCTCGGCGGGCTTTCCACCCGGCATCAGCAGCGAGTCGTGCGAGTCCTTCCACCCCTGGTTGCGAATGCCCCGCGGGGCATGGTCCCCGTACTCGACGAACCCGTCATGATCCAGGTCCCCATACTTGTCGATCCAGTCCAGCGCCGCGGACATCGCCGGTAGCAGCTCGACGAAGAG
>VBID01000228.1 GCA_005880615.1 Chloroflexota bacterium
TGTCGTGGACTACGTCCTTGCAGGAAGGCCCAGCCGCGTGCCGATGCTGGGCCACTGGCTGAACACCCAGTCACCCGACCGGATGAAGGTGCTCTACGGGGCCTGCGCCGCGACCCTGCTGATCGCTCTCATCACGGGCATCTTGACCTATTTCTTCACGCGCACCATGGGTGACATCGGGCAGCGGTTCGTCTTCGAGCTCCGATGCCGCATGTTCGCCCACATCCAGCGGCTGTCGCTGCGGTTTCATGATCGCCAGCGCATCGGCGACCTCACCACCCGTTTCACCGCGGACATCAATGCCATCCAGGATGTCGTGGCCAATGGCTCGATCCTGCTCGTCAGCAATGTCTGCCTGCTGGCCGCGATGCTGGTGATGATGTTCTGGCTCAACTGGAAATTCGCGCTGGCTGCTCTCTCGGTGGCCCCGCTCCTGTTCTGGACGGTCTTCCGCTACACCGGACGAATCAAACTCGCCGCACGTACGGCCCGCAAGAGCGATGGGGTCCTGGCTTCGGTGGCCCAGGAGACGCTGTCCTCCATACGGATCGTTCAGGGTCTCGCACAGGAGCAGCAGCAGGACGATCGATTCCAGGCACAGAGCGAGAGCAGCCTGCAGGCATACCTTGAGGGCGTGCGCTACCAGGCCCGGGTCGCCCCGCTGGTCGATTTCCTCGCCGCGGTCGGGCTGGCGATGGTGATGTGGTACGGGGCAAAGCAGGTGATGGCGGGTGAGATCACGACCGGTGACGTGATTGTATTCTTCGCATACGTGACCAACCTCTACAGCCCGATGAAGGCTCTCGCGCGCCTGTCAAACTCGCTCAACAGAGCCAGCGTCGGCGCGGAGCGGGTCCTTGACGTCCTGGGAGCCCGGCGGGAGGTATCCGACCGGAAGACGGCCCGGCCGGCTCCCCGGCTGAGGGGCGAGATCGAGTTCCGGGATGTGTCGTTCGAGTACGAGCCCGGACGGCCCGTGCTCAAGGACGTCAATCTCACGGTTCACGCCAGGGAAAGGGTGGCGATTGTGGGAAGCACAGGAGCCGGCAAGAGCACCCTGGTCAGTCTTGTTCCGAGGTTTTTCGACCCCGGTCACGGTGTCGTGTGCCTGGATGGAGAGGACATTCGGAGCTATCAGCTGCAGTCGCTCCGCGAGCAGGTGAGCCTTGTGCTCCAGGACTCGCTCCTTTTCAGCGGGACGATCCGCGAAAACATCGCCTTCGGCCGGCCCGAAGCGGCCGAGGAGGAGATCGTGGCTGCAGCGAGGGCTGCCGATGCGGACGCGTTCATTCGAATGATGCCGGACGGGTACCGGAGCCACGTCTCGGAGCGGGCTACGAGCCTTTCCGGCGGGGAGAAGCAGCGCATCGCCATCGCCCGTGCCATCCTGCGCGATGCCCCGCTGCTCATCCTGGACGAACCCACCAGCGGTCTCGATGCCGAATCCGAGCGGTCGGTCATCGATGCGCTCATGGCGGCGGCGGCAGGCCGCACCACCCTCATCATCGCCCACCGATTGAGCACGGTCCGCTTCGCGGATCGCAGGTCCGCGAGCAGCCGCCTTGGAGACCCGCGAACCATGATACAACAGCACCAGCGGACCAGGGGAGCGCTTTACTTGATCGCCCAAGGGAAGAGGTAGGCACATGACGCCCGTCCGCATCAGGTTCCTGGGTTTTCTTGCTGCGCTCGTCTGTCTCCTGCCCTCGCCCGCGCTCGCCGCCTTCGTGACTCTCTCCGGCACGGTCACCGACTCGAACAACGTCGGTATCTTTGGTGTCACGATCGACCTCGTCGACTCATGCACGGCCCAGCCCGTGGGCTCCAGCGGCAACGTCACGTCATCGACAGGTACGTTCTCGCTGACGGCGCTCCCGGGAATCTACGATGTGGAGTTCAGGCCGGCGCTGGGAAGCGTATTCACGGCGAAGCGGATCCGGTCCTTCAACTTGACGACGAGTCAGAATCTCGGGCAGGTGATCCTGCCCAACGGGGTCGTCGTCTCCGGCCAGGTCACCGATTCTGCAGGCGTCGCGCTCTCGAATGTCTACCTTCACTTTTTCCCTCCGGGCAGTTCAGAGCGGGTGTACACGATTCGTGACTCGACCGACGTCTCCGGAAATTACAGCACCGTGGTCGCTGCCGGGACCTACAACCTGCGCTATGGCCCTCCGACCGGCACCCCGTATCTCGCGCTGGTGGTGCCCTCGGTCTCGATCCAGGGGAACATCACGCTCCCGACGGTAGTGCTCCAGACCGGGTTCAGCGTCAGCGGCGCGGTAACCAATACCGCCGGCAGCCCGGTCATCAACGTGAACATCAACGCGATCGACACGGTCACGGGAGCGGGCATCACCCTGTCGCACGATCGCTCCGACTCCAACGGCTTGTACACCGTGGAGGTCCCGGCGGGGGCTTATTACGTTCAGTGGGAGCCACCCCCGTGCACGCTTCTGGTCTCGGAGCAGTCGGCGGCTGTGAGCGTCTCCGCTGACGTCACCATGCCGACCCAGGCCCTGCCTGCGGGAGTTCTGGTGGAAGGCAAGGTCACGGACACCAACGGCAGTCCGGTCGTTGACGTCAACACCGACTATTTCACTCCCGCGGGGGTCGAGGTCCTCACCGCCGACGACCATACCGACTCGACCGGTGCGTTCAGCACCGTCATCATGGCGGGAACCTATTCCATCACGTACTCTCCTCCGCGGGGCCTGCGCCTCGCGGGAGTGGAACTGACCGGCGTCTCGATGACGGCCAACCCGACGGTCCTCCCGACGGTCAAGCTGCCAACCGGGTTTTTTGTGTCGGGTCGTGTCGTCACTGCAGGCGGCATGCCGGTGGACAATGTCGAGATCGCCTTCTTCCTCGCCGGGACCTCGACGCAGGTCTACGTGTCACACCACTCCTCCGACCCGACGGGCAGCTTCTCCATCGTGTCGGTGGCGGGGACCTACGACATCCTCTTCACGCCCCCTGCGGCCACGGGCCTGAGTCCCGTCTGGAGACGGGGAGTCGTCGTCTCCGCGGACACGAGTCTCTCCGACACCGTGCTGCCGGCTGCGCCGCCGAACGTGACCTCCGTCGCACCGAGCGCGGGGACGGACGCCGGCGGGCAAACGGTGACCGTCACCGGGACAGGCTTCCAGGCCGGAGCGACGCTGGGCTTCGAAGGAGTGAGCGCAACAGTCGTCTCCGTGTCCGGCACAACCATCATGGCGAGCACTCCGGCCCGCCCCGCCGGTGTGACGAGCGTCACGGTCACCGACCCTGGAGGGGCGACGTCGACCATGGCCGCGGCCTACGCATTTCAGGAGCCCGCGGCTCCGATCGGCCTTACGGTTTCCCTCTCCGGAAACGATGTCGTCCTGACGTGGACCTCCACGGGTCAGACGGGATGGCTCCGGGATCGAATACTTCAATGTCGACTGAGGCCGGATCAGGGGACCCTGGCGGTGGTCGAGTCGCGTGATCGTCGGACAGAATGCGCGAAAGCGGTTTTCAGGTACGGCGAGGCGCGCGCCGGCGGCCATCCTGATGCTGGTGCTCTCCATCTCAGGTCGCCGTTCGGCGGCGGGCGCCGACGTGGACTGGTCCGCGCGTCTGGCGCTCGCGGAGCGCTATGACGACAACATCACGCAACTTTCCCAGAAGGACCTCGACCGCCTGGCCAGGCCTGGCACAGGGCTGAGCTTCGGCTGCGGCTCCCTCGTTACCGACAAACAGATCGTCGCGGGCGACCCCGCCAAGAGGGGACGCTTCGCCATCACGACGCCCGACGACTACATCACCATCCCGCAGCTTGCCACGATCGTCCGAGCCGGATGGCTGGAGGGCAGGCCGACCGCGCTGGGGCTCGATGTCTCCGCCTACCGTTACTCGGAGAACGTCATCAAGAACCACGCTTCGTACCGGTTCTTCATCGCCCAGCCTCTGCAACAAGCGAGCGACCACCGGACGACCATCGAGGCCTCGTACAGTGCGGTCCCCTACGACTATCTCAGGAACCTGCGCAGCATGCGCGCCGCCCTGGACATCTCGATGCTCCCATGCCCGACTTGCTTCGACGCCCTGCCGCCACCGCGCCGCGAGGCGACTTACCACAAGAGCGCCGGTCAGCTCCGCGTCGATCAGGAAATCGTGAGGAAGCGCCTCCGGCTCGCCCTCACGGCCGGCCGCGAGGACAGGAACTACAACCCCTGCTTCGACGAGCGGGACAGCGGGATGCCTTTCCGCGAAGCCGAGCTCGCGTGGGACCCGCTCGCCACGGACCGCCTGCGGGTCCGGGCCATCTATCGGCGGGAAGACCTGCACGCGCACGGTGACCTCTTCGTGCCGGACGGCTTCAACAAGAATGACGTCTCGAGTCGGCGCGACATCTTCGGTGGCGAGGTCCGTTTCCGCTGGGGGCGCGCGCACCGCATGCGGACGATCAGGCTGCATTACGAGGCCGAGAAACGCGGCTACAACACGACGGATCCCAACGATGTCTTCCATTTCGGACGCATCGATAGACGACGCTACGCGACACTCGCAGCCCGGATGGACCTGGGGAAGGGATGGTTTCTGGCGGGCGCGGGAGAGAGGGACATCAACCGATCGACCTTTCCCGTCACGCCCGGCAGCACTTTCGCACCGGAAGACACAACCAACTACACCGAGAACCTTGTCCAATTCAGCATCGGCTACGACTTCGGACTCGGGGCCGGCGGTTCGACGGGCCGCCTCCCCGGCACCCCGAGGGAATAGTCGGTTCGGCGCCGCGATCCACGACTACGTCGTGTAGTGGGCGTTGATGTCGATGTAGCGGCGGGTGAGGTCGCAGGTCCAGAGCGTGGCGCGGCCGGGGCCGGCGCCGACCGCCAGGCGGACCGACACGCGCGGCGCCTTGAAGAGGCGGCGGAGCACCGTGCCGTTCCGCCCGTTCCCACTCTGCGGGGTGCCGCACCCCTTGCGCACGAGCGGAACCTCGCCGACGCTCAGCGAGACCTCCGACTGAGAGAAGCGGACCCCTGCGGCGCCGGCCGCGGAGAGAATGCGTCCCCAGTTCGGGTCCCCGCCCGCGAGTGCGGTCTTCACGAGGGGGGAGTTGGCGACGGAGCGGGCGATCCGATCGGCGTCGCCGTCGCTTCTGGCGC